>DATEIA010000308.1:0-50837 GCA_035279305.1 Rhizomicrobium sp.
GTCACCGCCTACAACTTCGCCAAACGTCTCAAAACCATCAACGGCCTCACCCCTTACGAGTACGTCTGCAAGCTCTGGACAAAAGAGCCAGACCGCTTCACCGTCAACCCGCTCCAGCAAATGCCGGGACTAAACATCTAGCCCGGCGCCAAGCGGGTTTTCAGGAGGGAGGCTACGAAGGCGGCGAGATCGCCGCCCTGGTAAAGATGGGCTGCAATGCCAGCCGCTGCGGCTGCATCCAGGTCGCTTTGGGTGTTGCCGATCAAAAAGCTGGCGCCCTTGTCCACCGGCCAGTCCGCGAGAAGGTCCAGAATCATGCCTGGTTCGGGTTTGCGCCGGGGGCAAGCGCGGCGATATTCCGGCCGCACACCGTCGAGGTGATGCGGGCAGTATTCGAAGGCGTCAATATGGGCCCCCTCCAGCGCAAGCTCTTTGCGCATCCAGACGTGAAGGTTCTCGACATCGCTTTCGTCGTAATAGCCACGCGCCACACCGGCTTGGTTGGTCACCACGAAAACGAAATAGCCGGCATCGTTGCAGAGCCGGATGGCGCTCTTTGCGCCTTCCAGCCATTCGAATTCCTCCGGCCGGTGCAGATAGCCGGTATCGCGGTTGAGCACGCCGTCGCGATCGAAGAACACCGCGGGGCGGCGTACATGCCGCGGTAGGTCCGTCTGCGCGCGTTCCAAGTCCTGCGGCACGCCGATATCGATAAAATAGCTGTCGAACGTCCGGCCGCGAATGCCGCCCCGCGTTGCCAGTGATGGAAAAATGTCGCTTTCCAACGAAAATTTGCCGTCAGGGATGGTTTCGACAATGGCGCGACTGATCGCATAGATACCGCCGTTTATCGGGCCTTTTATGTTTTCCTGGGAGGCATGGAAACTCAGAACCCGGTTACCCTCCAGCTTGACGCGGCCATAGCGGTCACCCACCACATTGCGCAGTGCCATGGCCGCGCCGCCCTCGGGCAGGTCCGCCGATAAGGCGCGTAAGTTGATGTCGAAAAAGCTGTCGCCATTGGCAAGCAGAAAATGCGGCTTTAGGTGGGGAAGTGCGAATCGCAAGGCCCCACCTGTGCCCAACGGTTCGTTTTCGCACAGGACCCGGATTTGCGCGCCGCGCCATTTGCGGCCGTCATAGAGGGTTCGCACCTGATCGCCGAAATGCCCCGCCAGCAGCAAGATTTCGGTGAAAGACTGGCGCGTGGCCTCATCCAGAAGATATTCCAGGAAGGGCCGCCCCCCGACATCCAGAAGCGGCTTGGGTGTGGCCCTTGTCCGCTCCTTCAGGCGTGTGCCCAGGCCACCCACCAGAAATACAGCTTGGCTCAGCAACGCTTGATGGCCTCGCGAGCGATCAGGCCGTCCTCGATCAATTCCATCAAAGCATGGCCAATGGCGATATGGCCTTCCTGAATGCGGCCGGTCTCGGTGGACGGAACCACCAAGGCCAAGTCGCATTCCGCCAAGGCCGAGCCGCCGGTCCCGCCCAAAAGTCCCAAAGTTTTCATGCCGATTTGCCGCGCCGCCTGCATTGCCTTGATGATATTGGGGGAGCGGCCCGAAGTGGTGATACCGATCAACACATCGCCCGGACGCCCAAGCGCGCGGGTCATGCGCTCGAAATAGACCTCGAACGAGTAATCATTGCCGCAGGCGGTCATTGAGGACGGGTCCAATGTCAGCGCGATCGCCGGCACGCCGTCGCGATTCACCTCCGGCCGCAGCCTGACAAGCATCTCCGCCGCGAGATGCTGGGCGTCGGCTGCCGATCCGCCATTGCCGCAGAGTAACAGCTTACCGCCGCTGCAAAGAGAATCGATGCAAACATCGGCCATCGCCACAACCCGATCGGCATGGTCCGCGATAAGCTTCTGCTTGAGCTCTATGGAGCGTCGAAACAGGTCACGCACAGCGTCGGCTCGGCCGTCGGTACGGTCCGCGCTTTGTTTCCGCATGCCTGACATCCTAACTCCTAACGAATTTGTCGCATCTCACGGTGCTTGAGAAAGGTCAGACATAGCGGAATCCGACCGGCAATGCAGGATTTATTTTGCAATATTTCGTTTGTCGGTTGGTGGCGATTGACGGCATAAAACGGCGCGAATCCGGACCAGTGACCCTTGAGCCAGCCCATTGCCTTCATTGACCTGCAAGCCCAGCGCCGCCGGCTGGGTGCGCCGCTGGATGCCGCCATCAAGGCCGCTGTCGAAGGCGGGCAGTGGATCTTGGGGCCGCAGGTCGCCCAATTCGAAAAAGATATTGCCGCTTGGGCCGGGGTGAAACATGCCATCGCCTGCGCCAACGGCACCGATGCGCTGCTTTTGGTGCTCAAGGCCTGGGGCGTGGGGCCGGGCGATGCAGTGTTTGTGCCGGCCTTCACCTTCGCGGCCTCGGCAGAGGTAGTGGCGCTGGCCGGAGCCACGCCGGTGTTCGTGGATGTGCTGCCCGATACCTTCAACATGGATCCGGTCAGCCTGGAAGCCGCCATCGCCATGGTCAAACAGGGCGGCAAGCTGACGCCCAAGGTGGTGATGCCGGTCGATCTGTTCGGCCAGCCGGCCGACTATCGCAGCCTGGCGCCACTCGCCAAGCGCGAGGGGCTCAAGCTTTTCTGCGACACGGCGCAGGGCTTTGGCGGCGTGATGGACGGCAAACGCGCCGGCGCCATCGGCGACGCGGCGGCCACCAGTTTCTTTCCCGCCAAGCCGCTGGGTTGTTATGGCGATGGCGGCGCCTGTTTCACCAATGACGACGCCTTGAAGGATCTGCTTCTCAGTTTGCGCATGCATGGCCAGGGCAGCGACCGTTACGAGCATGTCCATATCGGGCTGAATTCGCGGCTCGATACCATCCAGGCGGCGATCCTGATCGAAAAGCTGAAAATCTTCGCGGACGAGATCGACAAGCGCAACGCCGTGGCGCGCCGCTACGATCAGGCCCTGGCAGGGTCCAACCGGATCAAGACACCCTTTGTGCTGGAGGGTGTCACCTCGACCTGGGCGCAATACACAATCCAGGTCCCGCGCCGCGCCGCCTTTCAGGCGGGCCTCAAAGCGGCCGGGGTGCCCAGCATGGTCTATTACCCCATCCCGCTGTCGCGGCAGCCGGCCTATGCCCATTATCCCAGCGCCCCGACACCGGTCAGCGAGGCCCTGAGTGGCCATGTCGTCAGCCTGCCCATGCATCCCTATCTGGACGAGGACACCCAGGACCGCATCATCGTAGCCGTTCTCGCAAGTACCGGATAAATAAGGGACAAAGTTCCAGCTTGCGACGTCCTGCCGCAGGTCTATAGTCGGGCCACTGGTACAGGTCCACGGGTTCGCCGTGACCGACGGCTGCCCTCTTCCATCAAGGAGACCAGCCGCCAGGCCAAGGCGCCCCGCAAAGCAACGGGAGAGGCGCCATGGCCATCAGAAATCCGATTGAGTGGAGCGGGGCACAGCTGGTTTCGGCGGCCCATGCGGCCGGCGCGGTGGGCCGTTCCATCGATCATATGCGCCACGTGGCCCATTCGCCCGCCCCCGCGATACGGCGCATCGCCAGCGCCGATATCTGGCAGGCGCTGCGCCAGGGCTTTGCCGATTTCGAGGCCTATCGCAGCGATGTGCTCTTTCTCTGCGCCACCTATGCGATTGTCGGCCTGGTTCTGGCGCGCCTGGCCTTTGGCTCCGACCTGTTGCCGCTGGTGTTTCCGCTGGCCTCGGGCTTTGCCATCATCGGGCCGCTTGCGGCGGTGGGGCTGTATGAGATGAGCCGGCGGCGTGAGCAGGGCGCCGAGGTCGGCTGGGCCAATGCCTTCGATGTTCTCAAGGCGCCCGCCATTGGCGGGATTGCCGCGCTGGGGTTGATTCTGATCGCGGTGTTCCTGGCCTGGCTGGCCACCGCCTGGGTGATCTTCGAGTTCACCCTGGGCCCCATCCTTCCACGCTCTCCCAGCCCCGAAGTTTTTGCCCAGGCGGTTTTCTACACCAGCCAGGGGCGGGAGATGATCGTGCTGGGTCTGGGCGTCGGCTTCCTCTTTGCCCTGCTGGCGATGATGGTGAGCGTGGTGTCCTTTCCGATGCTGCTGGACCGCGACTGCGGCCTGGATACCGCCATAGGCACGTCTTTCAGGGCCGTGCTGGCCAATCCCGGACCGATGGCGCTATGGGGCCTGATCGTGGCGGCCCTGTTGCTGGCCGGTTCGGCGCTGGTTTTTGTGGGGCTGATGGTGGCGATTCCGGTCCTCGGACATGCCACCTGGCACCTGTACCGCAAGCTCATCGCCTAGCGCGGCCCTTTTGCCCCCTGGCGTTGTCGCTTCGTCGCTCATGGGCGCTTTACTGCCCACATCGCTCCTCGCTCCTAGCCAGGGGCCAAAATTCCTCGCGCTAGTATGGGGTGCCTGTTATAGGCCCCCGCCATGGATGTCAGCCTGTTCGATTTCGATCTGCCGGAGGCGCAGATTGCCTTGCGGCCCGCCGCGCCGCGCGACAGCGCGCGTCTGATGGTGGTGGAAGCGGGTGGCCGTATTAGCCATCGCAGCATGCGCGATCTGCCGGACTATTTGCGGGCAGGCGATGCGCTGCTGGTCAACGATACCAAAGTCATCCCCGCGCGGCTGTATGGGCAGCGGTTGCGCGACACCGGCCAATCAAAGCTCGAGGCGAAGATCGAGATTCTATTGCATCAACGCCTGGCGAAAGATCGTTACCGCGTCTTGGCACGGCCGGCACGCAAACTGGCACCGGACGACGAATTGCTGTTCGGTCCCTTGAAGGCCCGGGTCACGGCGCGCGGCCAGGATGGGGAGGCGGAAATTCAGTTCGCGTTATCCGGCGCGGCGCTCGATGCGGCCATCGCGGCGCAGGGCGAAATGCCGCTGCCGCCTTATATCGCGGGCAAACGCAAGGCGGATGCCCGCGACGTGTCCGATTACCAAACCCTTTTCGCGCGGCAAGAGGGCTCGGTGGCCGCGCCCACCGCCGGACTGCATTTCACGCCGGAGCTATTCGCGGCGCTGGAGAAAAAAGGTGTGACGCGCGAAGCGGTGACTTTGCATGTCGGGCTGGGGACTTTCCTCCCCGTAACCGCCGCCGACACCGCCCAGCATCGCATGCATGCCGAGCACGCGGTGCTGGACGCCGCAACCGCGGCACGGTTGAACGCGGTCCATACGGCGGGCGGGCGTATCGCCGCGGTGGGCACCACCAGCCTGCGCACCCTGGAAAGCGCGACAACCCCGGATGGCGCGATTCAGGCCTTGGATGGGGAGACGGAGATTTTCATCACCCCCGGCTACCGTTTTCGCGCCGTGGATCTGCTGCTGACCAATTTCCACTTGCCGCGTTCCACCCTCTTCATGCTGGTGAGCGCCCTGATGGGGCTGGAGGCGATGAAACGGGCCTATGCCGAAGCCATCACTCACGGCTATCGCTTCTATTCCTATGGCGACGCCTGTCTGCTAATCCCAGCCCGATGAAAGACTTTCAGTTCGAGCTCCTGGCCCGCGACGGCGAGGCCCGCACCGGTATCATTCACACGCCGCGCGGCGAGATCCGCACCCCGGCCTTCATGCCGGTCGGCACGGCGGCGACAGTCAAGGCGATGCTGCCGCAGAGCGTTCGTGAAACCGGCGCCGACATCCTGTTGGGCAACACCTATCATCTGATGTTGCGGCCCGGCGCCGAGCGCATCGCGCGGCTGGGCGGATTGCACAAATTCATGGACTGGCCGCGTCCCATCCTGACCGACAGCGGCGGTTTTCAAGTGATGTCCCTGTCGGCCCTGCGCAAGATCAGCGAGGAGGGCGTCAAGTTCCAGTCGCATATCGATGGACATGAAGAATTTCTGTCGCCCGAACGCGCTATGCGGATCCAGCGCCAGTTGGGCTCCGACATCCAGATGGTGTTCGACGAGTGTCCGGCGCTGCCCGCCACCCATGGGCAAATCGAAAAATCCATGACGCTGTCGATGCGCTGGGCCAAGCGTTCCAAAGCCGAATTCCAGGAACAGGATGACCAGGAGCGCGCCGGGCGCGCCTGTTTCGGAATCGTCCAAGGCGGCACCTTCGCCGATCTGCGCCTGCGTTCCGCTGAGGCGTTGAAAGAGATCGGGTTCGACGGCTATGCCATCGGCGGCCTGGCGGTGGGCGAGGCGCAAAGCGCGATGTTCGAGACCTTGGAGGCGACGGTTCCCCATCTGCCTTCGGAGCGTCCGCGCTATCTGATGGGAGTTGGCAAGCCGGACGATATTGTGGGGGCGGTGCTGCGCGGCGTCGACATGTTCGATTGCGTTCTGCCCACCCGCTCGGGCCGCAACGGTCAGGCCTTTACCAAGCAGGGGGCGCTCAATTTGAAGAATGCGCGCTTTGCCGAGGACTCAATGCCGCTGGATCCGGATTGCGATTGCCCGGCCTGCCGCCAATTCACCCGCGCCTATCTGCATCACACGGTGAAATCGGGCGAGATCATCGCCGCCATACTGCTGACCTGGCACAATCTGACATATTATCAGCGATTGATGCGTGAGATGCGGGAGGCAATCTCTCAATCCCGCTTGTCCGGCTGGGTCGCGCAAGTTTCGGCATCCCACGAGATGGCGGTACCAGAAAATTGACTTAAGGCATTGTTTTAAAAGATAAATACATTATCTGTCGCGGCTCGTAAGGCCTATGGTATGGCGCTATGTTCCGGATATGCGTTGCACTTTGTTCCCGCTGTGACCCACTGCAAGGCGTGATTTTACGATGACGAATTGTTACTCTGACCTCTGGAGAGTCTCTAAACATCCATGACCATCGCCGCGTCCTTCGAACAGACACGCCACTACCCTTTGGGGGTTCGCAGCGGCGGCTCCCATTGGCGGCGCCTGACCATTCTGTTGGGATTGGTCGGTTCCGATCTGATCTGTTTCGCCATTGCCGATGCCATCCTGCATTTGCTGGTGACGCCACCCGCCCTGGCGCTGTTTCGCAACCGCTCGCTGGGACAGCCCAACGCCAGTATCGATCTGGTGATGATCATCGCATTGCTCTTTGTGGGTGCCCGCTATCTGGTGGGCGACTATAGCCGGCGGCAATTGTTCTGGGACGGTGCACGCGCCACCACCACCGCGCTTCTGGTTTGCGGCATCGCTTATAACGCGGCCGTGTCCCTGCTGGAGCCCAGCGGACTGATAGTGGGCATCACAGTCTGGCTGGGGCTGATTTTCGCCTTGCCGACCATGCGTCAGGTCACGCGTCTTGTCCTGGGCAAGGCCGGGGTCTGGCATCTGCCGACCGCCATTATCGGCACCAGCCCCATGGCCGAGGAGGTCGTGCCGGTGCTGGGCCAGCAACTGGCGTTGGGCCTGAAGGTGCAATGGGTGGTGCCGGAGACGGCGGAAAAGCATCTTGCGGGCGCGTTTGCCGATCTGGTGCCCTTGATCACATCTCCCGATCAGCTGGTGTCCGCGCTTATGGCGGCGGGTTGCCGGCAGGTGATTCTGGTGCCCGACGATCGCGCCACCATCAATCACAATGATCTGATCGATCAGCTGGTCGGCGCCGACATCGCGGTGGCGATTGTGCCGTCGCTGCGTCGTTTGCCGCTCTACGGGCTTTCCACCAACTACTTCTTCGGCAAGGACCTGCTGCTGCTGCAGGTCCGCAACAATCTGGCCCGCCTGCCGCAGCGCATTTTCAAGCGCAGCCTCGACTTCATAGGGGCGGTCATATTGGCGTTGCTTCTCGCGCCCCTGTTCCTGTTTTTCGCCTTCCTGATCTGGAAAGAGGATCGTGGCCCGATTTTCTTCCGCCAGACAAGGGTAGGACGCGGAGGGCGCGACTTCACCTGCTGGAAATTCCGCACCATGGTGGTGGATGCGGAGGATCAGATGGCGCGCTGGGAAACCGAAAATCCGGGCCTGCTGGCGCATTACTGCGAATCCAATTTCAAACTGCAAGCCGATCCGCGCGTCACCCGCGTTGGCGACTGGATGCGGCGCAAGAGTCTGGACGAGTTGCCGCAACTGCTGAACGTGCTGCTGGGCGATATGAGCCTGGTCGGTCCGCGCCCGTTGCTGCGGCGCGAGTTGCCGGAGTATGGCGCTGTCATAAGCCTGTATGAGCGGGTGCGGCCGGGCATCACCGGCCTGTGGCAGATCAGCGGCCGCAGCCACACCACCTTCGCCGAGCGCATCTCCTATGACGAATGGTACATCAAGAACTGGACCGTCTGGTACGATTTGGTGATTCTGCTGCAGACGGTGTGGGTGCTGCTGAGGGGCCAGGGCGCCTACTGACGGGGCGCCTCAATTTAGATCGCGCTGATCGAAAACCGGAACCGCCGTGGCCCCTCACGATAGGGCGAGGGCTTGCGGGTGTCGTCCAGTTCCATCGCTGAAAGCTGCAGCTGGCAGAAGAAGCCCGCTGAGCCGTCCGCCAGCCGGGCGGGCCGGCAGGTTAGCATGCCCAAAAGCGGGGCTGTGGAGCGGTCTATATCGATCCTGAGCCGATTTTTGCCGTCACCGATCTCCGCCCAGCCTTCGGTCATCCCCAGGCCATGGCTGGAGGAGACCAGGAACGATACCGGTCCGCCATGGTCGACGGCGCAGCCGGCCAGCGGATAGCTCTCCCGGCGCCCGCCATTGGTGGTGGCCAGTTCCAACGCTTCCAGGCAAAAGGCCGCAGGCAACAGGGTGAAATGGCCCAGCCGCAACACGCCCTTGCCCCAATCCTTCCAATGGAAGGTGATGTCGAATTCGACACGCCGCGTGTCGCCGGAGAAACGCATGGATTTTTCGATGGGCCCCTTGGGCGTTTCAATCTTGGCGTAGGCAATAACGCTGCCATCACCGTGCTTTTCGATCCGCGCCTCGCACCATTCCAGATCCGTGGTCTTGTGCTCGCCGGGCGCTTCAAACACGCAATCGCCGGTATACCAATCGGCCTGCAGGGAAATGTCCTCGAACGTGCCGTGCGGCAATCCGCCCACTAGGGCGGCCCCGTCAAACCGCAATTCTTCCAGCGCCAGGCCACGGCGGCGGTCCAGCCGGGCGCCGATTGTGCCGGTCTTGATTTCGAGATGGCGTTCGGTGGCAGGCGCCGCCTGCGGGATCGCAGGAGAGGGACGTGCAGGGGCGGCGTATTTCGCTTCCGCGGCTTGGAGCCGGGCGCGAAACGCCGCCCAGCGCTTGTCGGTCAGATGGGTCCTGAAATCGCTGGCCCAGAGATAGCAAAGCTCTTTCCAATCGGGGTCGGTGCGCTCCAGCACGCCCTGGTAAATTCGCTCGCAAGCAGCGTTGATGGCGATATTGTCGCGCCCGGTGACCGCCCAGCGCGCCAGATTGTATTTGCGCTGCTTCTTAACCGGAACGGGGCATTGAACGCTCTCCAGCCGCAGCATATGGCCGGCGCCTGGGTGATCGATCAATTTCAGGGCGTCGGACGGGCTGGTCAGGACCATGCCGGGTTCGGACGTCACGGCGGTGAACGCCTTATCCAGTCTTTCCCATTCGCTGGCCCGTTCGCTGGTCTGGGGCAGTTTTTCTTCCGTCCGGAAGCGTCCGGGACGAAAATCGAAAATCTCGGCGTCGCTGGCATAAAGGCATAGCGCCCGCGGGGAAGCGCCCTTGCGCGCCCGCACAAAGCGCAGATAGCTTTCCAGCTTGATGTCGTCATAAACAAATCGCTGCAGCTGCTGAAAGGCGGCGGTGTTGGTCCACAGCAAAGCGATCTTGCGGCCGTCAAGTCCGCAGGCATATTGCGGCAGATGCTGATGCCCGGCGTCCCATTCCGGATGATGGGCGGACGGATTGTCCCAATCCATCAAAAGCCCGCTGTAGCCGGCATCGAGATAGTGTTCGACCAGTCCGGCGGAATAGGCCTGCTCGTTGACCAAAGCGACGGCGGGGCGGGTGCCCAGCAAATCCCCATAGACGGCATTGCCGATTCGGAGATTCTCAGCCGTCACCCGCGCCGGCACCAAAGGTCCGATCATCTGGCTGTAGCCGGAACCGATCAGCTCGATCTTGCTCTGGGCTATCAGCGCGCGCGCCTGCGCGATCCAGGCGGGATCGCGCCGGGCAATCTCCTCCAGCGTGTAGCCCGAGACTTCGATGCCGATATGGGGATGTTTTTCCGCCAGCCGCAGCAGGGGCCAGTAGCAGCGCGCGATCACCTCGACGCGGCGTTCCTCCTCGATGGAGGAAAAGGCCAGGTTGAGATGGAAAAACGCGAAGACGCGCAGGCCGCCGGTCTGGCCCTGTATTTTGCTGTCAAGAAACGGCGCGTTCATGGGTGCAAGCCGGGGGCGGGCAAGATTCTGGTAACTATACTGGCTGGTGGTCGTTAATAACTTCCTAGGCCCGGTGGGAGGGTCGGAAAATCCGCGGAAAAGCTCGAAAATCGGCTCAAAATGACCGTTGACCCCCCGGGGGCGGCCCCATATGGTCCGGCGCCTTGGTGAGAGCCCATAGCTCAGCGGTAGAGCATCTGACTTTTAATCAGAGGGCCGATGGTTCGACCCCATCTGGGCTCACCAACGCTTTCAACTCTTAGCCGACGGCTTTGGCCAAAGCCGCCACCACGCGATGGACGTCGGCTGCGGCCATGGCGGGGAACAGGGGAAGGGTCAGGAGTTGGCTGCTGACCGATTCGGCGACCGGCGCGATCCCAGGCGCATAGCCCCGCTCCCGGTAAAAGGAATGCAGATGGACGGGGGCATAATGGACATTGGCCCCGATCCCGTCGGCCCGCAGCCCCGCAAAGACGCGGTCGCGGTCGATTCCCTCGGCCAGTTTCACCACATAGAGGTGATAGGCATGGGTGCGGTCCTTATGGGTCTTGAGAGGCGTTACCTGCGCCATGCCGGCCAGCGCCTGGTCGTATAGTCCGGCAATGTGCTGACGCGCCGCCACCCAGCCTGACAACCGCGCCAATTGCGCCAGGCCCAGGGCGCACTGAACGTCGGGCAGACGGTAATTGTAGCCCAGCTCCCGCATATCATAGGCGTAGGTGCCGCTCTTTTCGCGGCTGCGGTGGTCGCTGTCGATACCGTGATTGCGAAAGCGGCGCATATGCGCCGCCATGCCGGCATCGTCGGTCAGGGCCATGCCGCCTTCACAGGTGGTGAGGTGTTTCACAGGATGGAAGGAAAAACAGGAAATGTCGGCCAAGGTGCCGGCTTTGCGGCCCTTATAGGTCGCGCCTGGCGCATGGCAGGCATCGGCGATCAGGACGATATTGCGGTCCTTTGTCAGGGCGCGCAGGGCGTCATAGTCCGCCGGCTGTCCGGCATAGTCCACCGCGACAATCGCCCGTGTGTTGGGAGTTATCTTACGCGCGACCGATGCTGGGTCGATCAACAGGGTGTCCGGATCGACATCGGCGAAGACCGGCACGCCGCCTTCATAGACCGCCGCATTGGCGCTGGCGGCAAAGGTGATGGCCGGTACGATCACTTCCTCGCCGGGCTTCAATTTTATCGCCCGCATGGCGGCATGCAGGGCGGCGGTTCCGGAATTGACCGCAACGCCTTGGCTGGCGCCGCACCAGCTTGCGAAAGCTTTTTCGAATTCGGACACCCGCGGTCCGGTGGTCAGCCAGCCCGAACAGAGGGCCTCGACCACCGCCTTGACGTCGGCGTCGGAAATTTCCTGCTTGCCGTAGGGCAGGAAGGGCAGGGTGGCGTGGCTATCCTGCTCGGGACGATCAGGCATAGGACATGGCGAGCAGGGTCTGAAGGCCCTGCGCGTCCAGTTTTTCGGGATTGTTGTCGCTGGAATAGCAGAAACCGTCGGCGACCGGCTTGCCGCCGCGATGCAGATAGGCCTCGCGCGCCGCATTGGCAAAGCTCTGCAGGATGACGTAGCGGTCCTCAAGTTCGACAGTGCAATGGGCGTCGTCGGCGGGAATCATGGTCTCGTGCAGCTTCTCGCCGGGCCGGATGCCGATCACATGCTGTTTGTGATTCGGACTGACCAGGTGCGCCAATTGCGGCATGGTGCTGGAGGGAATTTTCGGGACATAGATCTCGCCGCCCTTCATCATTTCCATGCTGGACAGCACGAAATTAACGCCCTGTGTCAGTGTAATCCAGAAGCGCGTCATGCGTTCGTCGGTGATAGGCAAGCTGTCGGCGCCGTCGTCGATCAGCTTCTTGAAGAAAGGCACCACGCTGCCGCGCGAACCGAACACGTTGCCGTAGCGCACGACTGAGAAACGGGTGCCGTCGGCGCCAGCAAGATTGTTGGCGGCGACGAAAATCTTGTCGGACGCCAGCTTGGAGGCACCGTACAGGTTGATGGGATTGGCGGCCTTGTCGGTCGACAGCGCCACGACGCGCTTGACGCCGGTCCGCAGGCAGGCGCTGACGACGTTCTCCGCGCCAAAGACGTTGGTGCGAATGCATTCGAAGGGATTGTATTCGGCGGTGGTGACCTGCTTCATGGCGGCGGCATGGACCACGAAGTCCACGCCGTTCAAGGCCAGTTCCAGCCGGTCGCGATCGCGCACGTCGCCAATGAAATAGCGGATGAAGGGGTATTTCTCGAGCGGAAATTCCTGCTGCATCTCGAACTGCTTGAGTTCGTCGCGCGAAAACACGATCAGCCGCTTGGGCTTGTATTGCGCGATCACGGTCTTGATGAAGTGCTTGCCGAAGCTGCCGGTGCCGCCGGTGACCAACACGGTGCGGCCATTGAGGTCCATCCAAGGCTGTGTGAAGTCGCGCAAGGGCGCGCGAACAGCCGCAGTGGGGGCAATGCCGGGCGCGGGTATGACAAGGGCAGGGGATGGGCTCATGGCTGTTTCCTGTTTAGGGACGCAGCATCGCTGCCCGCCTGTAAAATTAGCCTTAATGCGCTATTTAGGACTGAGTTCTGCCGGTTTGGCTCGCCAAAAAGTATGAAGAGATTCTTACCAATCACCTCATGCTGCATATCGATCCGCTTTGGCATCCAGAGCTAGTGTATGCCGTTGCCAAGAAGACGACGGCCTGGTTTTGGAGCGAGGGGAGTTGCCGCCTTCGGGGCTTGGCGATGGCGGGTCCGCCTCGCCTGCCTGGGACCGTAGTCGTCCTCACTATTCGATACGGAACGCGATCTGATCCCGGCTGAAGGTCTGCCCAATCGGCCGGGCGGAACGGCGGAAAGCGAGCAGGTATTCCTGCCATGCTCGGAATTCGTCCAACAGGCTGGTGAATTCGTCAAATAAGATGATGGTGCCTGGGACAACAAACCGGTCCATCGCGCATAGCACAAACAAGGCTGAAGAAAACAAGTCACTATCGACATGTATCACCATCTGCGGACGCGGGGTGAAATTGTTTAGGAAATCATAGAGCGTGTCCTGGAAGATGCCTTTCACGAACCGTACGCGCGGGTCGGCAATGTCCGGTAACGCCCCCCCGGTGTCGAATGAGCCGGCCTCGAACTCCAACCACTTCTCCGGTAGGCCGGTGAAAGTGTCGAAACCGGTAAACCGGCTTTCCGAATTGGTGTTCATGCCCAGCCAATGTCTGAGGCTCTCGCCCTGAAAGACGCCGAATTCCAGATAGTCGATAGCCTGACTTCCGATGCCTCGGCCGACAAGATCGTAAAACCCGAAACGGTCCACGGCAGACGGAATGCCGTCATTCTCAGTCCGCCATTTTTGGGCGCGAGCGTTCCAGTTGATTTTGTCGAACAGGGGAATGGGCCGGGAAAAGATCGCATTGGCAAGCGTCTTTTTAAACGTCATGGGATCCTCGAGATGCGTTGATGGCTTGTCTGTTACGGTGAAATTGGCATTTCAAACAGCATCGCTACCTGTAGGGCGGCAGGTCGCGCAAGCTGCGCGAGAAATTGATCAGGCGTCGTGCCGTCACCGCCCCCAGCGCCGCCTTCAACAGCATTTTGGCATAGGCCTTGCTGCGCTGCCACGCGCCATGCCAGATGGGCCTTCCGCGCAACCGGTGCACGCGCGCGAACTCCCGATAGGCTTCCATGGTCACCCAAGGATTGGTGCTGAGTCCGCCCATACGGAAGGCTGCAATCGGCCCAATCGGCAGGAAGCAGAAATCTGATTCCCTGGTAAAGCGGGTGATGAACTCGTAATCCGCCGCAAGCCGGAATGATTCATCGAATGGCTGGGCCTCCAGGGCCGTGCGGCGATGAAAGAAGCCTTGGTGCGGCAGGCCAAGCCCCTCGGGGCCGCGCAATTGCTCGAGTAGGGCGCGTTCGTCGAAGCGACAATGCCGGACAACGTGGTCGCCCGCCTCGGCCACCATGCAGACTTCGCCAAAGGCCAGCACAACTGGGCCAGCCGCTCGCAATAAGGGCGCGGCGCGAACGAGCACATTCGGGTCCCAGATATAATCGTCTGCACCCAGAAAGATGAGCCATTCGCCCCGCGCCAGTTCGACCGCCTTGTTCCAAGCCTGGGTGAGGCCGCCGTCGCGCTCGGAACGCCACTGCACGCGCGGATCGGCCAGCGTTCTGAGATAGTTCGGCGTTCCGTCTTTGGAATCGCCGTCCATGATCACGAGTTCCAGGTCAGTGAAGCTCTGGCTCAGAACGCTATCTAACGCACGTGGCAAATGCTCGAGGCTGTTGAGACAGGCGATGATGACGGAGACCAGCGGCACTAGGCCACCACCTTTCGGTACATGTCCATGAATCGCGGCACCAGATCCTCGAATGTCTCTTGTTTGTTATGGATCGGTAACGGCGCATCAATCTGGCGGCGCAGTGCGGTGGCCAGGGCCTGCGGATCGCCGAACGGCACCACGATACCGCCCAGGGGCGGGACCTCGTCGGGAAAATTTCCCACGGCCGACGCGACCGTTGGCAGGCAGAAAGCCGTGGCGATCAGCGGCAGGCTGGATTGGGTTGCCTGCAGGTAAGGCAGTGCCAATACCCCGGCCTGCTGCAACAGACGCGCCGCCTCGTCGTCCTCGATGAATCGGTTGAGCAATGTAAGGCGCGGTCCCAGCGCGGCGGCAAGCTGCTGCTCGCGTTCCGAAAGTGCGCCCGCGCCTGCCACGGTGACGGCGATGTCGGGCGGCAGCAATTGCGCCGCGCGCAGCAATACTTCAATGCCCTTATAATGTTCGACCCTGCCGAAAAACAACACAGTGCGCCCCCTTGCGATGCCGGGCACGGCGTGCCGGAGATAGCGGCTGGCGAAGCTGGGATGGCGGATAACGAAGATCGGTTTGCGCGAAAAGCGTCGCTGTACATCGGGCAGGAAAATGCTGTCATGAATATGAATGCCGGCGCTGCGGTGTAAGGTGAAACGTCCCAGCACCGCTTGGATCGCATCGACTCGGTTTCCAGGGTGAGGGGAGGGATCGTGCAACGTGGTGATCACGGGCGCGGGCGCGAAGGCGACGATGGCGAGCGCCCAGGGATACCCATAGCCGTTGAGGATGTGGATCACATCTGGTCTTGTGGCATGTAGCTTGCGCAGGAGATCGGTATGGCTCCAGGGCTTCAGGCTCTGGCGCAAGGTGTGCTTGGGCGAAATGCCCGTGCGGAAATGCACTACGGCACTGCCAGCGACGGGATCCTTGAAATGATCGGGTGCGATCAAGGTGACATCGGCATGGCGGCTGAGCGCCTCGGGCAGCATCTGCGCATAGGGTGCGCTGCCGAAGCCTACCGTCATGGCGACAATTGTAACACGCAAATCGGGGGAGCAGGAGGTCATGAGTTGAGCGGATAACCTAGTCGAGACAGGCGTTCGGCGGCAGACGGCAATGCCTGTTCAGTGATCCATATGAAATTGTTGATATAGCGACCGATCACGCCCCAGTTCTCCATTGCCTGATGAATGCTGACATTGAAGGTCTGCCATGGCCGAAAACGATCTTTTTCAAGGAAGAAGCCACGATAGTCTAAGGGCTCCAGCAAGCTTGCCACCTGTGCGATAGCACCTTCGGCAAAGCGTTCTTCCAATTCGGTGAGCAGAATGGGCTTATCGCGTCGCAGAAGATTTCCGGCTCCCTTGAGCACCGCCAGTTCATGCCCCTCCACATCAAGCTTGATGAAGCCGACCGGAGGCAGGTCGAAACTGTCCAGCCGGTGCATTATGACAGTCTGCCGGCGGACTTCGCGGCCTTGCAGCCATTCACCGGACCCGACCGTGGCCAGCCCGGCCATGTCGCGCCCCCTTTCTAGGGGAATGAGCAAGGTCGTCTCGCCGTCTTGATCCGACAGGGCGCAGTTCTCGATGCGCACCGATTTGCCGAGGGCGCGGCGCAGATAGGCAGCCTGCAGCGGATTGGGTTCGAACGCGATGCAGCTCTGGCAGAGTCGCGACAGGGGCCAGGTATAAGCGCCCAATGCGGCTCCAATGTCCAAACCCGCTTTCTTCGGATCGCAAAGTGCGGGCAACAGAAGTCGTTCCAGTTCGTGGCGTTTAAAGGTGGCTCGCAATCGCACGGTCACCGCCGGTGGCAATGCAGCTTTCGCTAGGCTGCGAATGAAAGACATTCAGCGGCTCCGCTGCTGCCCCGGCATGGCCTTGGACTTGGCGATGCCGAATAATACGATGATGCGGTCGACTAGGGTTCCCGCCCTGAGAGCGAAAAAACTGCGCGGCCATAGGGCCATGGCGCCAGTGACGCTGGCCGCCACCAGATTGGCGAAGATGAAAGCGATCACGGTGTAGAGTAGCGGCCTCGGCTGCGAATGATTGATGGGCAAATTGGGCGCTTCGACATATTGAAAGCTAAAATTCGTGCCGGCCTCGGAATACATATTGGAAATCTCGAACTGCCGCACGGCGTCCGTCAGGGCTTCGCGGTAGCTGACATTGTCCTCCCGACCCAGTCGGTTGCGGGAGAAATTGATGAAGTCCTGATCGCGCTTCTGCTCCGCGGCACGTACGGCTTCATCGGTAGCGGAGATTGCGGTCCGTAGAAACCATTGGGCAAAAAGCGCATTCGAGGAACTGTAGGTGATATGCATCTGGCCACCCAGAGCATCAATGTCCAGCTTCATCCCGTTCTTGATCAGGTCCGCCAAATTTTCTGGGGATGGCGCGTAGCTGGGATAGACGCCAAACAGCCAGTTGAGAGGTACGGCGATGTATTGCCGTAACTGGTGTGGATGATCATACCAGCGGTTATTGGATTGGTCCCACTCACTGCGAAAAAGTTGCATGAGTAAGTCCGGATGTTGTTTGAGCAATTGTATCGCAACATCGCGCGAACCCCAATATTTCTGGAATTTGTCGAAATTCGAACTCTGCTGGCTTAGCGAACCCAGTCCCAGAAGCCTGGTGGCGCTTGCCAATCCGGATAGCGAGCTGCTGTTGTTTTGCTCCTTCGGTATCAAGAGCGCATCGGTGGTGTAAGCGGGTGGAATGCGTAGGGCATAAAAGACAGCCACTAGAAACCAGAAGGTCATCGTGATGGCATAGGTCGCGCCCAATTTTCGGTTGAACATAGGCTTTCGGGCTCCTGGCCGCTCGCGCGTATGGTGGAAGAACGTTAGTTACCATACCGATCAGGGGCTTGCCTAGCGTATGCCTCCGCGGGAGAAGTAGGTTTCTGGTAGTTTTGCGTGGCCAAGCACGTAAATTGCTATCTATGTGCGCTGCCCAGTATTCTATGCTGATCGGCCGGAGCCGAATTGTCGGGGAGTGCAGTAATCGTGGCGGATATCACGGGACCCATAGGGTCTATTGCTGGGCACGGCGGACGTCTCGCTGTGCGGCTTGAATGGATACTGCTCTTTGGCAGTGTCCTCCTCATCCCCTATGATTTTCCGGTTATCCATCAAGCCTGTCTTCCGCTTGCCGTTGCGGCAATATTGTTGGTCTGGTTACGGCGCGACTCGAAGCCTTTTTTGGCCTTCATGCGCAGCGTTATCGTGCTTTCCGCTCTGGCCTTCTTGGTTTGCGCGTTCGGGTTGCTTAGCCTTTACGGCAATTTCGATACAGTACTCGGAGTTGAATTTCAGGGAGAACAAGGCTGGAGCCGTGGCCTGATTCAGGCATTTCTGCTAGTCATTACTGCTTTCTTTCCCTTTTATTTGGCTTTTTGTTTATGTCGTCACGCCGACTGGCACGCCATCGTGACGCGGGCGGCATGGTGGTCGGTCCCAATCCCCATGCTGGTTGGGCTACTCCAATTGGCCAACTTTGTCGGTTTGCATGCGGTTGCCCATCTTCCTTTTGTCGGCGGGGCTTATGAGGGCGGTTTTTTTCGGATTACATCGGTTGCCCGTGAGCCCTCCTGGTTTGGCAGTTACTTTTGCGTATTGCTTCCTTTTTTATGGGGTTCGCTTGCGGCGGCGGGATCGCGAGTGCGCAAATGGGGCGGCATGGCAGTCCTTGCCATTATGCTACTTCTTTATTTCTTTGGCTTTTCCAAGTCAGCCTATGCCGCGCTGGTGCTGGAAGTGCTGGTTCTATGTTTGACCGGTGTAATTTTTCGCTGGCCGGGCCGCGTCATGGCTAAGACCTTTGTCGGGCTATCTATTACCTGCGTATTGCTGATTCTGCTTGCCGTTCTGGCGCCCACGCTGTTCGGCAAAGTGACGGATCCTTTTGTGGCGAGGGGCCTGGCGGCCTATCAGCTTTTCAAACCCTTGCTGACCGGCGATACGAAATTTGTTTCCATCGGGACGCGTTTCGGCATGTCTGCGGCTGGCATCGCCATGGGAGAAAGCCGCCCTGTTCTGGGTGCGGGACTGGGCCAGTTCGGCTTTCACGCTCAGAATTTCATCCCCATGTGGGGCGTCAACGATGAAACCGTCAATTGGTTATCCAACGATACACATCAGTGGCCATCCACCTCCAACCTGTTCACACGCCTGATTGCGGAGATAGGTCTCGTAGGAGCGCTGTTCTATCTTGTAATACGAGTCCTGCTTGTCTTCGCAATGGGGCTTCGACTTCTTCGAAAAGACGATCCTCTTTGGTGGCGTGATCGCGCGATCTTCGCCATCCTGATTGCACTCACCATTTTTGATTTTCACCGCGACAGTTTTATCAATCTCGATATGTGGGTCGCGATGGGTATGGCGATCGCCAGCCTGACGCGCGGTCAAAGCGTTTCACGGGAGGTTGGTCTTTTGCGCTCGGGTCAGGCTTGGCGTTTCTTTGGCGTGGTTGCCGCAGTCTCCTTCTGCATCATGTTGTGTCTAGAGCTTTCTCAACAGACAGCTTTTCAGGCGCACGCGGTCCTAATTCCCAAGAGCCATGGCATCGCGGTTGAGCCGCAGCAGATCGAAAACGAGAGTCCTTCAGTCGGGTTGGGCGGGCGTCCTGATAGCCGTTTCTGGCTTTTTAGGGTCTATTGGGGTTCGCGGTCGGTCGCTACCCGCCTGATTGCCGATGACCCGGCCTTGGTGCAGACGGTGCTGAAATCGGGCCGGCCCATCGTCCCGTCGGAGCTTGCCGACTATATTTCCGCCAATATAGCGGTGTTGCTGGCTGACAAGCAGACCACGCTGACGCTGGAATACAACAATCCTGATCCCCAGATTGCCCTCCGTTTCTTGACAAAGACGATTGAGGAGACTGACCGCGCGGTTTCGGCGGATTCCGCAGCTGCCGGGACAGAGGCTGCCAATTTTTCTAGGCTTGTCGCTAAGTCTGGCATGCTCAGTGTGCAAGACCGTCAAACGATGATAGCCAACATGGCCTCGCGGGAGCTCCAGAACGTTTTCGATAGAGTGGGCGAAAATGCGAGCTTCGACTATGTTGAGCGCCCCGCAGTCTCTCTCGAGCATCCCATTCCCCAACCCGGGCATGGGTTGATCTTTGCGATCGCCATGGCGTTTCTGACGGCGCTGACCGCCACCATCGGGTATTTACTTTTTGTGGATGCCGACCGTTTGTTCGTAAAGCGTCATCCAGCGCCGGCCTAGCGTAGCATGATTGAATTTTTCGGCGACACGTTGGCGCGCCGCGATTCCCATTTTGGCGCGAAGTTCCGGTGCGGCCGCAAGTTTGCTCAGTTCGTGCAAGAATCCAGTCTCGTCACCGGCGGTAAAGCCGGTTTCGCCTGTAACGATCAGGTCGCGATTGCCCACCACATCGGTGGCGACTACCGGAAGCCCTGCCGCCATGGCTTCCAGGATGGCGATCGGCATGCCTTCCCAGCTGGATGTGTGAACCATCACATCGCCTGTCTGCAGCCGCGCCAGCGCTTGAGTGCGCGTGATCCAGCCGGTGACAGCGATACGTCGGCTCTCCCGAACCACATCTTCCAGCTCACCGCCGCCCAGCCATGTCCAGCGCCAGGAAGGAGGCGAGAGTGCCGCGATTCTGCAAGCCAGCGCTGGATTTTTTTGCGCTGTGATGCGTCCGCATAGCAGGACATCGAGACCTTCGTGAGGCGGTGCGGGAATGGGTGAAGGCAGAATAGACAGATCGATGCCGTTGGGAATATCCATCTTTGTTCCAGGGATGAAGCGCATGGACCGAAGCTCCGACGCGGAACAGGCGACGGTGGTGGCGCCGGTTAAGCCCAAAAGCCATTCCAACCCGTAAAATAAAGCCCGCGTGGCAGGGCCGACATCCGTGCGCAGATAGGACATGCCATGGGTCGAGTAAATGGCGGGTACGCCCACAAGCCGTGCCGCGATGCGACCGATGGCGCCTGCCTTGGAACTGTGCAGGTGAAGTACGTCCGGGCGGATTTCGCGCAAGATCGTCGCCAGCCTGCGGCAGGCGCGATAGTCGCTGACCAGATCGATGTCACGCTGCACCTCCAGCGGCACCAGCGCGATACGCTGATCGAGATCATTCCGAAAATTTTCGGGAGGGTCGCGCAGTGGCGAAAAGATCAGCGAAACACGATGGCCAGCAGCAATTTGCTGGCGTGTCCATTCGGTAATTGCGCTCAATGGGCCCCCTTTAAGGGCGCCGCAGAAATGAACAATATGCATGTATCAACTGCCTGGCACCGCAGCGGTCTGATGGTTAGCGAGATACCAGTCATAAGCGGACTTCAATCCTTCGGGCAGGGAAATCCGCGGTGCCCATCCCAGTGCGCGTAGGGCGCTGACATCCATCAATTTGCGTGGCGTTCCGTCTGGCTTGGATGGGTCCAGCCGTATCTCGCCAGCAAACCCGACGACGGACTTGATCATCTGCGCCAGTTCTAGAATGGTGAGATCCTTGCCGCAGCCGACATTAATATGGCTGTCACCGGAATAATGTGTCATGAGATGTACCAGGGCATCGGCGCAATCGTCGACATGCAGGAATTCACGCCGCGGCGTCCCGGAACCCCAGATGGTGACTTGGGAAGTGTTTTGGCGGCGCGCTTCGTCCATCTTACGAATGATCGCTGGCACGACATGAGAGGTATTGAGGTCGAAATTATCGTATGGGCCGTATAAATTGGTCGGCATGCCTGAGATGAAATCGCAGCCATGCTGGCGGCGATAGGCCTGGCACAACTTGATACCGGCGATCTTGGCAATGGCGTATGCTTCGTTGGTCGGCTCCAGTACGCCAGTTAGCAACGCGTTTTCGGCGATCGGCTGGGGTACGAATTTTGGGTAGATGCAGGATGACCCCAGCAGTAGGAGCTTCTCCACATCCATACCGAAGGCAGCATGGATTACATTCGCCTCTATCATCAGATTGTCGTAAAGGAAATCGGCGGGATGGGTATTGTTGGCGTAAATGCCACCAACTTTGGCCGCGGCGAGAAATATGGTTTGGGGTTTTTCTTGGCGGAACCACCGGTCAACCATCGCGGGGTCGCGCAAATCCAACCGGTCGCGCGCAACCGTGAGAATTTCGCAGTCTTCGCGCGCCAATCTGCGTACTATGGCTGCCCCCACCATTCCGCGATGACCGGCGACCCAAACGCGCTTGCCGCGCAGGGAATAGGACCCGTGCTGCTGGCTGCTGGCCGTCGTCATGTTAGTTGTGAGCCACGCCGATCGAGCTCCGCCGGCACGGTGCGCAGGTCCGACTTCACCATTTCGCTAACGAGGTCGTGGAAGGAACTGGTGTGCCGCCAGCCTAATACCCTGTTCGCCTTGGTGGGATCACCCAGGAGGAAATCCACTTCGGTGGGGCGGAAATAACGCTCATCTACTTCCACCAATACGTCGCCGGTCTTACCGTCAACGCCCTTTTCCTGCAGTCCACTGTCTTTCCAGACGATCTCTCGTCCGATTTGCGCGAAAGCCAGTTCGATGAATTCGCGCACAGAATGCGCCTCGCCGGTCGCCAGCACATAGTCGTCCGGCGTCCCCTGTTGAAGAATGCGCCACATGCCTTCGACATAGTCGCGGGCGTGGCCCCAATCGCGCTTCGCGTCCAGGTTGCCGACATAGAGCCGGTGCTGGAGGCCGTGGTGGATCGCCGCCACGGCGCGAGTAATTTTGCGGGTAACAAAGGTTTCTCCCCGGGTAGGGCCTTCATGATTGAAAAGAATGCCATTGGAGGCGTGGATACCATAGGCCTCGCGGTAATTCACGGTTATCCAGAAGGCGTAAAGTTTTGCCGCCGCATAAGGGCTGCGCGGATAAAAGGGCGTAGTCTCGCGCTGTGGAATTTCCTGTACCTTGCCATACAGTTCGGAAGTAGAGGCTTGGTAGAAACGCACCTTCTGTTCCAGCTTGAGGATGCGGATCGTTTCAAGCAAGCGCAGGGCGCCAATCGCGTCGGCATTGGCGGTGTATTCCGGTGTCTCGAAGCTCACCTGAACATGGCTTTGTGCCGCGAGATTGTATATTTCGTCAGGCTGCGTTTCCTGGACCAACCGGATCAAGTTGGTAGAATCGGTAACATCGCCATGATGCAGGTAGAAACCCTGGGCGCTGCCATGAGGATCATGATAGAGATGATCCACCCGCCCAGTGTTGAAAGATGAGGAACGGCGTTTTATGCCGTGCACCTCATAATTCTTGCCAAGCAGCAATTCCGCCAGATAGGCGCCATCCTGGCCCGTTACGCCTGTGATGAGGGCTCTACGTTTCGTCAAGGTCTGGCCTCCGATGCTGACGGCTAGTTGTTGCGGAATGGTGAGACAGTAGCTTTGCCTTGCCGGGCATAACGTGCTGCGTGCTTCAGCGCAACCATTCCGGCAAAAGGCCGCCACACAGCATTACCTTTTATTTTCAATGTCTTACAAAAATAGACGGCTCCGGAACGGGTGCGATATCCCGACCAAGTCACCGACGGTATCGTGGTATTGACCTGGATCGCATGTTCAACCCATTTAAGTGGTGTATGTCTCTTCCCTGGTATTTGAAGATCCTTTCCAAGATCGCCTTGTCACGTTTACCCATTCCTTATGGGGTGTGGCGGCGGCTGAATCTATTTCGGGCCGGTGCGATGGACTATCTGGAAACGGCTCTGGCGGTATATCGCATGCACAGCGCCGCGGCGGGTTTCGCGGAGCGCCGAGGCTATACTGTGTTAGAGCTGGGACCAGGCGACAGCATGCTGACCGCGCTGTTCGCGCGCGCTTGCGGTGCCGCCCGTTCGATCCTGGTCGACCAGTCACCCTTGGCGACAGATGCGCTGAACGTCTTTAGCGCCGCTGAGGCGCTACTAGCGCGCGAAGGACTGCCTGTGTCTGGCGTGGCCCAACTCAAGACCGTGCCGGAAGTTCTTCGACGCCTCAATTGCGCTTATCTTGTCGATGGACTGCAATCTCTCAAAAGTCTCCCCGATGCCAGTGTAGACTTTGTCTTTTCCAACGCTGTTATCGAGCACGTTCGTAAGTCGATCTTTGCCGAGACCGCGCGCGAGCTTTACCGCATTATGGCGCCTAACGGCGTGGCCTCGCACTGGATCGATTATCGCGATCACCTGACGGAAGGGCTCAATAATCTGCGCTTTTCGGAAAAGGTGTGGGAAAGTGATTTTATGGCTCAATCAGGCTTCTATACCAACCGCCTGAATGCCGCCGAAATCCGGGCACTCTTTGAGCAAGCGGGCTTCGATGTCGAGGAGCGCGACACAGTAGTCTGGCCGAACGGCCTTCCCACGTCACAGGCTGCCATGCATGAGCCCTTTTCCAGCGCGCTGGCGCAGGAACTGATGATAATGACCAATTGGTTAGTCCTGCGCCGCAAGGACTCTGTAGATCAAGTGCTTTCGGGCAACGGATAGGGCGCGAATTTTTCGGTGAGTACTGATCCGCACTGGTCGGGGCGGAAATAATAGTTGGTGAGGGCGTAGCGGATGCCGCATCGAATTGGCGCGCCCCGGTGAATAGCGCTGCTGTCAAATATGATGACCGTGCCACGCGGTGCGGTCACCGTGCGCAGCCGTTCTGGTTCGGCCTTGACTAGGCGTTCGACCTGTTCATCGGTGATACGACTGTCAGGTACCTTGCTTAGCCTGCCGCGAATAGTGTCGCATACCACGTTAATGGCGCGATGCGAACCTGCGAAAATCTCGAAGGGGCCATTCTCGGAAGTGACGTCGGTTAGATAGACCATTGCCTTGTACTGAAAATGAAAGGCGTCACGATGCCAGCCTTGGCCCGAGCCCAGATTGTCGGGCACGAAGCGCAACCGTCCTGCCAGTGTGCAAAGGTTTCGGAGCGGGCCGCCGTTATAGACTTCGCCCACGCCTCGCAGCAGTGGTTCTGCGCCGTATGCGCCAAGCAATGGCGAGAATCGTTCTGCCCCGAACACCCTATGGTCAGCGCCGATGGCATCGCTGCGCACTACTTCAGGCTGGATCGCCATCATGCGATCGATTTCGGCGATCAATAGATCGCAATATTCGGCATCGTAAAAATTCGGCAATGCCGCGTAGCCGTCGCGCCGCAGGCAACGAAGATATTTGTCGCAATTGTCCGGCGCGGCATGGGCGGCAGCCCTGCGCCAGCGCCGCGCAGTGTTTACCCACCGGTCGAACATATTGTAAGCGGCCGCGCCGACCGCGCCACTAAGACTCGTTTTTTTTTGAGAGGCCGGCGTGCCCATCACAGCCAAGTTCACACCGCTTCCCGGGCGATTCGCAATAGATATTCGCCATAACTGCTTTTGCGCAACGGTTCGGCCAGCTTGGCCAACTCGCCTGCATCGATATATTTCTGGCGGAAAGCGATCTCTTCCGGACAGGCGATCTTGAAGCCCTGGCGTGCTTCCAGGACGTGGACGAATTCGGAGGCCTGCAGCAGGCTTTCCACTGTGCCGGTGTCCAACCAAGCGAAGCCTCGTCCCAGTCTCTCCACGGTAAGCGTGCTGTCTTCCAGGTAGCGAAGGTTGACGTCGGTGATTTCCAACTCGCCCCGCGCCGATGGTTTGACGTTGCGCGCGATTTCGACGATCCGGCTGTCGTAAAAATATAGTCCCGTAATCGCATAGTTGGAGCTAGGGGTGGCCGGCTTCTCTTCCAGGGAGATGGCCTTGCCATTTTTATCGAAGGTGACCACGCCATAGCGTTCGGGATCGTGTACCGGATAGCCAAATATAACGGCGCCTCTTTCCAGCGCGGCAGCGCGCTGCAGCTGCGCTCCCAGGCTGTCACCGAAAAATATATTGTCGCCCAGTATAAGGCAGCAGCCATCCTTGCCGATGAAGGTTTCGCCGATCAGGAAAGCCTGGGCGATACCTTCAGGGCGTGGCTGTTCAGCGTACTGGAAAGATAAACCCCATTGCGCGCCGCTACCTAATAGGGCGCGAAAACGAGGCAGATCGTCGGGCGTGGAGATTACAAGAATATCGCGAATGCCGGCCAACATCAGGGTAGACAGCGGATAATAGATCATCGGCTTGTCGTAAACAGGCAAGAGTTGTTTGCTTACAACATGGGTCAGGGGATGCAGACGCGTGCCGGCGCCTCCGGCTAGGATGATACCCCTCACGTCGCGGCTCCTACTCCCAATCGTTCGCCTCGATAGGCCCCTGACAAGATACGGCTGGTCCATTCGCCATTGTCCAGGTACCAGCGCACGGTTTTTTCCAGACCGCTTTCGAAATCTTCCGATGGCCGGAAACCCAGCCTGTCTTCCATCTTGGACGCATCTATAGCGTAACGCAGATCATGGCCTGGCCGGTCGGTGACGAAGACAATCTGTTCGCGATAAGACTTGGAGTCCCCCCGCGGCCGGAACCGGTCAAGGAGATCGCACAAAGCGTGCACCACCTCGATATTGCGGCGTTCGGCTCTGCCGCCGATATTGTACACTTCGCCAGGAATACCCGCGGTCAATGCCAGCACCAGCGCCCGGACATGGTCCTCGACATACAACCAATCGCGTACATTCTCGCCTTTTCCATATACTGGAAGCGGCTGCCCCTTTAGTCCTCGCACAATTATCAGAGGAATCAGCTTCTCAGGAAACTGGCAGGGTCCATAATTGTTCGAGCAATTGGTGGTGATGACGGGTAGGCCGAAGGTGTGAAACCAGGCACGGACTAGATGGTCGGACGCTGCCTTTGAAGCGGAGTAGGGAGAGTTGGGTCGATAAGGGCTGTCTTCCTGAAATGCCCCATCGCTACCTAAACTTCCATAAACTTCGTCGGTCGAGATGTGATGGAATCGGAAAGCGGCGCGCTTATCTGACTCAAGGCCTTGCCAGTAGGCGCGAGCGCACTCCAGAAGGGTATAGGTGCCAGCTATGTTGGTCTCGATAAAGGCGGCAGGCCCGTCAATCGAGCGGTCGACATGGGATTCGGCGGCCAGATGCATGATTGCGTCCGGTTGTTCGCGCGCTAGAAGGGCGGAAACGCCCTTATGATCACATATGTCAAGACGCGCAAAGGAGTAACGCGCGTTGGCGCTGACTCCCGCCAAGGATTCCAGGTTCCCGGCATAGGTCAGCTTGTCCAAATTCACGACCGTATGTCTGGTGTTCGCGATGAGGTGCCGGACGACTGCAGACCCGATGAAGCCGGCGCCGCCAGTGACAAGGATTTTCATCGCTGTTCCGGATTATTCTTTTTATAAGCCAATGGGTTAACCGTCCGTCGTGGCAGCTGCCTTCACGGTTCCGTCAGTACCATGAATAGACCATAGTGAGTCAACTGAGGGGACATAACGCATGACCTCCCGATCACGATATGGCAACGCCCCCGGCAGCAGGTGGCCCTTGGCTTTCCACCGCGCCCACCAGAAAAGACTGAATTCCAGCAGGGTTTGCGGCCTGCCGGTCCCTACATTCCAGATTTCAGTGGCGGGCGCGTTCTGGTTCCAGAGGCAGGCCTCGGTAAGTGCTCTGGCGACACCCTCTACCGCTATGAAGTCACGTACCTGTTCACCCGGTGTCATGGGAAAGTCTTTGCCGGCTACAGCGGCGGCGCGCATGCTGGCCCAGAGCCGGGCGGGCGCTTCGCCCTCTCCATAGACCTGGAATGGCCGCATCAATCGGGCTCGAGCACCCGCCTTGCGCGCATGCTCCATTGCCATCAGCGAGAATGCGGCCTTGCTTGCGGAATAAGTACCAACGGGTGCGAGCGCACAATCGGCACTGATGGCAGTTTTTCGCTCGCCCTCGCGACCGTATTCGAAGCACGACCCGCACAGCGTCCAGGTAAGACAACCCGCATCAATGGCCTGACGCAGCAACGCAATTGGCGCCACAACGTTGGCGGAGAACGCATCTTCCGCGCTTACGGAATCCGTCACACCCGCGGATGCAAGATGCAGAAGCGCGTCACACTGTGCCAACTCCTCACGCCAATCGTCGGACATGGCCCCGGTCAGCCAGCGGACATTTTCCCCGCTACGCGGCATGCGCGACAGCGCCGTCACGGTATGCCCGGCGGCCAGCAACGCTGTTAGCGTGTGTTGGCCGATGAAGCCTGTTGCGCCGGTGAAAAAGACCCGCATGGCTAGCGCCTCAGCCAGAACACGAGCGAGCCAAAAAAGCGGGGGGAGAAAATATTTTTGGGCATATGGCGCAGCATAGGAGAAAGACTTGCTGACAGAAAGCCGCGTTGACGCCTTGCTCGCTGGAACCAGAGAAAGAGGAAAGATGCGCTTTGGCCGCAGGTCGGAGCGGCCAGTAGGGCTGGCAGGTAGGTTTGGCTGGCGTAGGAGAGCATGCCGACGCGGCCCATTTCCTCGAACACATCAAAAGCCCAGCCCCAAAGTGGGCGTTTGAGGAGATCGGCATCACCGAGTAGAGTCGGATATTGAATAGCCATGCCGTCGGCAATCTGGGCGCGCTCGATCAGGCCATAGTCAGATGGCCGGTTCATCGCGTCCTTGATGCGGGATGCGATACCGTCCGTCTCAAGACAAATGATGGAATTGGCGATATCCGCCAGCACCAAGCCCTCCCGTGCCGCGAGATGGCATGCCAAGCCGATCTGCGGATAAATTGTACCATCCAATATCCAATCGCTCCCCCGCACGGCATCTGTGCGTACCACCAATCCTGGAACAGCTCCCGAGTGCGCGAAGGCTTCCTCCAGCGCGCGCGCGGACGACGGAATGAACTTCGTGCCGCAAACCCGCAGCGTATCCGTGACCGGGCCGCTGGCCTCTGCGCGTCTGCGGCTAGGAATGATAACTCCAGCTTTGGCATTCGCGGCCACTATCACTTCAAGTTCAGCGACGAAGCCGGCAGGAATGATGTCATCGTCGGCCAGGAATAGAACATGGGTTCCGGTGGCTGCTACGAAGCCGGTGAACAGGTTGCGGGCATAGCCAACATTTACGGCGTTGCGCTGATATCGGACATTGGAATGGCGGCCGGTGATCTCGGCCATCAAGGCATGCGTGCCGTCGCTGGAGGCATTGTCGCAGACCAGCACATCATGCGCGGCGCATTGCGGTAATAGCTGTTCAAGGGTCCGCTGCAACCGCGCTAGACGATTGTAGGTCAGAAGGACGATCGACAGTGTCATCATTGAGGCAACAAGCTTCGCAGATAGGCTTCCATTTTAGTCTTGATCCGCTCGGGCTGGACATTATCTAATATGGGTGACGCATCTATGGGTTGCGTGGTCCCGTTGGCCAGCATGTCCAGGCGTTTGTTGACGGCTGCAGCGAACGTATCAAGGTCGTAGCACGGAATTTTGTCCCCCGCATTGCATGCCACCACATCTTCCATGAAGCAGTTGTGAAATCCGACAACCGGCATGCCGTAGGCTAGAGCCCAAAGACCGACAATGGGATAAGGATCTTGCCGCACGGGATAGAGAAACAGCGCCGCATTTTCGAAATAGGGCTTCACGTCTGGAACGAAGCCCGTAACAATCAGCCGGTCGCGGTTTTCCTCGCGCACCCGGCGCAGACCGATTTCCAAGAACTCCTTGTCGTCCGTCGGACCAACATAGATGAAGACAGCGTCCTGCCGCGTGCTCAGAACCTTGTCGGCCACGGCACAAAATAGGTCAAAGCCTTTGGTCAGGCCGGCCGCCGCCATGCCCAGCACCTGATAGGGAGGTTCTTTGGCGGGAAGGTTATCAACCCGTGTCAGAGGCGCTGGCGGTAGTGCCACCAGATCGATGCGCTGCTGGAAAAAGTTGCGGATGAAGCGGGCTAGATCCTCGTCCACCGTGATGATGTGCAGGCGCGGATCCATTAGGCGCCCGGTATCGGCATCGGGCAGCTGGTGGAAATAGCGTTCTGCCTCCAGCAGATAGCGCACACAGATCATGCCCCTCGCCATCACTAGATCGTTGATATCGAGATGGAAGACCGTGTTGATCATCACAATGTCGGGACGGACCTCGTCCAGAATGCGCGCGATGAATTTCAGCCGCTGCCTGCCACCCAACAACCAATTCAGGGCGCGGTGCCACAGTTTGTTGCTGACGGCGAATTGTGGCATGGGCCAATAGCAGATTTCCGGCGCTAAGTCTGCGGCGAGCGGCGCCTGGGCGGCGGTGTTCACGTTCACTACTATTACCGACCAGCCGTGACCGTTCAGCCAATTCGCCATGTCGACCAATACGCGCGGCGCACCCGTGCGGGTGAGAGAATGGCTTACGAGAAGGATGCGAGGGGGGGCCATGAAGCGTCTTTGGTGGAGAGGATACGCGCGGGGACAGGCAAGACGATACCAAGCGCCGGATCGGTCACCAGAAGCCCGCGCTCGGCTTCTGGAATATAGTCGGCGTCGGAAGCATAGACCACAAGCGTGTCGGCGCTCAGGCTAAGAAATCCATGGGCATGGAGGGGTGGGATCAGGAACGCTTTGTCGTCGTCTGCGGTCAGCTCCATGCCCTGCCAGGAACGGTAGCCGGGGGAAGCGGGATCCATGTTTACCGCAATGTCGAAGATGGCACCGCGCGGACAAGTGACCAGCTTGCGTTCTGCATGCGGTGGCGCCTGCCAATGCAGGCCGCGGAAAACACCGATCTTCGGACAGGTTATCGCAGCAACCTGTCGCGGGGCAAACCCGCAGGCCTCTGCCGACCACAGCTTGAGATAGCTGCCGCGCTGGTCGCTGAAATGGCGAATTGCAAGGATTTCAACGAGATTGTTGACGCGGCTCATTGGTGTCTTTTTCGCGCGAGAATGTGCAGGAAATATGCCACACCTTCGGGGCGGGCAAATACTGCGGCGGGGCTGGCGTGCAATTCGGCGGTCGTGGCGCGCAAGAAATACTGGAAGCCGGCGCGGGTGAGGGCCTGCAAGATCGGTTCCGGGTTTTTGGTAGTCCCAGCCTTTATCACTATGAGAATATAGAGGTTTCCGATCCAGCTCAGCGCCTGCGACGAAGGAATAATTTCCATCTCCGCGCCTTCTATGCTGAGCTTGACCAGATCGAGATGGCCATACTGCTCCGCCAATTGCTCGAGGGTGACCGATTCTACGCTGATTTCACCATGACGGGCGATGCTCCCATCATCGGCTCCCGTGAGCGAGAAGTTCACCGTGCCCGGCTCCTTCCAGAGGGCCTTGTTGAGCAGCTCCGCCTGGATATCCTGCGCCTGCATGTTGGGAACCAAATAGTTGCGATACATTTCGGGGTCCGCCTCGATCGCGACCAGGGTCCGCGGCTTGTACTGACGCGCGAAATACAGCGTGCTGACACCAAGATTTGCGCCCGCGTCGATAATTACGGGATTGGGCGGCAGGTCGAACAAATACTCATCCAAGACAAAGAAAGCTCGCAGCTGTACGCGCAACATTGGCAGCCATGGCGTAAGCAGAGGTTTGCCCAAAAAATTGACGCTAAACCGGCCCCGTCCACCAAAAGGCAGGTAGCGCCGATCTATGTAATGCGCTTCCGCGGCAGCACTCGCGCGACCGCTCGCATACGCAGCCGTGGCGCCTGCATATGCCGCCGCGATTCGGCTTTTCCGGTCGATAGCGCGCCATATGCGGCGCAGGGTTAGGGGCCTCGTGAACAGGGTCTTGCTCCGGTACGACAGGTTAGGATGTTTTGTCTGCGTCCCACAGATTCCAGGGGGCACCGGTACTCCATAGTTGATCCAGCGTCTGTTTATCGCGCAGAGTGTCCATCGGATGCCAGAATCCGTCATGCCGGAAGGCATTGAGTTGGCCTTGTCTGGCCAACATCTCTAACGGCTCGCGTTCCCATAAGGTCGCGTCGCCAGCGATTGTGTCAAATACCGGCGGGCTAAGAACGAAGAAACCGCCGTTTATCCAAGCGCCATCGCCCACCGGCTTTTCGCGGAACAGCTTTACTTCGTTATTGGGGCCAAGCTCGAGCGCGCCAAAGCGCCCGGGCGGACGCACCGCGGTAAGGCTAGCCGCCTTGCCATGCGTGCGGTGGAAAGCAAGGAGCTTGCCGATATCGATGTTGGCGACGCCGTCGCCATAAGTCAGGCAGAAGGTCTCTTCCCCCTTGAGAAATGGTCGCACCCGTTTCAGCCTGCCGCCCGTCTGAGTAGCATCGCCTGTGTCGACCAAGGTGATACGCCAGTCTTCGGAGTGGTTGTTATGAATGATGGTCTCGCTCTTGCGCATGTCGAAGGTCACGTCCGACATGTGCAGCGCATAGTTTGCGAAATATTCCTTGATCAGATAGCCCTTGTAGCCCAGGCAGATAATAAAATCGCGGATTCCGAAATGGGAATAGATTTTCAGGATATGCCATAAGATCGGCTTGCCGCCGATTTCGACCAGCGGCTTAGGGCGAATGTCAGTCTCTTCCCGTAGCCTGGTGCCCAGTCCGCCAGCCAGAATGACCGCCTTCATAATATCTCCGGAAATCTTGAGTGAGCCTGAGGCGTACCCGTGCCAGAAACAGCATAGACCCGCAACAGGCCAAAGCGGGGAATTCCTAAATCTCTGTTTTCAAATAAATATTTCAGGTAATCGCAGCCTCAAGCTGGGCTTTGATTTTTCCTAGGGCCGCCGTCCCGGTAGCGCAAAAAAAATGGCTGACAAGACGCTGAAGCCCCGGACGGAAACGGTTGATCGAGGGCGCGTCGGGATCACCGGCCGCCAGAAGTTCTGCCATCCGGCGCCGGGCATCCGAGAGGTTCTTTACCTCTAGGCCGGCATTCCAGAGTTCGAAATCCGGCTTGAAACGCGGCACCGCGGTGGTGGGATTAAAGAGAAACGGTACGGCACCATCGGCGGCGGCTTCGAGAATGGCTGAAGATGTCATTGCCACCGCAAGCGTCGCGCCCTTAAGACTGTCTCGCAGTGGAAGGTTTGCCGTATCTTCTATTCTGACATTGGCGTGCGCTTTCAGTGCTAGCACTTCGTCCCCCGTTAGCGTCAGACTCGGATGCGGTCGGACGATCACCTCCCAGTCCGGATACTGACCGGCGGTCCAGACGATGAATGCCAGAAAATTCTGCCAGTGCCAGAGTTGTATCGTGGTATTGTTCACGCCTTGCAGCAAAAATATCAGGCGACGAACCTTGGCCGATGGTCTGGGATCAAGAACATGATCGCCCACAAGCGCGAAGGCGATATCAGGGTTGTAGGGCCTGAGCTGCTCGGCAAAACCTTCGCCCCAAGCAAGGAACGCATTATGGCCCATACGGCGGAAGCCGTTGCGGGGAGAGCGATACGGGAACGCACCCCATTGCAGGCACAGGGCTGTGATGCCGCGGCTACGCGCTCGCTGCGCAATCAGTTCATGATAGGGCGCGTCGCCTTCCACCGTAAGGACGCAGGCTGGGTTATATCTGGCCAATGCCGTGTCCAGTTCCTCCGCCCATCGGCACAGGTCTGGCCAGGCAGTGCTGGCAGCAGACTTATGCGGAATGGCACGAGGGAGGATGCGCAATTCGTCCGGACTTAACGGGAAAGAGTGGTGCTTGATCGCCGCGCGTGGCGCAATCAGAAATGCGATCTTGCCCGGCATGGCTTCGGTAATGGGTCGAAGGTAGGTAACGAATTTGGGATGGTGCACAGCGGCGAGAATCGGTCGATTTTGCGTGGCTTTGGCGCGGCCAAATATCCCCATTGCACGGTCCACCGCTGTCAACACCGTCTGGGGCATCGTCTTGGGCTGTGGCAGTGGTAGAATGCAATCCCGCAGTGCGGGGACTAAGCGACGTCCTGCTGCGAGTAAGTGCGACGGAAGCCCCTGGGATTGCGCAGATACGCCGGCCAAGGCGCAGGCGTAGAGATATTGAATCGATACATTTTGCATCAGCCCGATATAGATATGGCGCTCCAAGGCGCTGCCTAAGTCGGTACCGCGATAGTTCAGCGTCTGCGGCCGCAGGCGTCTCTCATCGGCAACAAAAGACTCCACTGCTACGATGCAATCCTCTTCAAAGGTCGCACCCCAGTCCACATCAGGAAAATTCATGACGAGAATTCTATGATTTGGGCAAGGCAAGCATGGCGCGCTGCGGTAGGACCTTTGGTGTTCACATCCTTGTACCAACCAATGGTCTGGCGGACAGTGTCCTCGAAGTCCCAGCGAGGCACCCAACCCAGCCGGTGATATGCTTTTTCGACGGCGAGATTCAGCTCCTGTGCTTCATGGGGCGTGTTGTTCTCACGCTGATGGATCATCTCGCCGGGCCATACGCGGAAAGCTTCCCGCACCAGATCTGCCACGGAGCGGTTGGAAGACGCATGCGGTCCGAAATTGAACACACCGGTCAGCAGGCCGAGATTCGGATCGCCTGCGGACAGTGCACTGCTCATCTTCTCGGCCAGCAGCAGATAGCCGCCCAGCGGCTCCAGCACATGCTGCCAGGGCCGTTTTGCCAATGGATTGCGCACCGTCAGCGGTTTGCCGGTTTCCAGCGCGCGGATTAGATCGGGTACCAACCGGTCTTCCGCCCAGTCTCCACCGCCAATTACATTGCCGGCGCGGGCGCTGGCGATGGCGAGTGTACCACCCGGTGGACAGAAGGCACTGCGCCATGACGCGATGGCGATTTCCGCTCCAGCCTTGCTGGCGCTGTAAGGATCGTAGCCACCCAAGGCGTCGTTTTCCCGATAGGCATGAACCCATTCGTGATTGAGATAGACCTTGTCGGTGGTGATCATTACCGCGGCGCAGGGGGCATTCAGCCCGCGCAGGGCTTCGAGTAGATGGATGGTGCCCATCACATTGGTACGCCAGGTCTCGGCCGGTTCGCGATAGGAGCGGCGCACCAGCGACTGGGCCGCCAGATGGAACACGATCTCAGGCTGTGCCGCATCGACGATACGATTGAGCTCCGCGGCCTCAGCGATGTCGCAGAGGTGATGGACGATTTCATCGGCCAGGCGCAATTGCTCGAATAAGGCCGGATTGGTGGCAGGAGGAAGCGCCAAGCCTGTCACCTCGGCGCCAAGCCGCTTGAGCCACAGTGTGAGCCAAGATCCCTTGAAGCCGGTATGGCCGGTCACCAGGATGCGCTTGCCTTTCCAAAAATCGCTCATGGTACAGCCACGATCCGGTAATGGTCGGTGTCGGCAGCGCCGACCACCTGCTCAAAACTGCCTGACGCGACTATTCGTCCTTTTTCGATGCGGATCAGAAAATCGCACTCCCGCACCGTAGAGAGGCGGTGGGCGATGACGATGAGCGTCTTGGTTCCTTTGAGGCGATGGATTTCCTCGACGATCTCCGTCTCTACTTCTTGATCCAGTGCCGAGGTCGCTTCGTCCAGTACCAGCACTTGGCGGCCGAAATAGAAAGTCCGCGCCAGTGCCACACGTTGGCGCTGGCCGCCCGAAATGCGCAGGCCACGGTCCCCCAGCGTCGTACCCAGGCCATCGGGTAGGGTTGCGACCAAATCATCGATCCGCGCTTGGCGCAGACACATGTGCAGGCGCTCTTCGTCTATCTCCGCATCAGAAACGCCCAGCGCCACGTTGCGGCGTAGCGTATCGTCAGTAAGGAAGAGCATCTGGGGGATATAGGCTACCAATTTCTGCCATCCTGAGGCTGGATCGTGGATATTTCTTCCGTTGCAGAGGATTTCACCCGTGCTGGGCCCGATCAGGCCGATGATCACGTCGATCAACGTGCTTTTACCGCTGCCCGAGGGGCCGACCACGCCGATCGACTGGCCGTGTTGGATGTCGAGATTAATTCTGTCGAGCGCCAGGCGCTCCGAGCCTGGATAGCGGTAGGAGACATCCTTGAGAACCAGCTTTTCAAAGGCCTGCACCGGGCCGGAGGTGGCGGCGATCTGCAAGGGGGCTGTCGTCTCGCCGCGTCCGTCCAGTTCTTTCAGGTCGGCATACAGATATTCGACCGAAGGTTTGCTGAAGGCTATGTTGTTCAATCCAAGCAGGATGTTTTGCACCGAAGGCATGATCCTGAGGCCGACGATGGCAAACACGCCCAGGGTCGCCATGACATGCTCGCCGGCATCGCCACGCAGCGTGTAGTAGACTGCCAGCACCGCCACTGAGCTGATCACCAGGAATTCAATAAAGAAGCGCGGAATCACCGAAATGCAGGAATAGGTGATGAAGGCATCAGCATACTGCTTGACGTTGCGCCGGGCGCTGGCGACGAAGTGCTCCTCTACGCCCAGGATGCGTATCTCCTTGATGCCGTTGAGTGCGTTCTGGATCGAGGCCAGGAGGCGCGCTAGCGCCAGGCCCGACTGGTGACCCGCTTCACGGACTTGTTCCGTCATCAGGACGCGGAATACAAATATCACTGAGAGCAAGACCGGTCCCAGTACCAGCACTGCTGTCACATCTGTCACCAGCAGAACTGCGAGCAACGAGGTAAAGACAATGGAATCGCCCAGCACGCGCAGCGCGGAGCCGATCGCCATCTCCGATACGTTGGAAACATGGCTATAGATCACCGCGATCATATGATTGGGATTGTGGGCGAGGTGGAATTCGTAGGGCATCGACTGATAGGCTTGGAGCATGCGGATCTGCAGCCGTTCGCGCTCCCGGGCAAGATAGGTGAAGACCGCACGCTGCACTATGTAGCTGCTGATGCCGCGGGCGGCGAAGATGCCCACCAGCAATCCGGAGAAGCTCAGCAGGGCGGTGCGATGGGAGATGTCAGGGGGCAGGAAAGGCAGGTAGTGCATAACCTTCATGATCGCCTTAGGTGAGGCGATGATGTAGATTAGCGGCGCGATCAGCGAGGCCCCCAGAAAATCGAGTCCGCCCTGTACGACATAGAGCATTGCGATGCCTGGGATGTGGCGTGCGTCCTTGCCCAGAATGAATTTCAGTTTGGCGAAATAGCTTACGCCGTCTGTCATTGTGTTCACTTCAATTCCAGCTAGCTCGCCCGGTACGCGAAGGTCTCGCGCAATGGTGCTTTTGCGACTTTCGCCAAGGGTATCAGGCTTTTGCCACAGAAAACAGGCCGCCGTGCCGCCGCCGTCAGTAAGGTATCTTTTCCAGCGCCAGTACGGCGAACCATGTTTCCCGCCAGGCGCCATACCGGTCCACGGGGACGATGTCGTGGGCATGGCCCGAGCCTTGCCAGTTGTAGCGGCGTGCTCGGATGTCAAAACCGGATTCGAGTATCTTGATGCTGCCCGCCTGCTCAAACAGTGTTTCCAGGCCCTTGTGCGTATAGCGGAAGAAGTCGCCGGGATCCTCATGATAGCGCTGCGAGAAAGGTGCTATGGTGATGCAAATCCCGCCCGGCCGCAGCAACCAGAGCAGATTTTCTGCTGCTATCCACGGGCGCGAAAGATGCTCGAATACATTGTTACTGTATATCACGTCAAAACTTTGCTTTAGATTCTCATGGTCCTTGCGGAAATCGCTGCCGCAGATGTCGCCGGCCACGACTTGAGGATCTGTGGGATGAATGTCTAGTCCGAAATAGTCGAAGCCATTGGCGAATCGCTCAGCGTTCTCAGCGCGCAGCGCTTCGTCCATCCATAACGGCCCACGATTGCTCAACAGATAAGTCAACGAACCATCCTTGCCTCCGACGTCGAGAAAACGGGCGCGTCGGCCAAGTTTGGCAGCGTGGGCAAAGATATGACGGCGGCTGACCTCTTCTTTGTCGAGATCAGTACGGTAGAAGCCGTGGGCGGCGGTGAAATCGCCCACGGCCGGGGCGTCATCCCAGATCACCCGCAGCTTTCGGCGCACACCAACCTTGCTCTGCGACAGCCATTTCAGGGCCGAACGGATCAACGATGAGCCGGGGGGGGGGGAGGGCAAAAGGGTGTCCACGGTTGCCGGTCGGCCGCATGCCAGCCCGGATTTGCCAGCCAATTTCCCAAAATGAGCGGTGATAGCAAGAGAAAACAGACTCTTGCGCCGGTCGAACCCGAAAAGTCAGTCTGGTCGTGCGCTTATCCCTTGAACGTGCCGGGGAAGGCCAGTATTGCCACGGAGCTGGCGGGCACTGGGCGTCCCGACATGGACGGTTTCCCGTCATTTGAGCAATGCCCAGGGGTTATGCAGGTTAATGCCGGTTTCTCTCGATAAGGTTCAGATCAACCATGCCGCTTCGATCGAGGAGGCATTCCGTCGTCTTAACGACAGCCAGATGGGCGTGCTGTTTGTCGTCTCCGACTCACAGGAAGTGATTGGCTGCGTAACGGATGGAGATATACGGCGCCTCCTCCTGTTGAATAACAATCTTTCCGAAGAAATTTCTGGCGCGATGAATACCTCATTCGTGTGGGCGAAGGTTGGGGCGCCGCGCGAGCAGATTCTCAAGCTTCTGGATCATCGCGTGAGGGTTGTCCCGCTCCTTGCTCAGGACCGTCGACTGGTCCAGGTCTGTTCCCGCGAGGATTTTCACCTGCAGGATGAAGTCGATGTCTTTGCCCGGGCTCGAGCCCCGGCCAGAATCAGCTTCTGTGGAGGAGGCACCGATCTCACGCATCATTTCTTCGACCAGGGCGGCGTGGTTATCAGTGCCACGATCACGAAATATGCCCATGCCACGTTGCGCCGCCGGTTAGACGATCGCATCCGCATCTATTCCCATGATCTGAACCAAACCCTGGAAGTGCCGTCCCTGGGCGAGTTGAAGCTCGGTGGTGATCTTGATCTGCTCAAGTCTATCATCGCGCTGATCAAGCCGCGGTACGGTTTCGAACTGGAAGTTTCCACCGATTTTCCGCTGGGTTCGGGTCTGGGCGGTTCGGCCGCGCTGGCAGTGGCGATCATCGGCTGTTTCAACGAATTTCGTGAGGATGCTTGGACGCGCCACCAGATCGCCGAAATGGCATTCCAGGCCGAGCGATTGATCCTCAATATCGCTGGCGGTTGGCAAGACCAGTACGCCGCGGCGTTCGGCGGCCTGAATTATATGGAATTTTCGGCCCACGAAAATCTTATTGTGCCTCTCCGAATGGAGGACAGGACTCTGCGCGAGCTCGAGGCCAGCACCTTACTTTGCTATACCCGCAAGACCCATCACTCGGGTCATATTCACGCTGACCAGAAAGCCCGAATGCAGGGTTCTTCCAGCGAATTGGAAGCCGCTACCCGGCGCCAGAAGGAAATAACGCTTGAAATGAAACGCCTGCTGCTACGGGGCGATGTCTATGGCTACGGCGCGCTCCTGGATGAGACTTGGCAGATCAAGAAGCGGTATAGCGCTTTGATCAGTGACGCCGATCTTGATCGGGTCTATGATCACGCCATGAACAATGGCGCTGTAGGCGGCAAGATATTGGGCGCGGGCGGCGGTGGCTATTTCATGTTTTTTGTGCGCCCCTTTGAGCGTTTCCGCCTGTGCAACGCGCTTAGGGCGCTCGATTATGAGTGCGAAAGCGTATCGCTAGACGGCGTTGGACTGCAGTCTTGGAAGATGCGTCTGCCAGACAGCGCCCTGTTCCGCCCGGACCGCTGATCCATGGCGTCTGGATCATGGTATTCCTTGATCAATATTCCTGTCAGGAGCGATGTGCGAGGCGTGCTGCATTTTGCCCAGGAGCCGGAGCAGATCCCCTTCGCCGTGCGGCGAATCTTCTATCTGCATCATCTCGTCCCAGGCACCTCGCGCGGTGGTCATGCTCACCGCGGTCAGCACCAATTCCTGATGATGGTGGCCGGGTCGGCGCAAGTCGTGATCGACAATGGTCAGATGCGCGATGCGATTGTCCTGAGTGATCCGGGCACCGCGTTATATTGCCCGCCGATGCTGTGGCTGGAATTGGGCGAATTCAGTCCGGACGCAGTCTGTCTGGTTCTGACTTCGGGTGTATATAACGAGGCCGACTATATCCGCGATACCGCCGAATTTCGTCGTCTGGCGGCACAGGTCGGTTGAAGATCATGCGCATCTTGATCTTCAATAACGACTATCCCAGCTTCCTTCGCAAATTCTATGCTGATATGCCTGGCCTCGCATCGGCATCTCATGCAGAGCAGATTGCAGCGCGCAACGCCTCGCTGTTTGGGGTGGCCGACTTTTATTCTCGCAATTTCCGGGCCCATGGACACGAGGCCGCGGAGGTCCATGTTAACAACGATATCCTGCAAGCGACATGGATGTGCGAGAACGGTCACGCAGAGGCGTCCCGTGGCGCTTTTGTTCGACAGGCGAAAGGCTTGGAAGGGCTGGCCTGGGCAGTGTTGCGACCGCTGATCCGCCGGCTGCGCGGCAACATATTGCCGGCATATCAGGCCCGAGCGCTGCGTTTCCAGATCGAGGCGTTCCGGCCCGACCTTATTCTCAATCAAGAAATGTCTTATATCGGATCATCTTTTCTCAACACAGTGCGCAAACCCGGCCGCCGGATCATTGGCCAGATCGCTTCTGCCCTGCCGGTGAATGATGATTTTTCGGCTTATGATCTTGTGATCAGTTCGCTGCCCAACCTGGTTCAGTATTTCCGCGGTCACGGCGTTACTGCAGCGCTGAACCGGTTGGCCTTTGATCCGTCCGTGCTGGCGGCGATGGAGTCAGAAACCCTCCGCGATATCGATGTTTCTTTCGTCGGTAGCCTGTCGCCAGATCATGAAGGGCGTATCGCACTGCTGGAATATTTAGTTGCACGGGTGCCGCTGAAAGTATGGGGCAATGGCATAGAAAGGCTGCCCGCTACTTCGCCGCTGCATGGCGTATATCAGGGCGAAGCATGGGGGCGCGACATGTATCAAGTGCTGCGTCGTTCCCGCCTCACCCTGAATCATCATATCGACTTGGCTGAGGACTGGGCCAATAACATGCGCCTATATGAAGCCACCGGAATAGGCACGATGCTGTTGACCGATGCCAAACGCAACTTGGGCGAGATGTTTGTCCCGGGGCGTGAAGTTGCCGTTTATTCCTCGCCAGACGACTGCGTCAGGAAGATCCTGTACTACCTATCGCACGATGAGGAGCGCGCCGCCATCGCCGCGGCGGGGCAAATGCGAACCTTGCACAACCATACGTATCGCATCCGTACCGAAGAGATCGCTGCCCTGGCAGGGGGACTTCACGGTGCTACGAAGGGGGCGGCATGACCACCCCTTATCGGCTGGCGCGCCGCACGGTGGGAAAAATCATCCGTGCCGTGCCGTGGCTGCGGCGGCAGCGCGAAGTATCTTGTGACTATGTAGTTATCCGCGAAGAGGATGTCGCCTCCGTGCGCCAGGGAGGCTGGCGTTCGCCGCTGACCGCGCTTCGTCAGGAAAGGGCCTATATGGCCCTGCTTGCACAAATGCGGGCGGGGGCGCCCCGCATCGACCTGTCGGTTGCGGCGCAAGCGGTGGATGCGCTGGGCCTTGCGGAGGCATCGCTTCTCGATGTGGGATGCGGCGGCGGCTATTACAGTCAAATCTTTTCCGTTCTGCCTCGTACGCATATCGTCTATACCGGCATGGATTATTCCTCCGCTATGATTGCGCGCGCGCGGAAACGCTATTTGGGCTTGGATTTTCACGTCGCTGACGCCACGGCCATGCCATTTGCGGACAATAGCTTCGATATTATCTTCAACGGTGTCAGCCTGATGCATATTCCTGCTTTTGAAAAGGCAATCGCAGAAAGCGCACGCGTGGCGCGCCGCGCCTGTATCTTCCATTCCGTCCCGGTGTTGAGCCAGCGCTCTACCGCCTATCTGCGAAAATATGCCTATGGTGCGCCGGTGGTGGAGATCATCTTCAACCGCGATGCGCTGCTGGCATGTTTCGTCGCCCACGGTCTTAGGGTGGAGCAGAGTTGGCCGACCATCGATTATGACATCGGGCATGTGCTGGGCGAGGAATCCTGCGCCGAAACATTTCTGTGTCGCCCGGAGGGTTAAATGACAGAGAGAAAAAATGTGCCACTAGTATCCCTAGTCGAAGGTTACGAAGCCCACGCCCCGGAAATCAATGCCGCTCTGCAGCGGGTATTGAAAAGCGGCTGGTATATTCTGGGCCAGGAAGTCTCCGCCTTCGAAGGCGAGTTCGCCCGCTGGTGCGACACCAGTCATTGCATCGGCGTGGCCAATGGTACTGATGCGATTGTTATCGCACTGCGTGCGCTGGGAGTGGGCGACGGCGATGCGGTTTTCACCGTCTCACACACCGCCGTGGCCACTGTCGCGGCCATTGACATAACAGGAGCCTCTCCTGTGTTGGTGGATATCGATGAACGTTCCTTCACTCTCGATCCCGCAAAGCTTGAAGAGGCAATCATCGGTTATGCTGGCGGGGCCAGGCCGAAGGCCGTCATTGCCGTGCATCTTTATGGTCAAGCCTGCGATTTGGAAGCTATTCAAGCGATATGCAGGCGCCATGGTCTCTATCTGATCGAAGATTGCGCCCAGGCGCACGGTACCCGCTACAAGGACCGTCCGGTGGGCGGGTTCGGCAACATGGCGACTTTCAGTTTCTATCCCACCAAGAATCTTGGAGCCTTTGGCGACGGCGGTGCGGTTGTCACATCCGATGATCGCTTGGCGGCGGCGGCGCGGGCGCTGCGCCAGTATGGTTGGCACGAACGCTATCTCAGCGATGTTCCCGGCATGAATAGCCGCCTCGATGAGTTGCATGCAGCTGTGCTACGGGTTCGCCTGGCGCATCTCGATGCGGAAATCGCAGTCCGCCGCCGGATTGCCGCTGCCTATGATGCCGCTCTGGCCGGTCAGGTAACAACGCCCTGGGTGCGGCCCCTGACTTCGCACTCCTATCACCTATATGTGATTCGGGTGTCGGACCGCGACCGTTTTGCCGCCGCTTTGAAGCGGCAGGGTATCGATACCGGCATCCACTATCCGCAGGCCGTGCACCAGCAAAAGGCTTATGCCGGGCGCGTCGCGACCGCGGGCGATCTTGCCATCACAAACCGGATTTACTGTGATATTGTAAGTCTACCCATGTTTCCTTTTCTATCCGATGCCGACGTGGCGCGAGTGATTGCGACGGTTTCCGCGTCGGTCGTCGGCATGCGGGAAGAGGCCCATGACACGTAGCTATTGCTGCTATTTCGATCATCGCTATCTGCCCCGCGGACTGGCGATGATTCGCTCTTTGCGGCGCTTTGAGCCAGAGGCCGAAGTGTGGGTGCTGTGCCTTAGCAGCACTGCCCATCGCGAGCTTTGCCGGTCAGGCGAAATCGGCGTGCGTCTCGTTACCCTGGAAGAGATCGAGACGGGCGATGAATCGCTTCTGCGCGCCAAGACTGACGGGCGCAGCCTGGTGGAGTATTATTTCACCCTGACGCCCAGCTTGGTGCGCTACGTAATGGCGCGCACCAGCGCGAATATCGTCAGCTATCTCGACAGCGACCTGTATTTTTTCTCTAGTCCGCAGCCCATCTATGACGAGATGGGCGCCAGCTCGGTGCTGATCATTCCACATGGTTTTGTTGCGGCCATGCGGCGCCAGGAGCGGTTCGGTCGCTACAATGTCGGCTGGCTGTCCTTCCGCAACGATACGTCCGGCAGGGCCTGTCTGGAATGGTGGCGTGATCGCAGCAATGAATGGTGCTCCGACGTGGTGGATGAAGTCGGCAAACGCTATTGCGAGCAACGTTATTTGGACCGCTTTGCCGAAATTTCCAGCGGCGTTCATGTCTTGTCTCACCCCGGCGCTAACCTGGCGCCCTGGAATGTCGCGGCTCACAAGCTCGATCTGGTGATCGGAAAACCGCTGGTGGACGGCCTACCGCTGTTGTTCTTTCACTTCCACGGCCTCCATCGCGTCGGGGCTCGCCGCTTTTTCGCTATCCATTGGGAGTATGGAGGGGCGATGACGCGATTGATGCGGACGCATCTCTACAGGCCCTATCTTGCCGAACTGCTGTCGATTGAACGCGAAATCAAGGATTTTTCCGGGCCGTCCGACATCCTGCGCGCTCCCGGCATGCAGCGAGGCGGCGGCTTGATGGCAAAGCTGCGCGCCCTGATGCGCTTGGCGCGCGCTTGGCGCGCGGGCTGCGTAATTTCCGTGTCTGGCTGAAGGATCGAAAAAGCGGCAAAATCGAAGGTTTGAGAACTTCGACCGGCGCTGCTATGCTGAGGAAAACAGTGCTTTTTCTGTCTTCGGAAGGACGAGATGTTGTCGACCTTGGGATATATCCGTTCCTCGCTCCGGAAAGTGCGAGATGAGATCCGCAAGCAGCAGAAAAATCTGCTGAACAACCTGTCCGACTTCAACGCTGCCAATATTGGTGCGGGCCAGTACGACTCTCCGGTTGGCTGGTGGTCAGCCGACCAGGATACCGGTTTTGTCATCGACAAGACCATGGTGCGGCCTTTGCGCGATGTATCGCTCGACTTTGCCTACTGTTCTATGTTCCTGGAGCGTATCGACGATGATGTTGCCCGCAATCTTTTCACCGAGATCGCGCGCGCGCTGAAGCCGGGCCGGGTCTTTCGTGTCGTGGTGCCGGACTTCTGGCTCTATCTACGGAAAGACCGCGAGGGCGATCGCGCTTTTCTGTCGCCAGATGCGTCCTATACCCGGACTTGGCAGCGCCTAGGCGTGCCTGTGGACATGGAGCATCTGCTTGTTGCCGCGATTTCCCGAATTCACAATCTGCCGCATGTCATCACGCACTACCCGCATCGAGAGAACTTGGATGCGAATCCACCGGTTGTGATTTATCCATTCGAAGAGCGCTACGCGGGCTATTGTTGCGGTCCGGCGCCGGAAATGACGACGGATGCCATCTGTGGAAATCTGGCCCGGGGCAATGACGAAGAATTCCTGAACTGGGTTTTCCGGGAGACCTGCGATTCGCAACATCAGGACGGCACCTTCAACTCCTGGCATAAGAGCTGGTGGAATCTGGAGAAATTAAAGGCCTTTGGCCACGAAGCTGGATTTCAGAAGTGCGAGCCATCGGGGTTCGGAGAGAGTCCGTTCCAGTGTCCCCCCCGGATTGAGCCGCCGGCGTATCGGCCTCTCGGTCTTTAATTTCAGTCTTTATCGCTAGCCGTCCGTTCACCAGTCATTAGAAAAACCTCACTCCCATGCTGCATGTCCCGCATCAAGCTCCTTTTTTTCTGACCATCGGCGATCGCAAGGTTGGGCCGGGCCAAGCCTGTTTCGTGATCGCCGAGATCGGCAATAACCACAATGGTGATTTTGATCGCGCTATTGCGCTGATCGATGCCGCGAAGGCCGCGGGCGCGGACTGCGCCAAATTCCAGATGCGCAAGCTGGACGAGGTTTATCGCGCATCCAGCTTGTCAGGCGCGGAAGACGACTTGTCGGTGGAATACACCCTCGATCTGCTACGCCGTTTCGAGCTTTCGACACAAGATCAGAAGCGGTTACTGGACTACTGCAACCAAGTGGACATCCTTTATCTCTGTACGCCCTGGGATCCGAGCAGCGTAAAAGTCTTGGACGGCTTTGGTGTACCGGCCTTCAAGGTGGCGTCTGCAGACCTGACCAACCTACCCTTGCAGGCTGCAATGGTGGCGACGAAAAAACCGTTGATCGCCTCCACGGGCATGAGTACTACTGCCGAGATCGAGGCGGCGATCAGCTTCCTGAACGGCCAGGATGCGAGTTTCGCCCTGCTGCATTGCCAAAGCACCTACCCTGCCGCGCTGCACAACATCAACTTGCGCTTCATGGAACGGCTACGCGAGATGCACCCGTTGGTCGGCTATTCCGGCCATGAGCGTGGCCATGCCGTGACGCTCGCGGCGGTTGCGCTGGGCGCGATCATCATCGAACGGCACATTACCCTGGACCGCATGATGGAGGGCCCCGACCATGCGGCCAGCTTGGAGCCGGCGGAGTATGCCGCACTGATGACATCAATCCGGGAGGTGGAGCTGGCGCTAGGCCCTATCGACATGCCACGCCAGCGTATCCTCTCTCAAGGCGAACTAATTAACCGTGAAAACTTGGGCAAGAGCGTGGTGGCGGCACATGATCTTGCGGAAGGCGCAATCATTAGGACAGAAGACCTTCTGGTGCGCAGTCCGGGGCAGGGGCTGGCGCCCATCCATTTGCCGCGCTTGATCGGCCAAAAAGCGAAACGGCGGCTGAAGGCCGACGATTATTTCTTCCTGTCGGATATAGAAAATACCGGCGTCACGCCACGTGAGTACAAGTTCAACCGGCCTTGGGGCATTCCGGTGCGTTATCATGATGTCAAGGCATTCTTGGCAAGGTGCAAGCCCGACCTGCTGGAATTCCACCTCTCCTATTCCGACATGGGCCGCCCCCCAGCAGATTATTTCGACGCATCTTTTGACATTGATTTCGCAGTTCACGCCCCCGAGCTGTTCGAGGGCAGTCGTTTGATGGACTTGGCCACCGACGACGAAGAATATCGCCGATATTCCGTCCGACAGACTCAGCGGGTGATCGACATCACCCGGAGCCTGAAGAAGTATTTCCCTAAAACGGCGCGCCCGCCCATCGTCTGCAACGTTGGTGGCTTTTCGATGGATGCGCCATTCGCATCTGAAAAGAAAACGCATCTTTATGAAACCTTCGCCAAGAGTCTGAGTGAGCTCGACGTCGAAGGGGTAGAGATTCTCCCCCAGACTATGGCGCCATTCCCCTGGCATTTCGGTGGCCAGCGCCACCAGAACATCTTTATTTTCCCGGAAGAGACTGCCGCGATCTGCCGAAAGATGAGCCTCAACATGTGTGTGGACATCTCGCACACCCGACTTGCGGCAAACCATTTCGGCTTCGATTTTTATGAAGGTATCGCTGTGCTTGGGCCCTACACCCGCCACTATCATCTCGGTGACTCGCGGGGGGTTGACGGCGAGGGGCTTCAGATCGGCGATGGCGACACCGATTTCGGAAAGCTTGGCGAGATAATGGCTAGAACGGCGCCTAGTGCCTGGTTCATTCCGGAAATCTGGCAGGGTCACAAGAACCTCGGCGAAGGATTCTGGATCGCCCTCGAACGGCTGGAACCATATCTATGAAGCGCATCTTGGCTGTGATCGCCGCCCGCGGAGGATCCAAGGGCATTCCGCACAAGAATCTTCTGCCGCTCTGCGGCAAGCCTCTGATCGCCTGGTCGGTGGAACAGGCCCGGGCAGCCAAGGGTATCACTGAAGTGGCAGTGTCGTCGGACAGCGATGAGATACTGGCGGTGGCCGAACGTCACGGCGCCATTGGCGTGAAAAGGCCGGGTGCCATTTCTGGCGATACCGCTAGCTCGGAGTCGGCCTGGCTGCACGCGCTGGACGCGCGCGAGGCCGCTACCGGTCCATTTGATCTGGTGCTGTCGCTGCAGGCAACCTCACCAATTCGCGAGACTTCCGACTTGGATCGCGCGTTCGCGCAATATACTGCGGAAAGATGGGACAGCATGTTGTCGGCATGCGAGGTTGAGGATTTCTTCAACTGGCGCAAGCTTCCAGATGGGGGCGCCGACGCGGTGAACTACGATTGGCGTAGCCGCCGCCGCCGCCAGGAAATCGAGAAGCGATATCTGGAGAATGGCTCCTTTTATATCACGCCGGCGACGAGGCTTCGCCAGACTCAGAACAGGCTTGGTGGTCGCATCGGCCTATTCCTGATGGAGCGGCACAAGATGTTCCAAATCGACCGGCCCGAGGATATCAAACTGTGCGAAGCCATCCTGAAGGGTTACGGCTATGCCTGACCTTTTTGATCTGGCTGATCGCACAGCCCTGGTCACGGGGGCGTCGCGGGGGATCGGTGCGGCGATCGCGCGTGGGTTAGCCGACGTGGGGGCAACGGTGACCGGTTTCAGCCGTTCAGGCACTGGCCCAGCTGGCGTAGCCCATCACCAATGCGATGTCACAGATATTACGACCGCGCGCCGAGTGCTACAGTCTCTGCCTCGGCTCGATATTCTGGTGCATGCTGCGGGCATATCTCTACCCGATGGCGATCCGATCGAGCGTTTTCGCAATACGCTGGATGTTAATCTGATATCTCCCTACGCCCTGACGATGGCGGCGCTACCGCTGTTGCAGAAGTCTAGCGCCGCCAGTGTGATCAACATCACTAGCATCAACTCGCAGCGCGGCTTTCCTGGAAATCCAGGCTATGTCGCGGCAAAGGCGGGATTGGCGGGGCTGACACGGGCGCTGGCCGTGGACATCGCTCCCATACGGGTCAATGCGCTGGCGCCGGGTTATGTGCATACCGAAATGACGGCGAAAAGCCATGCCGATCCGGTTCTGCGTGCCCAGCGGCGGCGCCATACGGTGTTAGGCCGTTGGGGCGATCCGGGCGACCTTGTAGGCGCGGCCATCTTCTTGGCTTCCGACGCTTCTGCCTATGTTACGGGGCAAGAGATTTTCGTGGATGGCGGCTGGACCGTAAATGGTTTGTTGAAGGACGAATGATGAGTGAAATCGGTTTCATGCAGGGACGATTGTCGCCCAGGGTGGAAGGCAAAATCCAGGCATTCCCCTGGGACAGGTGGCGCGACGAGTTCCCCATCGCCGAGGAGCTGGGCTTTCGCCTTATGGAATGGACTCTCGATCACGATCGGCTTGCCGAAAACCCGCTGATGACGGCGCAAGGCCAAGCGGAAATCGGCGCGCTGTCGCAAAAACATGGCGTGAGCGTCGTGTCGCTGACCGGCGATATCTTCATGCAGATGCCGTTCTGGCGCGTCACGGGAGCCGAGCGGACGCGGCGCCTGGCGGAATTCGAGGCGGTCGCGGACGCCTGTGCCAAGATCGGAATCAAGTTCATCGTAGTGCCCTTGGTTGACAATGGCGCCATGACCAGCCCGGACGAAGAGGATGCCGTGATCGCGGAATTCGGGAAGCGGGCCGACTGGCTGAAGGAGCGTGGTCTGGCCGTGGTGTTTGAGTGCGATTATCCCGCCGAGAAACTGGCCGCCTTCATCGACCGCTTTCCTCAAGGCGTCTTTGGCATCAATTATGACATCGGCAACAGCGCGGCGCTGGGCTATGACAGCGCCGAAGAGATTGCGGCCTATTTTCCACGTATTCTTAACGTCCATATCAAGGACCGCAAATTCGGCGGCACCACGGTTCCGTTGGGCACCGGCAACGCCGATCTGCCGGCCACCATCGACCGGCTGGTGAAGCGCGGTTATCGCGGCTTCTACATCTTGCAAACCGCACGCGCCGAAGACGAGGGCCATGCCACGGTGCTGGCGAAATACCGCGATATGGCGAAAGGTTGGATCGAAGCGGCATGAAGATGGAACTGGAAGGCAAGGTGGCGTTGGTGGCGGGCGCGAGCCGGGGCATCGGCCTGTCCATCGCCAAGGCGCTCGATGCCGAAGGCTGCCGTGTCACGATGACGGCACGGGGCCGAGAAGGGCTGGAAAAGGCCGCCCTGGAATTTAAGGGCAAGGCTTCGATCCACGCCGGTGACGCCGCCGATCCGGTGACGGCTCGTGCCCTGGTGGCCGAGGTCGCCGGCCAGATGGGTGGCCTGGATGTGCTGATTTGCAATGCCGGTAGCGGCGCATCCGTACCGCCCGGTACGGAAACAGAGATGGAATGGCGGCGCGTTTTGGACATGAATTTGTTCCCCGCTCTCAATATGATTGCCGCCGCCCGGCCGCATATGCGCCGGGGCGGATCCATTGTCTGTGTGTCTTCCATTGCCGGCCTTGCCGCCCTGGGAGCACCGGTAGCCTATTCGGCCGCCAAGGCGGCGCTGAATGCCGCAGTGAAGGGCCTGGCGTGGCCGCTGGCGGGCGAAGGCCTAAGGATCAATGCCGTGGCCCCTGGCAATATCCTGTTTCCTGGCGGCACCTGGGACCGCAAGCTGGCTCAAGATAGGGATGGCGTGGAAGCCATGTTGGTCCGGGATGTAGCGCTGGGCCGGCTAGGCGCTCCTGAAGAGATTGCGGCCGTGACCGTTTTCCTGGCTTCGCCGCGGTCCAGTTTCATCACCGGCACGGTCCTGGTGGCGGACGGCGGCCAATTGCGCTAGGCAGCAACTATGACCCGTTGGCTTCCCCAGGTTTTCAATCTTTCCGGCCGCACCGCGCTGATCACCGGCGCCGGCGGTCTGCTGGGGCCGCAACACGCCATCGCGCTGGCCGAGAATGGCGCCAGCGTGTGTCTGGCGGATATTGATCTCTCCAAAGCCGAAGCCGCTGCCGAAACGGTGCGTAAGACTATTACAGGCGCAGACGCCAAGGCTCTGCTGTTGGATGTGACCAATCCGGGATTGGTACGCGAAGCGGCCGCTGGGCTCGGCAGGGTGGACATTCTAGTCAACAATGCTGCTATCGATGCCAAGGTTACGGCTCAACCCGGCCTAGCCAACGGATCTCGTTTGGAAGGTTTCACGCTGGAGCAATGGAACATCGAAGTTGCGGTGGGCCTGACCGGCGCCATGCAGATGAGCCAGGTTTTCGGCACGGCGATGGCGGCGGCGCGCGGTGGCGTGATCTTGAATATAGCCTCTGACCTTTCGGTGATCGCACCCGACCAACGTCTGTATCGCCTCGACTCGACGAGACCGGAGGACGAACAGCCGGTTAAGCCCGTGACCTATTCTGCCATCAAGCACGGTCTGGTGGGCCTGACCAAATACCTCGCCAGCTATTGGGCAGGGCAGGGCGTGCGTTGCAATGCCCTGTCGCCAGGCGGTGTCTACAATGGGCAGGCGGACTCGTTCACGGCGAAATTGACAAATCTGATCCCTATGGGCCGGATGGCGCGGGCGGATGAATACCGCGCCGCAGTCCAGTTCTTGTGCTCAGATGCGTCGTCTTATATGACAGGTCAGAATATTGTGATGGATGGTGGTCGCTCGATACTTTAGCCCAGCGCTGGAGCCGTGAACTCGATCGTCGTCAGTAAGGCCGATGGTTCGGCTCTCATCCCGGCATCACAGATGCCCATTATTGATCAAGCGTATTGTGAATCTCCGCTTCGCTGGTGGCGCGGGTCTGTTCGTATAGGATTGCGTCTCCTTGTAGGGTCTGGCCGCCATCGCGCTGAACCGGACGCAAGATCATTCCGATTTCATTCTGCGATTCAATCGGCGCTATCCAGCTCAACGGAATTCTGAGGAAAATGCCTTTGTCGAAACTGCCCTCGCCAAAGCGTTCGGCCGTAACGTTGGTGCGTGTGAAAAAGGCGCCGATTTCGACGCCAGTGGAGAAGCGCCGGGTGACTTGAAATGTAAACCCGCGGTCGCCCGCAAGGTATTGACCGGCGCGAAGCTGGAAATTGAGATCGTACCAGGGCGACGCATAGTAAAGCGAGATATGGCCGGTGAACTGGTGATAATGCTGCAGATCCAGAAGCCGGTCGAAACCCCGTTGATAAACTTCGAAGGCATCT
>DATEIA010000309.1:0-20782 GCA_035279305.1 Rhizomicrobium sp.
CGGCAAACCGGCCGAGAAGTTCGGCGATCGCGGTTTTGTCAACCTGAAGACCCCGGAGGTCATGCGCGGTTATGACAAGAACTATGCCCTGACCTCGCCGCCGGGCATCTTCAAGAATCTGGTGCTGACGGGCGCCTCCAATCCGGAAGAGCCGCGCGGCGTGTCGGGCGACGAACGCGCCTGGGATGTGCGCACCGGCAAGCTGGTCTGGACCTTCCATGCCGTGCCGCGCGAGGGCGAATTCGGCAACGACACCTGGCCCAAGGATGGCTGGCAGAACCGTTCCGGCGTGAACATCTGGAACATGATCACGGTGGACGACAAGCGCGGCATCGCCTATCTGCCCTTCACCGGTCCAGCCTCGGACCGCTGGGGCGGCGACCGCCATGGCGCCAATCTGTTCGGCAATTCGCTGGTGGCGGTGGACGCCAATACCGGCAAGCGGCTGTGGCATTTCCAGTTGCTGCATCACGAAGTCTGGGACTGGGACCAGCCGACTCCACCCATGCTGTTCGATGTGCAGAAGGACGGCAAGACCATCCCCGCCGTGGCGGCAATGACCAAGGCCGCCTACCTCTTCATCTTCGACCGCGTCACCGGCAAGCCGATCTATGACGTCAAGGAAGTGCCGGTGCCGCAAAGCAACGTCACCGATGAGAAGACCTGGCCCACCCAGCCGGTGCCGGTGACGCCGCCGCCGCTGGCACGCCAGAGCTTCACCGCCGCCACCGACACGGTGAATCTGACGCCGGAACTGGAAGCCGTCTGCCGGAAGCTGATCGCCGACCGTAAGATCAAGGACACGGTGGCCTTCTCGCCGATCACCGCGGGCACGCAGAATGCCCGCTTCCCCGGTTCGGGCGGCGGACCGGAATGGGGCGGCGGCGCCTTCGATCCCAAGCTGGGCTATTTCATCGTCAACACCCAGGAATTGGGTTCGATCGAGGCGCTGGAGAAAAAACCGGGCGGCTGGTGGGCTTCCGCCTATGGACCGGACAGCTTCTTCATCAACCCGGACGAAAAGAACGGCTATATGCCCTGCCACCAGCCGCCCTGGGGCAATCTTTATGCGGTGAACGTCAACACCGGCAAGATCGCCTGGCGCGTGAATCTGGGCGTCACCGACAGCATGCCGGAAGGCAAGCGCAATACGGGGCGTCCCAATTTGGGCGGGCCGCTTACCACCGCCAGCGGGCTGATCTTCATCGGCGCCACCGATGACAGCCGCTTCCGCGCCTTCGAAACCAAGACGGGCAAGGAAATCTGGACCACCAAGCTGGACGCTTCCGCCCATGCCTCGCCCATCACCTATCAAGGCAAGGACGGCAAGCAGTATGTCGCCATCGTGGCGACCGGCGGCTCCTTTGTGCACAGCCCGCCGGTGGGCGACAGCCTGGTGGTGTTCGCGCTGCCGTAAAGGATAAGGGCGCGTCCCATGACAGGCTGTTGCCGCAAGCGCGTTGTCGTCAGCCGGCATCCAGCCGCTGGGCGGGCCGCATGAAGAAAGTCAGAGACATGCCGACCAGCATCAGCACGATACTGCCCAGGAAAGGCAGCTGCCAGTTGCCGGTCTGGTCGATCACATAACCGCCGACCACCGGGCTGACGATGGCCGCCAAAGCCGAACCGGAATTCATGATGCCGCTGGCAGTGCCCGAGGCCTGCGGGGCGATATCCATCGGCACCGCCCACATCGGCCCGATGGTCATCTCGGCGAAGAAAAATCCCGCCGACAAACACAGCAGCGACGTCATCACATCTTGGGTGAACATCAGTGGCAGCAGCGACAGGCAGGTTAAGCCCATGCATGCCGCCACCATCAGGCTGCGGGCGCGGTTGAGATTGCCGGTGCGGGCATAGATATGGTCGGTGACGATGCCGCCCAGCGTGTCGCCGACCACGCCTGCCAGAAAGACGCTGGAGGAAAAAATCGCCATCTTGCTCAAGTTCAGATTCTGGCTATGCAGGAAATATTGCGGGATCCAGCTGAGGAACAGCCACAAGGTCCAGCCATAGCAGAAATAGACAATGGTGACGGGCGCCATGCGCTGGAACAACCTGCCCCAGGGCACGGTCTGGCCTTTCACTTTTGGCGGTGGCAGCGCGTCGCGTTCTTCCTGCGTCAGGCCTGGATGCTCCAGGGGGTTTTCGCGAAAAATAAGCGCCCAGGCGCCCAGCCAGACAAAACTGATGGCGGCGCAGACAAAGAAAGAGGCGCGCCAGCCATAGACCGCCATCACCGCCACGATAAGACCGGGCGCCAGCGCATTGCCTAGCCGGGCCGCGGCATGGGTGATGCCTTGCGCGAAGCCGCGGTCCGCGGGCGAAACCCAGCGCGCCATTGCCGCGGTGGCGGCGGGAAAGGTGGCGCCTTCGCCCAGGCCCAGAAGCACGCGCGCCACGATCAGCGAAATCAATCCGCCCGCCAGACCGGTGAGAACCGTGGCCGATGCCCAGACCAGGCTGCAGGCAATCAAGGTCCGGCGGGTGCCGAACTGATCGCTCACCCAGCCGCCGATGATCTGGAACAGGAGGTAAGGGTAGGCAAAGGCCGAGAAGACCAGGCCGATTTGCGTCTTGGTGAGATCAAAATCCTTGGCGAAGCCGGCGGAGGCAGTGCTGACATTGACGCGGTCGATATAGGTGATCAGGTACATAAGCGACAGCATCGTCAGCACGATGCCGGTGGGACGAAAGATTTTCATGCTCATTCCTCCCCGCATGTTTTGAATAACGCTTGTCGATTATGATGGCTTTGCGACACTGCTTTGTGACGGATGTCCGGCGAAATATTCCATCGCAGACTCCACCCCCCGGCCCGCCAGATTGACGCTCGCCAGCTTCAGACCCATCTCGCATCCTGCCAGAGTGGCCAACAGGGTCAGATCGTTGCTGTTGCCCAGATGGCCAATGCGGAACGTGCGGCCCTTGAGTTTGCCCAACCCAGCGCCCAAGGACAGGTCGAAGCGCTGCAGAATGGTCTTGCGCAAGACATCGGCATCCACGCTTTTTGGCACGATGACCCCGGTCAGCACCGGGGAATGCAGATCCTTGTCGGCGCATTGCACCGGCAGACCCCAGGCCTCGACCGCGCGGCGCACGCCCGCCGACCAGCGTTTGTGGCGGGCAAAGACGGTGTCCATGCCCTCGGCCTCGATCATCTCCAGGGCCTCGTGCAGGCCATAAAGAAGGTTGGTGTTGGGCGTATAGGGATAATAGCCCGTCTGGTTCATTTCGATGATTTCGTCCCATGCCCAATAGGATTTGGGCAGCTTCGCGCTCTTGGAGGCTTCGATGGCACGGGGCGAGAGCGCATTGAATCCCAGGCCCGGCGGCAGCATCAAACCTTTCTGCGAGCCGCTGATGGTCACATCCACGCCCCATTCGTCGTGACGGAAATCGGCGCAGGCAAGACCGGAGATACTGTCCACCACCAGCAGCGCCGGATGCTTGGCGGCATCGATCGCCTTGCGCACGGCGGGAATATCGGAGGTCACGCCGGTGGAGGTTTCGTTGTGCACCACGCAGACCGCCTTGATGCGGTGCTCCTTGTCTTTTTCCAGGCGTTGTTGGATCAGCGCGGCTTGGACTCCCTGCCGCCAGCCCGGCGCTTCCGGCAAATCGGAATCGCTCCCCTGCCATTCCAGGATTTCGGCCGACAGTCCCAGCCGCGTGGCCAGCCGTGCCCAAAGCGCAGCGAACTGTCCGGTTTCATACATCACCACATGATCGCCGGGGCTCAGGAGATTGACCAAGGCCGCTTCCCAGGCGCCGGTGCCGGACGAGGGATAGATCATCACCGGATGCCGGGTCTTGAAGATACGCTTGATGCCCGCATTCAGCTTCAGGCCCAGGGCGCCGAATTCTGGTCCGCGATGATCGATGGTGGGAAGACTCAGCGCGCGCAGGATCCGGTCCGGCACCGGGCTGGGGCCCGGAATCTGAAGGAAATGATGACCGGTGGAATGGAAGTCGAGCGTGAGCATGCGCATCCCTGCAAACTTTGTATTCTTTGGCCAAAATGCTATGGTTCCCAGAGCAGAATTGCAAACTGCGGAATGCTGATGGGCCGCGCCAACGGCCGTGTTCCTTTAAGGCCTAATTTCTCGTGCTGATCAAAACCGTTTCCGGCACGGTATCCAACGAAACCAGCGAATTGTTGTCCCGGCGCCTGCGCGCCGAGACACAGGGTGAAGTCTTGTTTAGCCGGGGCGCGCGGGGCCGTTATGCCACGGACGCGTCGATCTACCAGGTGATGCCGGTGGGTGTGTTTGTGCCGCGCAGTTCGCGCGATGTCGCCACGGCCATAGACATAGCGCGCGATCTCAAAGTCCCGGTCCTGCCGCGTGGCGCCGGCACCAGCCAGTGCGGCCAGACGGTGGGCGCCGCTTTGGTGATCGACAACAGCAAGTATCTGCGCGCCATCCTGGCGGTGGATGCCGAAAACCGCACCGCCCGGGTCGAACCGGGGCTGGTGCTGGACCATCTCAATGCCGCCCTGAAGCAGCATGGCTTGTGGCATCCGGTGGATGTTTCCACCAGCGCCCAGGCGACTTTGGGCGGCATGGCCGGCAACAACAGTTGCGGCTCGCGCTCCATCGCTTATGGCAACATGGTGCATAACGTCTTGGGCGCGACCGCCTGGCTGTCGGACGGCACCGAGGCGGTGTTCGGTCCGGTGCAGGGCCTTGGCGGACGCGCCGCGCAGATCGCATCCTTTGTGCGCCAGCTTGCCGCTCGCAATCGCGATGAGATCCAAGCCAATTGGCCCAAGGTGATGCGCCGGGTGGCGGGCTACAATCTCGATATCTTCGACAATCAGAATGAGCGTCCCTATAGCGACGACGACGGCGTCAATCTGGCGCATCTGCTGGTGGGCTCGGAAGGTACCCTGGCTTTCACCAAGGATCTGACTCTCAAGCTGGTGCCGTTGCCGAAGAACAAGGTGCTGGGCGTGGTCAATTTCGCCAGTTTCCATGCCGCGATGAATTGCGCGCAGCATATCGTCAAGCTGGGCCCCAGCGCGGTGGAACTGGTCGACCGCATCATGATCGAGTTGGCACTATCCAATCCGGTTTTCCGCCCCACCATGGAAAGCGCGCTGATCGTCCCTCGCGATAAGATTCCCGATGCTATTCTGCTGGTGGAATTTTCCGGCGATGACAAGCCGGTCCTGCTGCGCAAGCTTGCGGATCTTGTGGCCCTGATGGGCGATCTGGGGCTGCCCGGCAGTGTGGTGGAAATGCAGGCCGATGCGCCGCAGAAGAATCTATGGGAAGTGCGCAAGGCCGGTCTCAACATCATGATGAGCCTGAAGGGCGACGGAAAGCCGGTCAGTTTCATCGAAGACTGCGCCGTGCCGCTCAACCATCTCGCGGATTATACCGCCGCCTTGACCGATGTGTTTGCCCGTCACGGCACGCATGGCACCTGGTACGCGCACGCGTCTGTGGGCACCCTGCATGTGCGCCCCATCCTGGACATGCGGTGCGATGGGGCCGCCAAGATGCGCGGCATCGCCGAAGAGGCCAGCGCCTTGGTGCGCAAATACAAAGGCGCCTTCAGCGGCGAACATGGCGACGGGCTATGCCGGGGCGAATGGGTGGCCTGGCAGTTCGGTCCCAAGCTCAATGAGGCTTTTCGCGCCATCAAGCAGGAGATGGATCCGGCAGGATTGTTCGCGCCCAACCGGATCATCGACCCGCCGCGGATGGACGATGCGCGGCTGTTCCGCTTTCCGCCGCCAAGCAGCGACCGGCCTTATACCGTGCAGCCTTTGCGGACGGCGCTGGACTGGTCGGAATGGGACGTTCAGAACGATCCGGTAACGGAACGGACCTCGCCGCCGGGCAGCGGCGGCGATCCCGCCCAGGGTTTCGCCAAGGCGGCGGAAATGTGCAACAACAACGGCCATTGCCGCAAATTCGACGCCGGCACCATGTGCCCCAGCTATCGCGTCACCCGCGATGAGAAGCATGTCACGCGCGGCCGCGCCAACATGTTCCGGCTGGCGCTGTCGGGACAGTTGGGACCGGGCGCGCTCACCAGCAAGGCGATGTACAACACCTTGGATCTTTGCGTTTCCTGCAAAGGCTGTAAACGCGAATGTCCCACCGGCGTGGACATGGCCAAGATGAAAGTCGAATTCCTCGCCCATTATAAGAAGGCGCACGGCTTTACCTTGAAAGACCGGCTGGTGGCGCATCTGCCGGATTATGCCGAAGCCGTCCGTCCGCTGTCCGGACTGATGAATTTGCGCGACCGGATGCCGGGTCTGGCCTGGCTCAGCGAAAAGATCGGGGGCTTTTCCGCCCGGCGGCCGCTGCCGCGATGGCGAAGCGACACATTCTGGGCGGCGCATGATGCGGACGTTTTCTCTGGACGCGCGGAAACCATCGCGGCGGCGCCCAAAGCGGCTGCGCTGTTCGTGGACACCTTCAATGCCGCCTTCGAAAGCGAAAATGCCCTGGCGGCGGCACGGGTGCTGAAGAAGGCCGGATATACTTTATATCTGGTGCGCAAAGACCGGGGCGGACATTGCTGCGGCCGTACATTTCTGGCGGCCGGGATGGTCGACAAGGCCAGGGGAAAATTGTCGGCGCTGCTGAAGGATGTCCTGCCGCTGGCGCGCGCCGGTGTTCCCATTGTCGGGTTGGAACCTTCCTGTCTCCTGACCTTGCGCGACGAGGCCCTGGCGATGGGATTTGGCGAGATGGCCAGGGTCGTGGCGGGCCAGGCCCTGTTGCTGGAGGAATTCCTGGCGCGCGAAGCCAAGGCGGGGCGCTTCACCTTGGCCCTGAAGCCCGCGCCCGCGCCTATCCTGTTGCATGGCCATTGTCACCAGAAGGCATTCGGCGCGGTTGCGCCGATCCTGGAAATTCTGCGCCTGATCCCGGGCGCCGAGCCGGAATTGATCGAGAGCTCCTGCTGCGGCATGGCAGGCAGTTTCGGCTACGATCATTACGAGGTGTCGATGCAGATGGCGGAGCTGAGCCTGCTTCCGGCGATACGCAAGAGTGCGGACGCCATCATCATCGCCGATGGCACCAGCTGCCGGCATCAGATTGCCCATGGTGCGGGGCGCCGGGCCCGCCATGTCGCCGTCCTGCTGGACGAGCTTTCCTAGAGCAAAATAATTTCAGACGGAATCGTGCCCCCTCACCCTTCGACAGTCGTTAGCGGCAGCGTAGTGCGACCAGGGTGAGGAAATAAGTTAATCCTCATGCTGAGCTTGTCGAAGCATGAGGTCAGAGCGATTACGCTGGAATGCAACTTGCTCTAGTGTCGTGGTTTCGAAGTTCGCATCAGCTTCGGCATCAGGCTTGTACATCCACCCAGGCGCGCGACTTATGGCTGGCCAGTTCCGCCTCCAGGATTTTCATCTGCCTGAGTCCGTCAGCCAATCGCGGATAGTCCGGTGGCAGCGACAGATCGCTGATGGACGCATAAAAGCGGTGGAACAGTTGCTTGAAGGTATCGGGATAGCCTTCGGCATGGCCGCCGGGATAATCGGCAAAGCCGCGCGCCGCCTCAATCATCAAGGACGGGTCTTTCAGTAAAAGCTGGTTGGGCGCGTCGCGGTGGCCCAGCCACAATTCCTCGGGAGATTCCTGACGCCAGGTGGCGCCGCCCTGGGTGCCGTAGATTTCCAGCACCAAGCCGTTCTTGCGGCCGGCCGAAACCTGGCTGGCGGTCATCGCCCCGCGCGCCAGGTCTTTGCCGTTTTTGGCCATGCGGAACAGGGTGGCGCCGAAATCCTCGGTGACGATGGGCGTGTCCACCGTTTCGCCGGCGCTGCCCAGCTTGCCGCTGAAACTTTCCCCGCCGTCTTTCGGCTGCTTGCGGGTCGGATGGAAAATCTGAAAATCGCTGCACACTGCCGAGACGTTCAGTCCGGTGACATGCTCGGCCATGTCGAAAAAATGCGATCCGATATCGGCCATCACGCGGGAAACCCCGCTGACCTTGGGATCCACCCGCCAATTCCAGTCCGTCTCATACAGCATCCAGTCCTGGGAATAGGTGCCCTGGACCACCAATATGTCCCCGAAGGCGCCGGCTTCGCGCATGCGGCGCATCTGCTGCACCATCGGGTAATAGCGCAAATTGTGGCATAAGCCACCGCGCAGTTTTTTCGCCGCCGCCAGATCGGTCAGGAGTTGCGCTTCTTCCACGCTCATCGCCAGCGGCTTTTCGCACAGCACATGCTTTCCCGCTTCCAGCGCCGCCTTGACGATGGGAAAGTGCGAGACATTGGGGGTGGTGACATGCACGGCGTCGATCGAGGGATCGTTGATCACGTCGTGCCAGTCGCCGGTGGCATTCAGCACGTTATAGCCCGTACTGGCGGCGCGCGCCTTGTCCTGGCTGGTGGCGGCAATCTCCACCACATCGACATTTTCGACGCGGCGTAGGGCTTCCAGATGGACACGGCCCATGAAACCGGTGCCGATCACCGCCGTCCGGATACGTTCCATTTCTATACCCACCAAGCCGCGGCGGGCTTTTCCTTGATGATGACTTGACTCAGCAAGGCCGCCGCCTTGCTCAGGCCTTCGTCCGGCGACATCAGACTGTCTTCATGCTCGATCGACAGGACATTGTCATAGCCGTACATCCGCAGGGTGGAAATGAACTCGCTCCACCATTCCGCGCTATGGCCATAGCCGACGGTGCGGAAAATCCAGGATCGTTCGCGTTCATTGGTATAGGACTTGGTGTCCAGCACGCCGTTGCGCGTCATGTTGGCCGCGAAAAGCTGGGTGTCCTTGGCATGGACGTAATGGATGGCGTCGCCCAGCATCCGGACGGCGGCGATGGGGTCGATGCCCTGCCAGAACAGATGGCTGGGATCGAGATTGGCGCCCACCGACGGTCCGGCGATGGCGCGCAGCCTGAGCATGGTCTCCGGATTGTAGACCACGAAACCGGGATGCATCTCGATGGCGATCTTCACGCCATGATCGGCGGCGAATTTGCCATGCGCCTTCCAGTAAGGCGTGACGACTTCATCCCACTGCCAGTTCAGCACGTCGAGGAAATCCGGCGGCCAGGGGCAGGTGACCCAGTTGGGAAATTTGGCATGGGGGGAATCGCCCGGGCAACCCGAAAAATCCACCACCGTGTTCACGCCCAGTTTTTCGGCCAGCAGGATGGTCTTGTGGCTGGTCTGGCGATGTTTGTCGGAGATTTCCTTGTCGGGATGCAGGGGATTGCCGTGGCAGGATAGCGCCGAAATCGTCATCCCGGCGTCGGCGATCTTGCTTTTGAAGGTGGCAAGCTCGTCCGGCCTGTCCAGCATGGACAGCTTGGCATGGGCGTCGCCGGGATAGTTGCCGGTGCCAAACTCCACTGTGTCGATGCCCAGCGACTTTAGCTTTTTCAATACCGCGTCCAGCGGCAAAGCCGACAGCAAGGGCGTGAAAACTCCCACCTTCATGACGTCCTCCAACGCCCCTTGGGGCTTAAGGCGCTGATTTCAGACTATTAGCCGCGCCCGCGCAACGGCGTTGTGCGGTTTTGGCACGGGCGGCAGCGGTCATTTGCCATGGGCGCTAGTGTCCCGATTCCGAAATTCGCATGATCCCTATGTCGGGTGTTAGCGAATTTCGGAATCGTAAGGACACTAGCAACTTATTGATTTCTAGTGTCGTTTTGGTTTCGAAGTTCGCCAAGAGTCTGATATCCATGATGTGGCGAACTTCGAAACCACGATACTAGCCGCCGCTATCCCTTGCCCATGGCCAATCCCGATTTTGTTCTGTCGCTATCCTGTCCCGACCGCCGCGGCATCGTGGCGGAGGTGAGCCGTTTTCTGTTCGAGCGCAACTGCAACATCCTGGACAGCCAGCAATTCGGTGACCGCGCCAATGGCCGTTTTTTCATGCGGGTGCATGGCCAATCGGAAGGGGGCGCGGAGATTCCCCGGCTGGAAAGCGATTTCGCGGCGATCGGGCGGACATTCGCCATGGAGGCGCAGTTCTTCGACAGCCTCCGAAAAACCCGGGCCGTCATCATGGTGTCGAAGTTCGGTCATGCCCTGGTCGATTTGCTGTACCGGGTGCGCATCGGCGCCATCCGCATGGATGTGCCGCTGATCGTTTCTAACCATCGTGATTTTCAGGATGTGGCGGCGGCGCAAAATATTCCCTTTGTCCATTTGCCCGTGACCGGGCAAAACAAGGCGGAACAGGAAGCCCGCCTGGCCGCCTTGCTGGAGGAACACCGGATCGATCTGGTGGTGCTGGCGCGCTACATGCAGATTCTATCGGACGATTTCTGCAAGCCGCGGCCGGGCCGGATCATCAACATCCATCACAGCTTCCTGCCCAGTTTCAAGGGCGCCAATCCCTATACCCAGGCGCATGACCGCGGCGTCAAGCTGATCGGGGCCACCGCGCATTACGTGACCGGCGATTTGGATGAAGGCCCGATCATCGATCAGTCGGTGGAGCGCGTTTCCCACGCCCTGGATGCGAATGACTATGTTTCGGTGGGCCGCGATATCGAAAGCCGTACCCTGGCGCGGGCCGTCAAATGGCATTGCGAACATCGCATTCTGCTCAACGGCAAGAAGACGGTGATTTTCCCTTAAGTCCGATCAGCCGCTGTTGCGCAAACATGCCGCAACGCCGTTGATGGACATATGGATAGCGGCATGGATATCGCCGCTGGCATCGCCTTCGCGCCGCCGCCGCAGCAAATCCACCTGCAGATGGTTGAGTGCGTTGACATAAGGCAGGCGGCTCTGGATCGAGGCCGCCAGGCGCGGGTTGCGCGCCAGCAATTGTGGCTGTTCGCTGATCGCAAGCATGGCGTCATGCGCCAGATGCCATTCCGCCTCGATCCGCGCCATCACCGTTTGGGCAAAGGGGCGGTCCTCCACCAGCTCGCTATAGCGCCGGGCGATAGGCAGGCTGGATTTGGCCAGCACCATTTCCATATTGGCCAGCATGGTGCGGAAGAAGGCTGACTTCTTATACAGCGGCCGCAGCCGTTCCACGCCCAGCTGGGCGGCGGCCGTGCCGAAGCCAAACCAGCCCGGCAGCATCACGCGTGCCTGGGACCAGGAGAAGACCCAGGGAATGGCGCGCAGATCCTCGATTTTGGACGATTGGGTACGTGAAGCCGGGCGGCTGCCGATCTTGAGGTCGGCGATTTCCAGCAGCGGCGTCGCCTGGCGGAAATAATTCTCGAAATTCGGCGTTTCATAGACCAGCCCGCGATAGGCCTGGAACGCGCTGTCGGAAAGCTGCGCCAGGAGCGCGCCGCCGTCATGATCCGCCGCATCGTCCTGGGGCGAAAGCTCGGCCAGCAGGGCGGCGGCGACAATGGTTTCCAGACTGGCCTGGCCGATTTGCGGATCGCCATATTTGGATGCCACCACCTCGCCCTGTTCGGTGATGCGGATGCCGTGGGCGCTAGCCTCGGCGGGCAGGGCGCGGATGGCGTCGAAGCTGGAGCCGCCGCCGCGGCCCACCGCCCCGCCCCGGCCGTGAAAGAAGCGCATGCGCACGCCGCGCGCCTTGCCCAGCGCCACCAGCCGGGCGATGCCGGAATAGATTTCCCAGTTGGACGTGACGTAGCCGCCATCCTTGTTGCTGTCGGAATAGCCGATCATCACTTCCTGCAGATTGTCCTGCGCCGCGATCATCGCCCGCGCCAACGGGGCGTCGAAATAGCTTCCCATCACCGAAGCGCTGTGGCGCAAATCCGCGATGGTTTCGAACAAAGGCACGATGCGAAGCCGGGCGACCGGTTTCTCGCCGGGCAGGAACAAGCCTGCCTCCTTCATCAGCAGCGCGGTTTCCAGCAGGTCGGATGGCGTGGCGGCTTTGGAAATCACATATTGCGCGATGGCGTTGCCGCCAAAGCTCTTTTTCAGCGCCGCCGCCTTGTCGGCGATGGCCAGTTCGCGCGTGGTTTCGGCGGAATAATCCGCATAAGGTGAGCGCAGCGGGCGGGCATGGGCGAGTTCTCCCAACAGCAGCGCCGTGCGTCCTTCCTCGTCCAGCGTCAGGTAATCCGCCACACCGGCTGTCTTGAGCAATTCCGCCACGGCGCGCTCATGCACATCGCTGTTTTGGCGCATATCCATGCTGGCGAGATGGAAACCGAAGGCACCCACGGCTTCGCGCAGGTTCAGCAAGCGGCCTTCCCCCAGATCGGCGTCGCCATTTTCGGCCAGGGATGCGGCGATCACATCCAGATCGGCGGCGAACGCCTCGGGCGTGAGATAGGCCCCCGCCTTGAAGCGCGGCGGTCTGACGGACCCCGCGCCCAGCAAGGCGGCGCGGGTCGCCGCCATCCGGGCATAACAGGTCACCAGTGCGCGCCGGTAGGGTTCGTCTTCCTGGTGCACCGAGACCTGGCCGTTCTTGGCTGTCAGCTTGCGCAACGCCGCGCTGGTTTTGATCAGCGAGTCCGACAGCGACAGCTCGGCGCCCAGCGCGTGGATTTCGTCCAGATAATAGTCCAGCACGATCTCGGCCTGCCGGCGGACCGCATAGTCCAGCGTTTCCGGCGAAACATTGGGATTGCCGTCGCGGTCGCCGCCCACCCAGGAGCCGGGCCGCAGATAGGGCATGAGCTCGCCGTCCAGCTTGAACAGGCGTGCCAGGCGCCGTTTGACCATCGGCAGGCCCGGCAGAAAGGTGCGGGCGAAGATGGCCAGATTGTTTTCAATCTCGTCCTCCACGGTGATGCGGCTGGAGCGCAGCATGCGGGTTTGCCACAGGACGCGGATGGCGCGCTTGATCTGCACATCTATTTCGTCCCGTTCGGCGGTCTGGATGCTGGCGGCTTCGCGCCGTTCCAGCAATTCGCTCAGTTCGTTCTCGCGGTCCAGAATGGATTTGCGCCGTACTTCGGTGGGATGGGCGGTAATGACCGGCACAAACAGCGCATCTTTCAGGTAGGCGCGCACCCGCTTGGCGGTCAGGCCGGGATGCAATTCCAGCCGCTGGGCGGCCCCGGACCCCAGCGCCTTGGTCTCGCGCCGCGCGGTATGATCGTCGGCGATGTTGGCGAGCTGCGAAAAGATCGAAAAAGCGCGGATCAGCAGAACGATTTCCGGCTGGCTGCGGCCGCGCAGCAGGTCGCGCGCGATCTCCCCGGTTTTTTCGCTGCCCGAACGGTGCTCGCCCACCGTTTGGCGGCGGATACCTTCCACCAGTTCAAAGGCCTGGCTACCATGCTGCTCGCGGATGACCTCGCCCAGCAGCCGGCCCAGCAGGCGGATGGAGGCACGGTCCTCGCGAGGCATTCTGGACAGTTCGGTCATGGGTTTGCCGGTGGGGAGGCTGATGGATAGAGTAGCCTTAAAAGGGGCGGCGGAAGAAGCGCCCGGCGGGGAAAATCCTAGGCCTGACTTCATACCATGGCGATGCCGATATCGACGTCACCCGGGAGCAGTTTGAAAGCGCCGTTGCCGCGATCTGGTAAGACGCTATAGTGGCGGAAAATCATCTGAAAACAATTCAGGGAGTGTTTCATGCAACGTATCTGGCTGGCCGCGGTGGCCGTGATCCTGTCTGGTGCCGCCCTGGCGCAACCCGGCGTTCAGCAGAACGCCCAGCCCGCGGGGCCCGCCGAACTGCGCATTCCGGCCCGCAAGCAACAGGCCCCGGTGCCCGCCTTGCGGCAATCGCGGGCGAACGAGATATTCGATACCACTTGCGCGGCCTGTCACGGCGCCAGTGCCCAGCCGGGTCCGAGCGCGCCCAGCCTGTTCGCAACAACCTTCCTGAATAGCCGCACCGACGCCCAGATCGTTCAGGCGCTGACCGACGGGTTGCCCAACACCCCCAATCACAGCTTCAAGACCCTGTTTTTTCCCGACGAGATCGCCCAGATGCCGGCCTTGCTGCGCATCCGCGGCGGTATCGTGAACCGCCGGGCCGGGCCGGCGCTCGACATCAGTGGCAAGGCGTTCCAGAGCCAGAAGGCAAGTTTCAGGGCCGAGACCCTGGCCAAGGGTTTCGACCAGCCCTGGGGCCTTGTCTTCCTGCCCGATGGCCGCGCCATTTTCACCGAGCGCGCCGGACGCATCCGCTTCCTGAACAAGGACGGCAGCGTGTCCGAACCGGTGAAGGGCACGCCCAGCGTCTTCGTCCGCCAGGACGGGGGCATGCTGGATATCGCGCTGCATCCCAATTACGCCAAGAACGGCTGGATCTATTTGTCTTATTCCACCGTGCCGCCCGGCTATCAGGTGCAGCCCGGTGACGATACCGCCCCCAACATGTCTGCGCCCACCATGACCTATGTGATGCGCGGCAAGATCAACGCCAACAATGAATGGGTGAACCAGCAGATCCTGTTCAGTCCGCCGGCCGACTCTTATCGCGTCAGCGCCGACCATTACGGCTCACGCTTCCTGTTCGACGGCAAGGGCCACTTCTTCTGGACGATGGGCGATCGCCATGACATGCAGATGTCGCAGAATCTGGCCTCGCCTTTGGGCAAGATCCATCGCCTGAACGATGATGGCACGACGCCCAAGGACAATCCCTTTGTGCACACGCCTGGGGCGCTGGGCAGCATCTGGAGCTACGGCCACCGCAATCCGCAAGGCCTGGCCTTGGATCCCGCCACCGGCCTCATTTGGGAGACCGAACATGGCCCGGTCGGCGGTGACGAAGTCAACATCGTCGAGCCCGGCAAGAATTATGGCTGGGGCATGGCCACCTTCGGGCTGGAACCGGGTATCGGCCGACAGCACACGACCGGCGTGACCGATCCGATCACCTTCTACAACCCCGCGATCGGGCCCGCCGGCATGATCTTCTATACCGGCAGCCGCTATCCAGGCTGGAAAGGCAACTTGCTTCTTACCGGCATGGTCGGCGAACGGTTGACCCGCGCGGAAATCAGGGATCGCCAGATCGTCAGCCAGGAAATCCTGCTCCAGGGCTATGGCCGGGTGCGGAACGTGGTGCAGGGGCCGGATGGACTTCTCTATCTGCTGCTGCAGACCATGAATGGCGATCCCAAGGGTGGCTCCATCGTCCGTCTGGTGCCCGCGAATTAAGGACGTCAGGCTCCCCTCAAGCATGTCGAAGTCCGCGCAGCGGGCGTGAGATGAAACGCGGCGGCCTGTGCCGCCGCGAGTGGCGACCGCGCAGGCGTTGACGAAATCCAGCTATGGGGCGGACTAGTTTCCGCTGGGGTCCGTTATCAGCCAACAGGCTAAGCCATTGAACTTCATGGTATAGTCATGCGCTTCCCGGTTTATGAGAATGAAGTTGCAAATCACTTGCAAATAGTTGGGGCGTGTGTTTGATAGTTCCTCGCAAGTGAGGAGCAGCATGCCGGGCAACCCCGCCAGAAATCCGATCTCCACCGTCAAGCCGGTCAAACGGATTGCGGTCAGCGATCTGCTGAGCGGCGGGCGGGAAGCCGTCCTGCTGCATGACGGGGACGAATACCGTCTGCGCCTCACACGCAACGGCAAGCTCATCCTCACCAAGTGAGTTGTGCTTACACCGTTCTAGCCGCGTACCAAGCCAGCCCCTTACGCCAGAAGGCTCACAAGGATGCCAGCCAGGTCAAAGAAACCATGCTGAACCTTGAAGGGGTCGTTTCCCATGTCTTTCCGCCGCAAATCCTCCGCGCTTTCGGGCGCTTCCCTCACTGTGCTGGCCACGCTGATCATGCCCGCGCCGGCATCGGCGCAGCCGGTGCAGCTGGGTCCGGTGACCGTCCAGGACCAGACCGGCAAAAACGCGCTGAACCATGCGCCGCCGGTTTCCACCATGCCCTCCGACAGCCTGCAGGACACGCCGCAAGCCGTGACCGTCGTGAGCGGCGAGACCATGAAGCGCCAGGCCACCAGCACCTTGGGCGACGCGTTGCGCAACGTTCCCGGCATCACCATCGCCATCGGCGAAGGCGGCACTTTGGCGGGCGATCAATTCAAGATCCGCGGCTTCGACGCCAAGGACGATGTCTATCTCGACGGGCTGCGCGACTTCGCCGCCTATACCCGCGACAGTTTCAATTATGAAGAAGTGCAGGTGCTGAAGGGCCCCTCCGGCCTGATGTTCGGGCGCGGCACCACGGGCGGAGCGATTAACACCGTCTCCAAGACGCCGTTCCTGGACAACAGCTATATTGGCCATATCGAAGGCGGCAACGGTTCCCATGTGCGCGCCACCGCCGATCTCAACCACCAGCTCTCCGACACCGCAGCAGTTCGTCTCGATCTGATGTTCCATGACAGCGGCGTGGTGGATCGCGATCTGGTCCGCGCCCATCGTTGGGGCATCGCACCTTCCATTTCGCTGGGTCTGGGCAGCGATACCGTCTTCACCGCCTCCTATCTCCACATGCACACCAATTCCCGCCAGGACTATGGTTTGCCGGTGGCGCAGCCGCCCGGCTCTATCATCGCACAGCCGATCAGCGAATTCGGCGTCCCGCGTTCCAGCTTCCTGGGTTTCAATCAGGACCAGGACAAGAACGACGTAGACATCGTCACCGCCAAGATCAGCCATGTCGCGACCGACTGGCTCACGATCAATAACGATGCGCGCGTCGGCGTTTATTCGCGTTATTTCCGCTATACGGCAACCGACCGCTGCGATCTGACGGCGGCGACCAATTTCTGCGCCAGCGTGCTGTTCGGCTATGCCAATCCCACGGCGCCAGCTGGCTCGGTCAATCCACGCAATACGCTGGCGGGCATTGGCGGCGGCGGTCCTTACAACCAGAATAGCTGGGGCGTGCAGGATATTTTCAGCGCCACCGCCAATTTCGACATCGGCGGGCTGCGCAACACCCTGATCGCGGGTTTTGACGCTTCGTACCAGAACGCCGACCGCCTGATCTACGCTTATCAATTGCCCACCACCGCTCAGTACACCTATCCGTTGAACGGTGGCGCGCGCAGCCGCGCCAATATCGGCCGCAATGTCTTCACGCCCGATCCCAACGTGCCGCCCGGTTATACCGTGGTGTTGCCGACACAAGCCAATGTCGCCGACACGAATGCCACAGCCACCACGGTCTTGACCTCTACCGGCCGCGCCACCGATTTCGCGCTATTTGCGACGGACAGGCTTTGGTTGAATGACGCTTGGTCGATTATCGCCGGTGTGCGTATTGATCGCTATGTCGCCAACTTTCAATCCGTCACCGTGGGAAGCGCGGCTGTCGGCGCAACACCCGCCGTCGCGCCGGTCACGACCAACGCAAAATCGCCCTCCACCCTGGTCAATCCGCGCGCCAGCCTAGTGTGGGAGCCGGACAAGAACACCACCTTCTACGTCTCTTACGGCAAATCCTCGGTGCCGATCGGCACGTCGGTGGTGGGCGTGCCCACCCCGATCACCACCGCCAACCAGGCGCTCGACCCGGAAGAAAGCGAGACCCTGGAGCTGGGCGCCAAATACAGCCTGTTCGACGGCGCCTTGGGCCTCACCGCTTCGCTGTTCAAAGTGCGCAAGTCCAACGCCGTGCTGGTCGATCCGGCCACGGGGTCCGCGCAGCTTCAGTCTGGCCAGAGGCAGCGGGTGCAAGGTGCCGAACTGTCGGCCACCGGAAAAATCACCGATGATCTCAGCGTCACCGCCGCCTATACCTATCTGGAACCGGTGATCACATATGATCTCAGTTGCGGCACGGCCACGCCCATTGTCTGCAACCCCAATCCCTTCACCATCGGCAAGCAGATATTCTTCGTGCCCAAGAACGCCGCCTCGGTCTGGCTGGATTATGGTGCCGGTGCGCTGGTGGATGGTCTGACCCTGGGCGGCGGTCTGGTCTACCGGAGCAAGCTGTTCAATGCCATCACGCTTACGGGCGCGCCGCCCAACCCCACCGCGGTCAGCCGCATCGCCGCCATTCCCGAAACCATCGCGCTGGACGCGGTCGCCTCTTATGATTTTGGCGGCGCCTATCGCGTGCAGTTCAATGTCAACAACATCACGGACCGGCTGAATTACAGCCAGTCCTTCGGCAATCGCGGCACGCCGTCGCCGGGCCGCACCTTCATCGTCTCGCTGGAGGCCGCGCTGTAGCCATGCTGATCCATATTCCCAAGCTGCTTTCCGGCGAACAGGTCGCGCATATGCGCGGCGTGCTGTCCGGAACCGATTGGGTGGACGGCAAGGTGACGGCGGGATCGCAGTCCGCGAGCGCGAAGAGAAATCTTCAGGTTCCGGAAAACGCGCCCGCCGCCCGCGCCCTGGGCGACATCGTCCTGACCGCGCTGGGACAGAATGAGCGGTTCACGTCGTCCGCCCTGGCTCTCAGGGTGTTTCCGCCTTTGTTCAACCGTTACGACCCGGGGATGAATTTCGGCGCCCATATCGACAACGCCATCCGCTTCGTGAAAGGCGCTAGCACCCCCATCCGGGTGCGCACCGACATGTCGGCGACCCTGTTCCTCACCGATCCGGACGATTATGAGGGCGGCGAGCTGGTGATCGAGGACACATTCGGCAGCCATGCGGTCAAGCTGCCGGCCGGCGATCTGGTGGTCTATTCCGCCACCAGCCGCCACCATGTCACGCCCGTGACGCGTGGCAGCCGCTGGTCGTCCTTTTTCTGGATCCAGAGCATGGTGCGGGACGAGGCGGCGCGCACCATGCTGTTTGAGCTCGATACCGCCGTCCAGGGCCTGCGCCGGCAAATTGGCGACACCGAAGAGGTTGTCAACCTGACCGGGCTCTATCACAATCTTGTCCGTCGCTGGGCAGAGGCATGAGGAAGACATGAGTTTTGCAACAGTCCGTCATACGCTTTTCACCGTGCATTTGTGGGTCGGACTGAGTTTGGGCGTGCTGCTGGCGGCGCTGGGCCTGTCGGGCAGCCTGCTGGCCTATGACGAAGCCATCTCCGATTTTCTGGCGCCGCCGCCGCGCGCGGTCACCGCCGGCACCCCCTTGCCTTTGAGCATGCTGTCGGGCATCGCGCGCGATGCCGCGGCGTCCCAGGGCGTCGGAGGCGGTCCGGTGCAGCTCATCCTGCCGGAAAAAACCACGGATGCGCTGGTGGTGCGGATCGGTGGGCTTTCGCCGATGGGCAATGTCCCGCGTGCGGGCGGCGAGCAGCCGGCCAAGCCGCGCCAATTGCAAGTCTATCTCGATCCGGTTTCGGGTGCGGTGCTGGGCACCCGCGATTTCGCCCAGCCGCCGCTGCTGACCTTTGCGCATCAACTGCATGGTAATTTTCTGATGAGTCGTCAAACCGGCCGTCCCTTTGTCGGCTGGTTGGGCGTGGCGATGTGCCTGTTGGGACTCAGCGGCCTGGTTCTGTGGTGGCCCAAGCGGGGGCAATGGCAATACGCCTTCAAAGTCCGCCGCACCGCCACGGGCTTGCGCTTTCATCGCGAACTGCATGCCGCCACCGGCATCTGGATCTTTATTGTCTTCATGGCAGTGAGTTTTTCCGGGGTGGTGATCGCTTGGCCCCAGACCCTGGGGCTGAATGGGCCGGGCGCCGGTCAACGCGCGCCGGCGGTCGAAGCCACAGGCGGCAAGCGGCTGGGCCCAACCGAAGCGGTGATCGCTGCGGCGACGGCTGTGCCGGATATCAAGCCGCGCACCGTCACTATTCCGGCGCGGCCCGATCAGCCCATCAGCGTGAATTACCGCAGCCACGATGCGATCAGTGCCGCGGTGCTGATCGACCCCTACAGCGGCAAGGTTCTCATGGTGCGCGACAATTCCGAGCGTTTTTTGGCCTGGATGCGCCCGGTTCATGACGGCACTTTGGGCTCTGTCTGGCGCTTCCTGGTGTTCCTCTCCGGCCTGGTGCCGACCCTGTTCATCGTCACCGGCATCATCATGTGGCTGAAGAAGCGCAAGCGCCACATTCCCATGTCCACCATGACCGACGATGTCGCGGAGGAAGCGGCGGCATGACGGTCTCCTTTCCGCTCGGCGCCTTCGAGACTGGCCAGCCGGTACGGCGAGTCCCTCCCCCCCGGTTCCATCGCGACAAGCTGACCGGCATCGGCATCACCGTCGCTGTCCATGCGGTGATCCTGGCCATGGCGCTCACCGCCGTGCATGTCGCGCGGCCCCGGGCGGTGCAAGACTTGATGGTTCAAATTACCCCCGAAAAAACCAAGAAGATCGAAGACATGAAGCCGGTGCCCAAGCTGATGACGGCGCCAGCCCTCATGACCGCGCCGCCGCCGATATTTGTGGTTCGCACGATGACCCCGCCGCCGGTGGCGGCACAGCCGCCCGTGGCCGCCCCAGTGAAAGCGACCCCCGCGCCGCAAAAATCCGCCGGGGAAGCGCGCGACTCTTATCTTGGCCGCGTGCTGGCCCAGCTGAACCGCTTCAAGCAATATCCTCGCTCCGCCCGTCAGGCCCATATCGAAGGCGTGGTGATGCTGCATTTCGTGATGGACGCGGACGGGAGGGTGCGGAGTTTTGAGATCGCCAAGAGCAGCGGCCGTCCGGTGCTGGACGCCGAGGCGCTTGCCCTGATCCAGCGCGCCCAGCCGCTGCCCGCCTTGCCGGCGGACTATCCCACCCGCACCCTGGATGCGATTGTGCCGGTGGAATTTTCGCTCAATCGCTAGAGCAAGTCGCGTTCCAGCGTAATCGCTCTGCCCTCATGCTTCGACAAGCTCAGCATGAGGATGAGGGGCAGGATTCCATCTGAAATTATTTTGCTCTAACGTACCAGACACGGGCGTTTGGGATCGAATTTCCAGCCTGGAATCAGGAATTGCATGGCGGCGGCGTCATTGCGGGCGCCGTCACCCAGATTCTTGTAGATGGCGTTGGCTTTTTCCACTTCCGCCATATCGATCTCCACCCCA
>DATEIA010000310.1:0-10112 GCA_035279305.1 Rhizomicrobium sp.
CTCCCCCATGCGCTTTTCCAGCGCCTCCAGCCGCTCGCCCAAGGTGCGGGTCAGGGCTTCCTGCGCCGCCACGGTGGCGCTGAACTGGCCGCCGATTTCGCCTTGCTTGGCCAGCAAGGTATCCAGCCGGGGGTCGAGCGGAAGCGGTTCGCCCTGCGGCTTGCGCAGGGCGAAGGCCAGAATCACCGCGCCCAGAACCATAGCGGCGGCCAGCAAAATCAGCGCTAATTCCATGAATCCTTGACCCAAAAGGCGGCTGAAAGCTTGACCGCCTCCGGCGGCGCGCCTATTTCCAGCCCATGACCGTCCGTCCCATTCTTACCGCCCCCGATCCGCGTCTCCAAGCGATCTCCACCGATGTGGAGACGGTGACCGCCGAGATCCGCGCCTTGATCGACGACATGGCCGACAGCATGTATGCCGCCGACGGCATCGGCCTGGCGGCGGTGCAGATCGGCGTCCCCAAGCGGGTGATCGTGATCGACCTGGACCAGAAAGAGGGCAAGAAAAACCTCCGCGCCTTCATCAATCCCAAGATCACTTGGGCTTCGGATGAGATGGCGGTGTTCGAGGAAGGCTGCCTGTCGGTGCCGGAAATCTGGGACGATGTCGAACGCCCCGCCCGTATCAAGGCGGAGTATCTCGATCGGGACGGCAAAAAGCAGCTTCTGGAAGCCGACGGCATGCTGGCCACCTGTCTGCAGCATGAGATGGATCATTTGAACGGGGTCTTGTTTATCGACCATCTGTCGCGTCTCAAGCGCTCCATGGCGATCAAGAAGCTCACCAAGGCGAAAAAACTCAAAGAGACTGCCTGATCGGATGGCGCTGCGCCTCGCATTCATGGGCACCCCCGACTTCGCGGTGCCCACCCTTGCCGAGCTGATCGCCCAGGGCCATGAGATTGCCGCGGTCTATTCCCAGCCGCCGCGTCCCAAGGGCCGCGGCATGGTGCTGGAGCTGGGGCCGGTTCACAAATTCGCCGACAGCGCCAAACTGCCGGTTCGCACGCCGCTGTCGTTGAAGGACGCGGACGAGCAGGCGGCCTTCGCGGCCCTGGAGCTCGATGCCGCGATTGTCGTGGCTTATGGCCTGCTCTTGCCCAAACCCATCCTGGAAGCCCCGATGCTGGGCTGTTTCAACCTTCATGGCTCGCTACTGCCGCGCTGGCGCGGCGCCGCCCCCATCCAGCGCGCGGTGATGGCGGGCGATGCCGAGACCGGCGTGATGGTGATGCGGATGGATGAAGGGCTGGATACCGGCCCGGTGCTGATGGCCGAGCGGGTGCCGATTGCCCGCAAGACCTGCGGCGATCTGAATGCCGAACTGTCGCGGCTGGGCGCCGATCTGATGGTGCGGGCACTGGGCGCGCTGGAGCGCGGCGCCGTCCAGCCGCATGCCCAAGCCGGGGAAGGCGTCACTTACGCCAAGAAGATTGCGAAGGAAGAGGCCCGGATCGATTGGCACCGTTCGGCGCGTGAGATCGATTGCCAGGTGCGCGGTCTTTCGCCTTTTCCCGGCGCCTGGACCGAGGTCCATGGCGAGCGGTTGAAGATTCTCTATGCCGAACCGGTGAGCGGCAGCGGTAAGCCGGGCGTGTTGCTGGACGATGAACTGACGGTTTCCTGCGGTGAAGGCGCCTTGCGCCTGGCCAAAGTCCAGCGCGCCGGAAAATCGGTCATGACGGCGGCGGAGCTGCTCAAGGGCTTTGCTCTGCCGCGCGGCACGCAACTCGTCTGATGCCCCGCTATCGCTTGACTCTGGAATATGACGGCGGGCCCTTTGTCGGCTGGCAGCGCCAGGACAATGGTCCTTCGGTGCAGGGTGCGCTGGAAGACGCTATCGAGAAACTTTCGGGCGAGCGCGTGACGGCGACCGGCGCGGGCCGTACCGATGCCGGGGTGCACGCTCTGGGACAGGTGGCGCATTTCGATCTGGAAAAATCATTCGAGCCCGGCAAAGTACGGGACGCCCTAAACCATTATCTTAGACCCGATCCGGTGGTGGTGCTGGAGTCGGGTGCCGTGGACGGTGAATTCCATGCCCGCTTTTCCGCCACGGCGCGGCATTATCTGTTCCGCATCTTAAACCGCCGTAGCCCGCCGGCCTTGGAAGAGGGGCGCGTCTGGCATGTCAGCCCGAAGCTGGATGCCGAGGCGATGCATGCGGCGGCGCAATTCCTGGTCGGCCAGCATGATTTCACCACCTTCCGCGCCGCCGAATGCCAGGCCCAGTCGCCGGTCAAGACTCTCGACAGACTGGATGTCAGCCGCCGCGCCGATGAAATTCATATCGAGGCGTCTGCGCGTTCTTTTCTGCATCACCAGATCCGTTCTTTCACGGGAACGCTGAAACTGGTGGGCGAAGGTAAATGGACAGTGCGCGATGTCGCCGAGGCCCTGGCGGCCAGGGACCGCGCCCGCTGTGGCCCGGTCTCGCCGCCGGATGGGCTGTATTTGGTGAGGGTGGATTACTGAATCTCTCCATAATTCAGCTTGTCATGGCCCACCGCCCCGGTCCGCGCGAAGCGCGGCCGGAGTGTAAACTCCGCGTGGGCCACCCAGTTGGGGTTTGCAGTCACGCTGAAAATGGAGTGCAGACGTCACCTGGGTGGCCCGCATTCGCGGGCCATGACAATCAGTTCAAAGATCTACCAGCATCACCGCACCGGGATCGATCGGTTCCCCTAAGAAAATCTCGCCCAGATGGGCAAAGCGGCCCGGCGCATCGGTGGCTAGAAAAATCGGCGGCTGCGCGGGGCCGTGATGCAGCAGCGCTTTCTCCCGCAGGATTTTCTCCACCGCCATGGCGGTGGTCTCGGCGCTGTCGATCAATGTGACGCCGGTTCCCGCGATCTTAGCGATGGTCTGCTTCAGCACCGGAAAATGGGTACAGCCCAACACCAAACCGCGCGGCTTTGGCATGGTAGCGAGTATGGGATCCAGATAGCGGTGCGCCACCAGTTCGGTGATCGGGCCGTCGCGCAAGCCTTCTTCCGCCAGGGCCACGAACAGCGGACAGGCCTGCTGCACCACCGGCATTTGCGGCGCCAAGGCTTGGATGGCGCGGACATAGGCGCCGCCTTTGACCGTGCCTTCGGTGGCGATCACCGCGATGGGGCCTTCCGGCGCGGCCGCGACGGCGGCCTCGGCGCCCGGTTCGATCACGCCCACCACGGGCAAGGGCGCCAAACTTTCGCTCAGGGTGGGAAGCGCGGCGGCACTGGCGGTGTTGCAAGCCACCACCAACAGCTTGATGTCGTATTTCATCAGCGCGGCGCTGGCCTGAACCGCATAGCGCGTCACCGTGTCGGCGCTTTTTGTGCCATAGGGCAGCCGCGCCGTGTCGCCCAGATAGACAAAGGATTCCATGGGCAACCGCGCTTTCAGCGCCCGCATCACGGTCAAGCCGCCCATGCCGGAATCGAAAATGCCGATCGGCTTCAAAGCGGCGGTTTCGCGAAATAGGCCGCCAGCAGCGCGGCATAGATCTGGGTCAAAGCGGCGATCTCCGTCACTGGCACGCATTCATCGGCCTTGTGCATGGTCGCGCCGGCCAGTCCCAATTCCACCACCGGGCAGACATCCTTGATGAAGCGGGCGTCCGAGGTGCCGCCGCTGGTGGAAAAGAACGGCACCTGGCCGGTAATGCCGGCCACGGTGTCGCTGATGAGCTGGGTGAACTTGCCCGGTGCGGTGAGGAAGGCGACGCCACTGGTCAGGGAGGTGACGGTGATCTCGCAGCCGGCTTCCTCCGCAATGATTTGCGCCTTGTCCTTGACCCAGTTGGTCAGGCTGTCGGGGGTGTGCTTGTCGTTGAAGCGGATGTTGAAAGCCGCCCGCGCCTCCCCCGGAATCACATTGGTGGCGTCATTGCCCACATCCACGCTGGTGAAAGCCAGGGTGGAAGGATCGAAATGATCGTTGCCCTTGTCCAGTTTGTGGGTCGCCAACTGGGTAATCAGTTCCGCCAAAGCGGGAATCGGATTTTTCGCCTTTTGCGGATAGCCGACATGGCCCTGCACGCCCTTGACCATCAGCTTGAAATTGATCGAACCGCGCCGCCCGATCTTCAAGGTATCGCCGGCCCGGCCCACCGAAGTGGGTTCGCCCACCACGCAATGGTCGATTTTTTCGCCGCGCGCCTTCAGCCATTCCAGCAGCTTGACGGTGCCGTTGACGGCGGCGCCTTCTTCATCGCCGGTGATCAACAGGCTGATCGAACCTTTGAATTTTTCTGGTGGTTTTCCGGTTTTCGCCACCGCCGCGACAAAGGCCGCGATGGCCGACTTCATGTCGGCGGCGCCGCGTCCGTATAGCATGCCGTCCTTGACGTCGGCGGCGAAGGGATCGGCGTTCCAGCCTTCGCCCACCGGCACCACATCGGTATGGCCGGCAAAGCAGAAATGCGGCGCTTCGGTCCCCAGCCGGGCATAGAGATTGTCGACATCGCCGAACGGCAGGCGATGGGTGGCAAAGCCCAGCTCCTTCAGCACGGTTTCCAGAATGTCCAGGGCGCCGGCATCCTGCGGCGTCACCGAGGGACGCCGGATCAGGGCCTGAGCCAGGGCTAGGGGATCGATCTCTATGGCCATCAATCGCGCAGCAATTCGTTGATCGAAGTCTTGGCGCGGGTCTTCTCGTCCACCCGCTTGACGATGACGGCGCAGTAAAGGTTGGGACCGGCATTGTTGCCGGTCGGGGCGGAGCCCGACACCACCACCGAATAGGGCGGCACCTTGCCCAGATGAACTTCGCCCGTGGCGCGGTCGATGATACGGGTCGAGGCCGAAAGATACACGCCCATGCTGAGCACGCTGCCTTCGCCCACGATCACGCCTTCGGCCACCTCGGCGCGGGCGCCGATGAAGCAATTGTCCTCGATGATGGTGGGCGCGGCCTGCAGCGGTTCCAGCACCCCGCCCAAACCCGCGCCGCCTGAGATATGACAGTGCGCGCCGACCTGGGCGCAGGAGCCAACCGTGGCCCAGGTATCGATCATAGTGCCTTCGCCCACCCGCGCGCCGACATTGACAAAGGATGGCAGCAACACCGCGCCCTTGGCGATAAAGGCCGAGCGGCGCACAATGGCGCCCGGCACGGCGCGGAAGCCGGCGGCGCGGAACTTCGCCTCGTCCCAGCCCAGGAATTTGGAATCCACCTTGTCCCACCACACCGCTTCGCCCGGCGCGCCGGAAATCAGCTTCATGTCGTTGAGGCGGAAGGACAGCAGCACGGCCTTCTTCAGCCATTCATGCACTTTCCACTGGCCGCCGATCTTTTCGGCGACCCGCAGGGTTCCATTGTCGAGTTGTTCCAAGGCCGCTTCCACGGCATCGCGTTCGGCGCCCCTGGAAGTCACGCCAAGCTGATCGCGCTTCTCCCAGGCGGCATTGATGGCGGCGCTCAAATCGCTCATGGTCAAATCCTGATCGTATGCAAAAATTGCGTAAGGTTATCGGTCTGGTGATCGATATCGGCTTCTACCACATCCATCTGCGGGCCATGCTTGCCCCATGGCGCACCGGTCTTCAACCATACCGTCGTCATGCCCATAGCACGGGCCGGCACCAGGTTGCGGGCGATATCGTCGAACATGGCGCTTTGCGCCGGGTTCAGGCCCGCGGCGGCGACGACGCTCTCATAGGCTTGCACCTGCGGCTTGGGCTGAAAAGCCATCGTGCGGATATCCCACACCGCGTCGAATAAAACGGTCATGCCCAGCCGGTCCAGAATGCGCGCGGCATGATCGCGGCAGCCATTGGTGAAGACAAAGCGCCGTCCTGGAAGTTTTTCGATCGCCCCCGCCAGCATTGCGTCCGGCACCAGGCTCGACAGGTCGATGTCATGCACATACTGCAGATAGTCGTCGGGCGAGGCGGCGTGCTCGCGCATCAGCCCGTTCAAGGTTGTGCCATATTGGCGATAGAGATCCTTCTGCCTTGCATAGGCCGCCTCGCGCGGCAGCTGCAGGAGCGCCATGACATAGTCGGTCATGCGGGCCTCGATCTGGGCGAAAATCCCGTTTTCGGCGCAGTACAGGGTATTGTCCAGGTCGAAAATCCAGCTTTTCACATGGCGGAAATCCGGCCGGAAACCGGGCCCGGAATCCGCTCCGCCCCCCTTTCTTGATGGGGAATGTTCAGCGATGTCGGCGCTTGCCATGGGCGCAGAACATGGCTTGGGCCGGACAGCCGCGCAAGCACCGTTAACGGATGTCCACCATGCCTATTTAAGGGCTGTTAAAGCGCCCCGGCCCACAATAGGCGCTAGTGTCCCGATTCCGAAATTCGCATGATCCCGATATCGGGTGCTAGCGAATTTCGGAATCGTAAGGACACTAGCAACTTATTGATTCCTAGTGTCGTTTTGGTTTCGAAGTTCGCCAAGAGCCTGATATCGATGATGCGGCGAACTTCGAAACCACGACACTAGGCGAGGGTATACAGCAGGGACCGTATGGACGACAGATCACCCCCGAACGGGCAGACGGTCGCGTCTGGGCTGAACCCGCGCGATGCGCTCGATATTCTGGATGTCCGGACCGGAAAACCCGGCGGCTCGTCCGAACTGGCAGCCCGCACCGATGCCGGCGCCGATGTGCTGCACTATCTCGCCGTCAATGGCGCGCCTGCCACCCGCGCGGCGGTCGCGGCCAATATGGCGGCGCCGGCAGCCACCAATCGTCTTCTGGCCGATGATGAAGAGGAAGATGTGCGCGCCGAACTGGCGCACAAAATCGCCCGCCTGATGCCCGGCCTGTCCGAGCGCGAAAGCTCTCACATCGTCGCGCTCACCATCGAAACATTGGAATGCTTGGCCCGCGACGCCACGGTGCGGGTTCGCGCTATCCTGGCCGAAGAGATCAAGTATCTGGACTGCATTCCGCGCGATATCGTGCTGCGGCTGGCGCAGGATCTGGAGACGGTGGTCTCGGCGCCGATCCTGGAATATTCGCCCTTGCTGTCCGATGCCGACCTGATCGAGATCATTGCCTGCGGCCAAGTCCAGGAAGTGCTGGTGGCCATCGCCAGCCGCAAGCCGGTCAATGAACCGGTCAGCGCGCGCCTGGTGCAGTCGCTGAACGTCCCGGCGGTGGCCGCGTTGCTGGTCAATCCCGACGCCAAAATACGCAAGGCGACGATGGACCAGATCATCGACCGGATCGAGGAAGTCAGCGCCTGGCAGCTGCCGCTGGCGCTCAGGGCCGATCTTTCGGCGCGGGCGATCCGCCGCGTCGGCGCCCTGGTGGGCGCTTCGATCCTGGAACGGCTGGCGGCGCGCAACGACCTGTCCGACACCACGCGCATCTATCTGAATCGCGAACTCAGGGCGCGGTTGGCGGAAGCCACCGTGGAGCAAGACGGCATTTCCGCCGCGGACATGGTCGCCGAGGCGCAAAAGGACGGACGGCTTGACGGAGAGTATCTGGAAAAGGCGGCGCAGGCCGGTCAGCGCGAAATTGTGGTGCTGGCGCTGGCGCAACTGGCAGACGTCCATGAGCAGACCGTGAAGAAAGTCCTCACCGCGGGCGGCGCCAAGCCGTTGGTGGCGCTGGTCTGGCACGCCCATCTGTCGATGCGCGTCGCCTTCAAGATCCAGACGTTCATCATGAAGCTGCCCACGCGCGACGTCCTGCCGGCGCGCGGCGGCGTGGGGTTTCCCCTCAGTAAGGAAGAGATGCGCTGGCATCTCAATTATTTCGGCATCACGGCTTAAGGCCCGCAGGGCCTATGCGCGCGACATAGCCGGCCAAACCCTTGACCGGCGTGGCGGCGAACCCGGCTTCGGCCAGGGCGCGTCCGGCGCAATTCTGGCTCCCTCGAATTTCGAACGCGACCGAGGTGACACAGAATTTTTCAGGCCCGCCGACCACCGTGCCGCCCTTCTTCTTTCGCGCCAGCAAATATACAATGTCGGTTTTCAGTTGTGTGGTGATCGCCTTGGCGCAAGACGCTGGCTCCACTGTCCACCAGCCGTGCGAAACCGAAACAGACGATAATTTCCCGGCCGATGCGCTCGTGGGCAACGATTTCGGACCGGCATCCTTCCGGCCCAACGCCACCAGCAGGGAATCGCGGGACTCGTTGCAGACCGTATAGCCGGCAGGGGCGATCCTGGTGCGGGCTTGCTGCTCCAGGACATGGAACAGCGCGGCATTGCCTTCATTGGCGTCAAAGCGCATGCGCTTGCGAAAATCCGCCAGCGCCGCGCCGGTCGCCTTGTCCGGCTTGCCGTCAATGCGGGCGATTTTATAACCATTATCGACCAGCAGGCGCTTCACGCCGGCCAGCTGCGCCTCGCTGAGGCTCATGGCTGGCTGTTCGTCGAAATTCATCGTCCAGGCGCTCTTGCCGCGATTGTTCAGCGCGGCGAAGGGCAAGGCGAAGGTGTCTTCAGCGCTGCAATAGAGCGGGGTTACCGGCTGGCGGATGGCAAAATTGGCATCCTTGACGCAGACCGGATAGGCGCCGCCCCAGGCGCGCGACGGACCGGAATGGGCGATCGACGAACGGGCATGGACCAGATAGCTCTCCGCCGTCAGCGGCTCTTTGCGCGCGACTTCGCACTCGCCGGGCGCGATGCGAGTCCAGCCCTTGGTGTCGCTGCCGGGCGAGCGGATCGCCGAGGTCGCGGCATAAAGGATGTAACTGGTGCGGTTGCACAAGGTGAGCGCCGCATGCGCCGGCACCGGTATCAGACCCAGCGCCAACATTGCCGGCAGCAGCAGCCGTCTCATTCGGCGGTGATCAAAGTGCCCGCGCCATGCTCGGTGAAAAGTTCGAGCAACAGCACATGGGGAATGCGCCCATCCAGAATGACGGCGGCACGGACCCCGCCCTCCACCGCCTCGATGGCGGTCTGAATTTTGGGAATCATGCCGCCGGAAATCGTGCCGTTCGCGATCAGGGCGCGCGCCTCGCGCACCGTCAGGCGCGGGATCAGCTTCTTGTCCTGGTCCAGCACGCCTTCCACATCGGTCAGCAGGATCAGGCGCTCGGCCTTGAGGGCGCAGGAAACCGCCCCCGCCACCGTGTCGGCATTGATATTGAAAGTCTCGCCCTTGCGGCCCACGCCGATCGGGGCGATCACCGGAATGGTTTCCGACTTCATGATGGAGTGCAGCACTTCCGGATTGACCGTGTCGGGCTCGCCGACAAAGCCCAGATCCACCGGCACCTTCTCGCCGCTTTTGGGATCGGTCTGGGTCATCGCCAGCTTGCGCGCGATCACCAGATTGCCGTCCTTGCCGGAAAGACCGACGGCGCGGCCGCCGGCCGCGTTGATGCCGGTCACGATCTGCTTGTTGATCGAGCCGGTCAGAACCATCTCCACCACTTCCACCGCCGCCTGATCGGTGACCCGCAGCCCGTCGATGAAGGTGGAATGGATGTTGAGCCTTTTGAGCATCGCCCCGATCTGCGGGCCGCCGCCATGCACCACCACCGGATCGATGCCGGTCTGTTTCATCAGAACGATATCCTGGGCGAAGTCATCGGTGCCGGTGCCGGTCATGGCGTTGCCGCCATACTTCACCACAATGGTTTTCTGGTCGTATTTGAGAATGTAGGGCAGCGCCTCGACCAGCACCCGGCCGGTCTGGCGCCAACGCGCCAGGGTGCGCAAAGTCCGGTCTTCAAGCTCGTCGGTGGCCATGCCAGCGCCCGTTACAAAAGCGGCGCCTTATAGCGCGGCGGGCGGCGCTTCCCAACCCTTTATTGCGCCAGAGCAGCCAAGTGGGCGCGCAATTCCGCAATGCCTGCGCCCTTCAGGGCCGATGTTAACTGGACTTCGGCCAGTGCGGCGGTGTGTTTTGCGGCTTGCATCGCCGCGGCTTCCAGCGCCCGGGAATGGTCTGCCGCTTTGAGCTCGTCGGCCTTGGTCAGCACCAGGCCATAGGATACCGCCGCCCGGTCCAGCAGCGCCATCACCTGGCCGTCGCTGTCCTGGACGCCGCGCCGCGCATCGATAAGCAGCGCCACCCGGCGCAGCCGCGAGCGGCCGCGCAGATAGGAGAAGATCATCTCCTGCCAGCCCTCGGCCTCGGAACGGGAACGCTTGGCGAAGCCATAGCCGGGAAGATCCACCAGCATCAGCCGTCCGGCCAAGTTG
>DATEIA010000311.1:0-5588 GCA_035279305.1 Rhizomicrobium sp.
ATGCAGCCCGCCGGAATTTTCCGCCACATTGCCGCCGATGGTGCAGGCGACCTGGCTGGAAGGATCGGGCGCGTAATAGAAGCCGTTGGCCTCCACCGCCTTGGTGATGTTGAGATTGGTGACGCCGGGCTCGACCACGACACAGCCATTCTCATAGTCGATCTCGAGGATGCGTTTCATGCGCCCCATTCCGATCAGGATGCCGTCCTCGCGCGGCAAGGCGCCGCCAGACAGCGAGGTTCCCGCCCCGCGCGGTACGATGGGCACGCCCTGGGCTTGGGCATATTGCAAGATTTCGCTGACCTGCTGGCGGTTGGAGGGCAGCACACAGACCAGCGGCATCTGGTGATAGGCGCTGAGCGCGTCGGAATCAAAAGTGGCGAGCCCCGATCTATCGGCCACCACGCCATCGGGCACGATCTGTTTCAGCGCCGCGACGATCTCAGCGCGGCGGGCAACTATCTTGGCGTCGGTAGGAGGAAGAAGCATCTGCGCCTATGCCAAATTGTGGCACAGTATCGCTTAACCCTGACGGGCTTTGAACCGCGGATTCTTCTTGTTGATCACGTAGACGCGGCCCTTGCGGCGGATAACGCGGCAGTCCTTGTCACGCTTCTTGAGCGAACGGAGGGAGTTGCGAACCTTCATGACACTGCCTTCTGAGCCGTCGGCCCAAAGGGCCGCAATTAAACAAGTTTCGGCCGGGAAGGCCGTATACCGCGAGAGGCGCGGAAACTATGCAAGGCACCCACCCCTGTCAACCCGCGAAATCCGCTGAAAAATGGCGGTTTTCCGCCAAAAAACCTTCGAACCAGTGTACCAATAGCAGGTGCTTCGCCCTCCTCGCCGCTCTGCCAGCCTGAAATGCCTCGCCGCCCTCTGCGGCCTGCTGGCGGTGACAGCCTGCGCCACCCGCCCCGCCCCCAGGCCGGGACCCCCTCCGGCACCCGCCGTCGCCGCCCCGGTCCTGCCTCCATCTGCACCGCCGAGTTCCGGAGACCCCAAGTTCGATGCCTTCCTGGCCGAGGCCAGAATCGCCGCCCTGGCGCAGGGCATCGCTGCGGAGACGTTCGACGCCGCCACCGCGGGGCTAGCCCCCCTTCCGGCCATTGTCGCGATGAACGCCAACCAGCCGGAATTCACCAAGCCGGTTTGGAGCTATCTGGATGCGGCGGTGTCGGCGCGGCGGATCGCGGACGCGCGCGTCATGCTCACGCGTTATGGCGAGGTGCTGGACAAGATCGCAACCCAAAGCGGCGTGCCCAAGGAAATTCTGGTCTCCGTCTGGGGCATGGAAAGCGACTATGGCGCCGACAGCGGCAGTTTCAATTTGTTCGCGGCGCTGGCGACCCTGGCCTATGACGGGCCGCGCGCCAACTATGCCAAGCCGGAATTTCTGGCGGCGCTGCAGATCTATCAGCAGCAACAGTATCCCGCCAGCGAGATGGTGGGCAGTTGGGCCGGCGCCTTCGGCCAGACCCAGTTCACCCCAACCACTTTTCTCAAATATGCCGCCGACGGCGATGGCGATGGGCGGATCGATTTGTGGCGGTCGCCGCCCGATGCCTTGGCCTCGGCGGCGCGGCTATTGTCCGGACAAGGTTGGACGCGGGGACAGAATTGGGGTTACGAAATCAGCCTGCCCGATGGCTTTGCCTATGAAGATGCCGATCTGGAAAATGACAAGCCGGTTTCGGAATGGAGCGCACGCGGCATTAAGACAGCGAATGGCGATGCGCTGGCGGTTCTGGACGGAAATGCGGCGATCTATTTGCCGACGGGCGCGCGCGGCCCCGCTTTCCTGATCTTGCCGAATTTCCGCGTCCTGCTGAAATACAACAATGCCGCCAGCTATGCCCTGGCCGTGTCCTTGCTGGCCGACCGTATGGCAGGCGCCGGGCCGGTCAAACATGACTGGCCACGCGACGAACGCGCTTTGTCGCGCAACGAGCGCCTGCAATTCCAGAAAGACTTGCAGATCCTGGGATTCGACTCCGGCACGGCCGACGGCGTATTGGGACGAAAGACCCGCGCGGCGCTCAGGCAGTATCAGAAAACCAAATCCCTCGCCGCCGACGGGTTCCCAACCGCCATGCTGCTGGGCCTGTTGGAAACCGAAGCGGCCGCGCGCACCGCGCGCGACAGCGGCGCCGTTGGACTGCAAGACCGTTGATCGCCTGGTGTCCCGATTCCGAAATTCGCATGATCACGATATCGGGTTCTGGCGAATTTCGGAATCGTAAGGACACCAGCAAACTTATTGATTTCTAGTGTCGTTTTGGTTTCGAAGTTCGCCAAGGGCTCGATATCGATGATAGTGCGAACTTCGAAACCACGACACTAGGCCGGGCAATCCAATCGCTTGCTGAAGCGGCAGGTACGGATCTTGGCGCCCTGGACATCGTAGAGATCGATGGTCCAGCCGCCCTCGGCGCGGGTCATCAGCAGAAAACCAAAACCGCCGACCGAAAGTCCATCGGCAACCGTAACGCCGGAATAGCCCTGGAAGTGCGCGCCCCGCAGATTGGTGGGGGTAATCTCGAGATTGTCGCCGCCATGGCCCGCCACGATCTGGGGAGGAACCTTGCCGGCATAGTTGATCGCTTCGAAAGTGTGGATGTGTCCGGACAGCATCAGTTCGACAGTGGCGGCGATCGGCGGACCGCCCGGCCGCGACGCGAGGCGCACCGCATCGATCAGAGCCAGATTGCCGCCAATCGGAATACCCAAAGGTCCGGAGATCGCCGCCCAGATCGGGCGATGATGGAGGAACCAGACCGGCGCGGGGATCGTGGCCAGTCCTGTCAGTTCGGCCGCATAGATCGGCGAGGCGGCGCGATCGAGTTCCGTGTCCAAGGCTGTGGCGTCATCCATCACCGCCAGCCGCAGCACGCCCAGATCGACACTGTACAAAGGCAAATGCGGGATGCAGGGCGCGGCAGGATCGAACGCGGATGGGCCTTGCAGCCTCAGCCAGCCCGGGCCTGCGCGATTGCAATCCTCATGATTGCCGCGCACCAGAACAATCGGCGCCACGGCCAGCAGCGGCGCGGCCGGCGTGTAGAAATCCGCCTGCCAAGTGATCCAATTATCCCCCCAGGGTGAACCGGCGCAGCCTTGATTGCCCGGCGGGCAGGCGCTTTCGCGGTAGAGATAATCGCCGGCATGGATCACCAGATCGGGCTTCAGCGCCGCCGCGGCGGCGGCCAGTTGAGGAAAGGGCCATTGGTGCGGATCGTTGCAGGCCTGCAAGGCCGAACCCTTGATGCGGCAACCGGTGTCGCCGAGCACCAAGATACGTTGCGGGTTGGCGACCGGCAGGGGCAGCGCTGCACCGCCGATATCGGCTCGGGCGGCACCGGCGGGACCGGCTGCCGCGCAAACCAGCGGGAAGCTGGCTCCGGCGGCAGCGCGTACCGCCATCGTCACATCGCCTTTGTCGGTGCGCAATGCGGGGCAAGCGGCGGCGTCCGTGACCAGGCGGACTTCAAAGCCGGATACTGTCGCCTGCACCCAGGCGCTGTCGGCAGCGTTTGCCGTCACCGGAACGGCACAAAACAGCAAGGACAAAGCGAGCTTTTTCATGGCGCGAGCCTATGCGCGCCCAGGGGCTGGAACAATCGCTTGCCTAAAAAATCCTTTTAAAAGTGACTTTCCAGGTGCGGCCCACGCCGGGCAGAGCACTGAGATTGGCATAGGTGTCGGCGCCGGGCGTGAAGGTGCGTTCATCGCTCAAATTGTTCACATTCAGATCGGCTTCCCACGCATCCCACTGCACAAAGGCCGAGGCGTTCAAGGTGACGTAAGACGGATAGATGATGGGACTGGGCACCGGCTGCTGGGTCTTGCCGACATAGGTGCCGCCGAAACTCGCACCCCAGGTCAGTTTTTCCTGGCCCCAGGACAGCGTATCGCTGGTCCAGGTGACATAGGGGCTGATCACCGCATGCGGCAGCAGGGTGTTTTCATAATCGCCGCCCCGCCCAGGCAGGGTGGAAAAATCGAAAACGATATAGCTGCCGCCGAAACCGTTTTGCGGCGTCACGCCATAGCTCCGCGCCGGCACATAGGAAAAGCTGTGGTCCGGCCCCTTGATGGTGGTGTGCTGCAGCGACCCCGCCAAGGTCAGGCTGAGATTGGGGGTTGCGGCATAGCGCAGCTCCGCTTCCACGCCCTTGGCGCGGGTGCCGATCACGCTGGTGACGCCGCCGCCCTGGCTGAGCTGGGTGCGGTTCTGGACGTACCAGTCCAGGCTGCCGACGAGATGGCCATCCAGGGCGGAGAATTTGACGCCCACTTCATTGAGAAAGGAATTGGACAGCCAGTCGCGCGCCGCCAGCAAACCGGTCAGCACCTGGCTGGCCTGGCCGATCTCGATTGCCGCGGATTTGGCGGTGGTGACATAGGGCACCAGACCCCAAGGTGTTTTGTAGGACAGGCTGGCCGAATAGGTAAAACGCCCGGCATTGCCGCGTCCGCTTGCGGGCTCGAAAGCCAGCACGCCCATATCGGCCGAGCGCACATTGTAATCGTCATAGCGCCCGCCCAGGACGAGGTCCAAACTGTCGTTCCAATTCAAATCGGTGGTGACAAAAACACCCGCATTGCCGCTGTTGGTGCGGACATCGTTTTCCCAGGCCAGGCCTAACGTGCCTGGCGCGTCCACATTGAACGGCGAATCGAGGATGTCGTTGGCGCTCGCGCCCCGGCTGATATCACGGCGATCCAGCGCGATGACGCCGCTGTTGAAGCTCTCTTTCCCCACGGCGTGAACATAGCGATAGGACAGTCCCGCCACCGTCTGGGTTTTCAGCAGGCCGAAATCGCGCTTGAGGTCATAGCGCAGCCGCGCCTCGCCGATCTGGGTGCGATAAGAACCCGGGAAACCGTAGGAGACAAAACGGTCGTTCCGCAGCGTGTCGCCGAACAGCTGCAGGCGCAACGTCTGGCCGTCGCCCAATGCATTGGCGATTTCAAGGAAAGCCGTGTGGGTGACGGTATTGGAAAAATCCACGCCGCGCGCGGTATAGACCGTGCGCGGGTCGAGTGTGGTGGTGCCGAAGCCGCTGTCCAGCCGGTGCGCCGCATCCTGGCATCCCACGCACGCCAAGGCGCGGAAATTGGGATCGAAGAAGTAGGGGTTGCCGCCCAGTTCATTCAGGGTCAAACGGCCATTGCCGTCCGCGTCGGTCAGGGAGCTGTTGCGGCCGGTGATGTACATACCGCTGTCGATCAGGGCCTGGGTCAGGCGGTTCCAACCCGGCGTCTGCACGTCGCCGTTGGAATGGAAATACATATAGTCGGCGGCCAGCGACCAGCCGCCCCAGTCAAGCCCGCCCGACAATTGAATCAGCTGATGGCTGGGATGGATGCCGCGATAAAAACTGAAACTATCGTCCAACTCGCCATAGGCGTGCAGCCCGCCGGCGGCCGCGCCAAGCGCGACCGGCATGCTGATCTGGGCGGTCGCGTTGCGCTTGGAATAGCTGCCATAGGTCAGTGTGACTTCGCCGCCCGGCGCATCGCTGGCGCTGGCGGTCTTGGGCAGGAAGTTGACCAACCCGCCCACCTTGCCCGCGCCATAAAGC
>DATEIA010000312.1:0-10059 GCA_035279305.1 Rhizomicrobium sp.
CCTGGCCTTCGACACCATCTATGCCGAAGGCCAGCGCCGCTATGTGGAATCCCTGTCGGCCTATGCCCGCCAATTCCTGGAGCTGATGCAGAAGCCGGACGTCGATCATATCGAGGGCCTGTCGCCGGCGATTTCGATCGAACAGAAAACCACGTCCAAGAATCCACGCTCGACCGTGGGCACAGTCACCGAGATCTATGACTATCTGCGGCTGCTGTTTGCCCGGGTCGGCGTGCCCTACTCGCCGGCCACCGGCCTGCCCATCGAAAGCCAGACCGTCAGCCAAATGGCCGACCGGATTCTGGCGCTGGACGAAGGCACAAGGCTCTATCTGCTGGCGCCGATCGTGCGCGGCCGCAAGGGCGAGTATCGCAAAGAACTGGCGGAGCTGCAGAAGAAGGGTTTCCAGCGCGTCAAACTCGATGGCAAGTTCTACGATATCGGCGCCACGCCGGCCCTGGACAAGAAACTCAAGCACGATATCGAGATCGTGGTCGACCGCATCGTGGTCAAGCCGGATATCGGCAACCGCTTGCCTGATTCCATCGAGACCGCGCTCAATCTCGCCGACGGTTTGCTGGTGGTGGAATTCGCCGACCAAAAAGAAAAGGACGGCAAGCAGAAACAGATCGTCTTTTCCTCCAAATTCGCCTGCCCGGTGTCAGGTTTCACCATTCCGGAGATCGAGCCGCGGCTGTTCTCGTTCAACAATCCGCATGGCGCCTGCCCGCAATGCGACGGATTGGGAACCCAGAATTATTTCGACGAAGCTTTGGTCGTGCCGGATGAATCTCTCAGTCTGAAAAAGGGCGCCCTGGCGCCCTGGTCCAAGAGCTCATCGCCTTACTATCTCCAGACGCTGGAGGCCCTGGCCCGGCACTACAAATTCTCCATGAACGAGGCCTGGGAAGATCTGCCCAAGAAGATTCGCCAGATCATCCTACATGGCTCGGACGAGGAAGAGATCAAATTCGTCTATGACGACGGCATGCGGCGGTACGAGACCCGCAAGCCGTTCGAAGGCGTCATCACCAACATGGACCGGCGTCACAAGGAGACCGACAGCGACTGGGCGCGGGAAGAACTGGAAAAATACCAGGCCGCGGCCGCATGCGAGGTTTGCAACGGCTACCGCCTGAAGCCCGAAGCCTTGTCGGTGAAGATCGGCGGGCTGCATGCCGGCCAGGTCTGCGAGCAATCCATTCGCGACGCCGACCGCTGGTTCCGCGACATAGACCAGAAGCTGAACAAGCAGCAAAAGGAGATTGCCGCCCGTATCCTCAAGGAAATCCGCGCCCGGCTGAAATTCCTCAACAATGTCGGCCTGGATTACCTCACCTTGGCACGAGCATCGGGCACCTTGTCGGGCGGCGAGAGCCAGCGCATCCGGCTGGCCTCCCAAATCGGTTCGGGCCTGACCGGCGTGCTCTATGTCTTGGACGAGCCCAGTATCGGGCTGCACCAGCGCGACAATGGCAAATTGCTGGAGTCGCTTAAGGGCCTGCGCGACATGGGCAACACCGTCATCGTGGTGGAACATGACGAAGACGCCATCCGCTCGGCCGACCATGTCATCGACATGGGTCCCGGCGCGGGCGTGCATGGCGGCCATATCATCGCCGAAGGCACCCCGGCCGATATCGTCGCCAACCGGAAAAGCCTGACCGGAAAATATCTCAGCGGCGCGGAAAGCATCCCGATTCCCGCCCAACGCCGCAAAGCCGTGCACAATCGCTGGCTGAAGGTGGTGGGCGCGCGGGGCAACAATCTCAAGACTGTCACGGCCCAGCTGCCGCTGGGGACCCTCACCTGCATCACCGGCGTCTCGGGCGGCGGAAAATCCACCCTCACCATCGAGACCCTGTACAAGGCCGCGGCGCGCAAGCTGGCCCAGGCGCGCGAACATCCCGCGCCGCACGACCGTATCGAGGGGCTGGAATTCCTCGACAAGGTGATCGATATCGATCAGAGCCCGATCGGCAGGACGCCGCGCTCCAATCCCGCCACCTATACCGGCGCCTTCACCCCCATCCGCGACTGGTTCACCGAATTGCCGGAAGCCAAGGCGCGCGGCTATTCCCCCGGCCGTTTCAGCTTCAACGTCAAGGGCGGACGCTGCGAGGCCTGTCAGGGCGACGGCGTCATCCAGATCGAAATGCATTTCCTGCCCGACGTCTATGTCCAGTGCGACGTCTGCCAGGGCAAGCGCTACAACCGCGAAACCCTGGAGGTGAAATTCCGGGACCATTCGATCAGCGATGTGCTGGACATGACCATCGAGGCGGGCGCCGAACTCTTCAAGGCGGTGCCCTCCATTGCCGAGAAGCTGGAAACCCTCAAGCGCGTCGGCCTGGGCTATATCTCCATCGGCCAGCAGGCCACCACGCTGTCCGGCGGCGAGGCCCAACGCGTCAAACTGTCCAAGGAATTGTCGCGCCGCGCCACCGGGCGCACCCTCTATATCCTGGACGAGCCGACCACCGGGCTGCACTTCCATGACGTGAAAAAATTGCTGGAAGTGCTGCAGGAACTGGTGGATCAGGGCAATACGGTGGTGGTGATCGAGCACAATCTGGAAGTCATCAAGACCGCGGATTGGATCGTGGATCTGGGGCCGGAGGGCGGCGATGGCGGCGGCGAAATCGTGGCCAGCGGCACGCCCGAAGAGGTGGCCAAGAATCCGCGCTCCTATACCGGCCAGTATCTCAAGCCCTTGTTGAAAGGTACCGCCAAGAAGTTGAAGGCCGCGGAATAGCGATCAGACCGCGATATCCAGGGCGGGCTCCGCCTTGAGCGCCCGCCAAACCGAAGCGCTGGCACTGGCGAACAGCCCGATCACAACCGGAGAGATGAAAAAGCTTAGGCCGCAGGCCAGCGGCAGCATCTGGCGCGCATTCAAAAGCGTCTGCATCAACTGCATCTGCGGCGTGCCGCCTGCGTTCAGCGCGCCCTTTGCGCCAAACCATAGTTCGATGGAAATCTGAAACAGCTTGGCGGGCAGGAAGACCGCAAGAAAAATACCGAGCAACGGCAGAAAATTTCCCGCCGACAGAGCCCAGGCGCGGCGCAAGGCCGGACCCGATTCATGGACGATAATGGCCGGCAATGGCAACAACATGCGCGCCGCGGCCGCCAAGCCGGCGCAACTGATTGCCAGTGCCATGATATTGCCCGCGGCGTTCTGGTTCGATTTCAAGCCCGGCACCAGCGCGGAAATCGCACCGGCGGCGAACACGGCTGTCAGTGCCATCAGCGCCCCCAGCCCCGCAAAGGCCAAGAAGGCCCGGAACATGCGCCATTCCAGCGCCCCAAAGGCAAAATGCACAAAAGGCGGCGACGCGGTCTGCGTGCCGAGCGCCAGCTGCACCACCGCCACAAACATCATGGCATAGAGCAGCAAGGCCGCCACCAGACAGGCCAAGCTCATCAACAAGGCCGGCCCCATTTCGGCGGAGGTGCCGCCCGCCAAAAAATCGATGGCGCTGTTATAGACACGATAGAGGGTGAAATATTCGGCGACGGTCAGAAGGACCATCGGCATCCAGACCAAGCCGATGATGGTGCCCAGATGCTCCGCCAGGAAACCATAAGCATCACGGATGGTCGCAACCACCGGGACGCGGCGCATGCAGATATTAGAACTCATCAAACGGGCGCAGATCGTCGAACACCGGCGCCTGGGGCGCGGTGGCATCTTGCCACAGCCCCACAACCCAGGCGGTGACGGCCGCCGCGACGGGCAGCTTGGCGATCCCCGCCAGGGGTTCCGTCACCAAGGCCAAATGCCGGCGCGGCACAAAGACGGCGATGCTCACCGCCGCGGCCGCCAGCAATCCGGCTCCCAGCGCCAATCTCGTATAACTTATTCCCTTGCTTTCTTCGGACATCGCTCTTGGTTCCTTGCGCAAACCCTATATAGGCGGCGGCACCGCAGCCGTCATCCCTGACGGCAAGTCATCCCGAAATCTTTTGCCCGAACGGGGATCGCCGGCATCTGCCGCATTGTCGCACCGGGAGCACGACAAAAGCGTTAAAGCGGCGCTAAATTAAGGCATCCCACCGTGCAAAAATGGTTGTGGCATTCGCACGATCGCCGCTTAGGTTGGTAACCACACGGGTAACCGCCGCGATGCCGGGCCCAGCGCCGCCTGCGGGCCGATTTGTTGAGCGCGCATGGCGCCAGCAACGGCCTTAACCGGCTATCCAGTGGCGGGCATACTCGTCCCTGGCCGCAAGCCAAGTCAACGGGCCATTCCAATTCCTTTTTTACTGTTGCCAAAAGGCTTTACCTGATGGCCGGGCCCTGTTTTTTAGAGTGATGCCGCAATGCAAGATCTCTATCGCAAAAAGGGACTTCGGTAGCCTGTCCGGTTTGCGCCGGACCTCGGGCCTGCTAAAGCCAGGCCATGGCGGCAGAGCTGCACATCATAGGCGGCGGACTCGCGGGCTCCGAAGCAGCCTGGCAAGCAGCCGAATCGGGCGTGGCCGTGATTCTGCACGAAATGCGCCCTGTCCGTGGCACCGAGGCCCATCAGACCGATTCCCTGGCCGAGCTTGTCTGCTCCAACTCCTTCCGTTCCGACGACGCCGCCAACAATGCCGTCGGGCTTTTGCACGAAGAAATGCGCCGGACGGGATCGCTGATCATGCGCGCGGCCGACGCCTGCAAGCTGCCCGCCGGCGGCGCCTTGGCGGTGGACCGGCACGCTTTTTCCGCGGCGGTAAGCAGGGCGCTGGAAAATCATCCGCGCGTGCAACTGTCGCGGGAGGAGATCACCGGGCTGCCCCCCGCCGGCTGGGCAAGCACGATCATCGCCACCGGGCCCTTAACCTCCACCAGCCTGGGAGCCGCGATCGGCGCGGCCACCGGCGAGGACCAGCTTGCCTTCTTCGACGCCATTGCGCCCATCGTGCACCGCGAATCGATCGATTTCGATATCGCCTGGTTCCAATCGCGCTACGACAAGGAAGGGCCCGGCGGCGGCGTGGCGGACTATATCAATCTGCCGCTGGACCAGGAGCAGTACCGCAATTTCGTCGCCGCGCTGCTGGCCGGCGAAAAAACCGATTTCAAGCAGTGGGAAAAATCCACCCCCTATTTCGAAGCCTGCCTGCCCATCGAGGTGATGGCGGCGCGTGGCGAGCAGACCCTGGCCTTCGGCCCGATGAAGCCGGTGGGTCTGCAGGATCCGCGCAGCGACAGGCGGCCCCATGCCGTGGTGCAATTGCGCCAGGACAATGCGCTGGGCACGCTGTGGAACATGGTCGGGTTTCAGACCAAACTGAAGCATGCCGAGCAGGTGCGCATTTTCCGCACCATACCGGGATTGGAACAGGCGCAATTCGCCCGTCTCGGCGGGCTGCATCGCAACACTTTCATCAATTCTCCGCGTCTTCTCGATGCGCAGTTGCGGCTGAAATCCCGCCCTTCCTTACGCTTTGCCGGCCAGATCACGGGCGTGGAAGGCTATGTCGAAAGCGCCGCCATCGGCCTTCTCGCCGGGCGCTTCGCGGCCGCGGAGTTGCTGGGAACGAGCGTCCATCCGCCGCCCGCGACCACCGCATTGGGCGCGCTATTGTCGCATATCACCGGCGGCGCCGATGCCCGGACCTTTCAGCCGATGAATATAAATTTCGGCCTGTTCCCGGAATTTCCCAAAAGCGCTAAAATCCGCGGCAAGGATCGCAAGCAGGCGATGAGCGCGCGCGCCTTGCAGGATTTGTCGCGCTGGGGCGGACGATTGGAAGACACCGCGGCCGAATAGACTGGACGAAACCCCGTCCGGTTCCGTACGTTTCCTCAAAGAGCATTTTTACGGGTCATCCATGGACATTCCTCTCGAACTTTCCTTCCACAATATCGAGCCTTCCGAGGCGCTGAAAACCGCGGTGAACGATCATCTCGGCAGGCTGGAACAGTTGCACGATCACATCATCGGCTGCCGGGTGGTGATCGAAATGCCGCACAAAAGCCAGAAGGCCAGCGGCAACCCGCCCGACGTGCATATCGTGCTTCGCGTGCCGGGCAAGGAAATCGTGGTGAGCAAGGAACTGGCGCATAACGGCCACAAGAAAGCGGCCACCGACGCCTATGCCGTGCTGGACAATGCCTTCGCCGTGGCGGCAAGCCAATTGAAGGCCTATCGGCGGATCAGCCATGGCGATGTGAAATACAAAAGCGGCGATCTGGACGGCTAAAGCCGCTTTCTCATCGCGGCACTCAAAAGCGCCATCTGCCGGCGATGGATCGGTACGTCCTTGCCCACAGAGAGGTTGCGCAAATAGACCGGCACCAAGGAAGCGGGCAGCACCGCCGCCAAGGCGGCACCCGGCTTGGGAGCCCGGCGCGCCGCCGCAAAAACGTCACGCGCCTTCAACGAAACCTGCCGCACCAAAGCGTCAAGACGCTGATCGTTTTTGGCCAAATGGAAAAAAACCTCCGGCGTAAGGTCGAGCGCCGAAAGCAGGTCAAGCGGCAAATAGAGCTTGTGGCGCATGCTGTGGAACGGCAGCGCCCGGAGCAACCCGGTCAGGCCATAGGCCAGGCCCGCATCGCGCAAGCCCTGATCGAGGGAAAGCGCCGGATCGCCGGCCAGAATCCGCGCCGCCAGCCGCATCACCGCACCGCTGGTGGAGATGACATAATCGTCCAGCGCGGCAAAATCGGCAAAATGGCCGGGGGATGAATCGAATGCGCGGGCCGCGATCAGCGCCTCGAAATCCGGGACGGCCAGATCGCGCGCCGCAAAGAGCGCCGTCAGCCCCCGCGCCACGTCATGATTGCGCGCCACGCCTTTGGCGGCTGCCGCCACACTCTCACGCCACCATTCCAGGCGGATTTCGCCCAGCATCGGCTCGCGCACCGTCTCCGCCACCCGCGCCAGTTCGGCATTGAAGGCATAAAAGGCAAAGAGATAGGGACGCTGGGCAGCGGGCGCGAACAGACTCGCGAAATACCGGTCGGGGTCGGCGGCGCGCACCGCGGCGGCCAGACGGTTGGCTAAGGCCGCATCCATCAAAAAAGGAACCGTGAGCTGCGGCGCGCGGCACGCGCGCGAGCAGGTCCAGCGGACCTGCGAAAGCGAGCGAACGCCGCGAGCTTAGGCGAGCGGCCGGGAAAAATTCGCGTCTCTCTCAGTAAAGATGCCCCGCCGCGACCATGCTGAACAGCATAGGAACCGACAGCAGAGTATTGATGCGGGAGAAGATCATCGCGGTCTTGCCCGCCGCCGCCTTGTCCGGCGCCGGCAGATCGGAATATTTGCCCCCGATATTCAAGGCCTTTTGCTGGTTGGGCCAGATCACAAACCAGACATTGAACCACATGATGGTGCCCAGCCACATGCCGATGCCGATGGCGAGATACTTGGGCACCACCGGCCAACCGGCCGCGCCGTCGCTGAAATCCAGCGTATAGGCTTCCAGCAGATAGTTGTTGCGCAGCGCCAAGATGATGCCCAGCACAAAGGTGGCCATGGCGGCCCAGCGGAACCAGAACAGGGCCGCCGGCGCGATATAGCCGCTGACGCCCTTTTTCAGTTCGTCGGGCACCTTGGGCATGGTGGGGATCTGTACGAAGTTGAAATACCAGAGCAGGCCGATCCACATCACACCGGCGGCGACGTGCAGCCAGCGCAGCACGAACAGCTCAAAGGCCAGGCCGTCATAGCCCTGGGTGGAGCAGTAGACACCGACCAGCAGGATCGCGAGCGCAAAGCTGGCGATCACCACATTGCGAAGATTGCCCAAAAAGGCTGCCATGTTTCTCTCCCCTCAGATTCGAGACGTGAATTCTAGCGCAGGAACGGCTGCTTGTCCCGCGCCAAACCGCCTAGATCAGGATCTTGCGCGGACGCGCCATATTCAGCCAGGTGATCACGATCAACCGGGTCACCATCACCGCGGTGAAGAAGGAGGTGATAATGCCCACGCCCAAGGCGACCGCGAAGCCCTTGACCGGACCTTGGCCCAACTGGAACAGAATCAGCGACGCGATCAAATGGGTCATATTGGCGTCGATGATGGTCGCCATGGCCCGGCGGAAGCCGGTGTCGATTGCCGCCAGCATGGTGCGTCCGTTGCGCTGCTCCTCGCGTATGCGCTCATAGATCAGCACATTGGCGTCCACCGCCATGCCCATGGTGAGCACGATGCCGGCAATGCCGGGCAGGGTCAGGGTGGCCCCGAACGCCGTCAGCGCCGCCAGCAGCAACACCACGTTTAAGGTCAGGGCGATGTCGGCGAACAGACCGAACAGCCCGTAGCGCAGGATCATGAACAGCGCCACCGAGGCCAGGCCTGCAATTGTCGCATAGCGGCCGGCATCGATCGAATCCTTGCCCAGTTCCGCGCCGACGCTGCGCTCTTCCAGCGGCTTTAGGGGCGCGGGCAGCGCGCCGGCGCGCAGCAGGATCGCCAGGTCATTGGCACTCTGCGGCGTGAAACTGCCGATAATGTAGCCGGAACCGCCTAAAATCGCTGTGTTGATATTGGGCGCACTGATCACCTGATTGTCCAGCACGATGGCGAAGCGATGGCCGACATTCGCTTTGGTGACATCGCCGAACTGCCTTGCCCCAACGCTGTCAAAGCGGAAATTCACCACCGCCTGCCCGGTTTGTGGATCGAAGCCCTGACTGGCATCGGTGAGGCGATCACCCGACACCATCACGCGACGCTGCACCACGATCTTTTGCGGCGGCAGATTCTTGTTGCTGTCATCGACCAGCGGCAGAATTTCAGAGCCGATAGGCGCCACATTCGTCCCCGGATTGGCCCGCTCGTCCACCAGCCGGAAGGTCATTTTTGCGGTCTTGCCCAACATGGCCTTGAGCTGGGTCGGATCCTGCAGCCCCGGCACTTGCACCAGGATGCGGTCGTCGCCGGAACGCTCGATGGTCGGCTCGCGGGTGCCCATGGCGTCGATGCGGCGGCGGACCACCTCGATGGACTGATCCATGATTTGCTGGCGGGTCTGGGTCTTGAAGGCGTTGCTCATGTGCAGGTTGAAGACGCCGCTGCCCGGCTCGGACATCTCATATTGCTTGCCGCCGGCCGACAGGACCGAGTCGGTCATGGCGGGATTGAGGCCCTGCAGCAGGGTGCGCGCCTCATCCAACCGCGAAGCATCTGCGACTTGCACCGACACCGTATCGTCGCGGGTGGGCAGGATTTTCAGCGGGATACGGGCCTTGCGGAAACCCGCGCGGATGTCGCCGACCAGGCTTTCCTCGCGGTCGCGCATCACCTGGTCGAAGTCCACGCCCAACAGCAGATAGGAACCGCCCTGCAGGTCCAGGCCCAGATTGACCGCCTGGCTGGGGAGAAATTTTGGAATCTTGGCGCGCACCTGCGGCGGCAGGACGTTGGGCAGGGCGAAGAGAATACCGCCCACCAGGATGATGAGGGTGACGATACGCGTCCAGAGAGAGACCTGCAGCACGAACTATTCCTTGCCGGTGCTCTTGGCGTCGCCGGTTTTGTCGGTGTTCTTGGAACGGACATCCGACAGGGTTGCCTTGAGCACCCGCACCTGCACATTGTCGGCGATCTCGATCAGGATTTCGGTCTCTTCGGCGCTGGAGGACTTGACGACCTTGCCCAGGATGCCGCCCGCGGTCACCACCGCGTCGCCCCGGCGCAGATTGTCCACCATCTCGCGCAGCTGCTTCTGGCGCTGGCTTTGCGGCCGCCACAGAAGAAAGTAGAAGATCGCGATCATCGGTAGCGCCAGAGTCAGAGTCTGGAACATCGGATCGTTCATATTCATATTGCGGAGACTTTCGGTGCGAATGCGGGCGGACTATAGCGGGACAGCCCTCCTTTGCAACCGTGGTAAATCAAGGGGTTAGCATGGCACATGACAACAACTCTCTGGCCGACCCCGCCCTCCTGGCCAGGATCGCCGGGGCGCTGGAGCGGCTGGCGCCCGCCGCCCTGGGCACCGCGCTGCCCGAGGGCGACGCCTTTGTCTGGGAGCCCGCGCAAGGCGGGCTGGTGGCGGTGCCGCATGTCGCCCATGTCGATCTGGCGCTGCTCAAGGGGATCGAGAACCAGCGC
>DATEIA010000313.1:0-2020 GCA_035279305.1 Rhizomicrobium sp.
CTGCGCCGCGAAATCAAAGCCGCGCGCAAGAGCATGATCCCTGACAATCTGATCGAACGGGTGATCAGCTTCGCGCGCCAGGGCTATAAGGATATCGACTTCCGCACCTACGACACCGATTGGGACAGCGAGGCCTACACCTCGGTGGCGGGCCAGAATTCCAACAATTCGGTGCGGGTCACCGATGCCTTCCTCAATGCCGTGCTGGAGGACGGCGACTGGCAGCTCAGCAACCGCGGCAATGGCAAGATCGCCAAAACCGTCAAGGCGCGCGAATTGTGGGAAAAAGTGTCCTATGCCGCCTGGGCCTGCGCCGATCCCGGCATCCAGTTCCATACCAGCATCAATGACTGGCACACTTGCCCGGCGGGCGGTGAAATCCGCGCCTCCAATCCGTGCAGCGAATATATGTTCCTGGACGATACCGCCTGCAATCTGGCCTCGCTCAACCTGATGGCCTTCCGCAAGGGAGAAGGTATCAAGACATTCGACGTCGAAGCCTTCGAACATGGCGTGCGGCTGTGGACCATCGTGCTGGAAATCTCGGTTTTGATGGCGCAATTCCCCTCCAAGGAGATCGCCCAGCTTTCCTACGACTATCGCACCCTGGGATTGGGCTTCGCCAATATCGGCGGGCTCTTGATGTCCGCTGGCGTTCCGTACGATTCACGCGAGGGCCGCGCCGTCGCGGGCGCCATCTCGGCGCTGATGACCGGCGTTTCCTATGCCACTTCGGCGGAAATGGCGGGCGAGTTGGGGCCTTTCCCGGAATATGCCGCCAACAAGGACGCCATGCTGCGGGTGATCCGCAACCATCGCCGCGCCGCCTATGGCGAGACCAGCGGCTATGAAAAACTCGCAACCAAGCCGGTGGCGCTGGATCTCAAGGCGGTATCCGACGCCGAACTGGCGGCGGCGGCCAAGCGCGCCTGGGACGATGCGCTGACCAAAGGCAAGCAGCACGGCTTCCGCAACGCCCAGGCCACCGTCATCGCGCCCACCGGCACCATCGGCTTGGTGATGGACTGCGACACCACCGGCGTCGAGCCGGATTTCGCCCTGGTCAAGTTCAAGACTCTGGCAGGCGGCGGCTATTTCAAGATCATCAACCGCTGCGTTCCCGAGGCCTTGGCCAATCTGGGCTACGGCCAGGCCGAGATCGACGCCATCGTCGCCTATGCCGTGGGCTATGGCACCTTGGAGGACTATTCCGGCCGCATCAATTATGACGCCCTGCGCGGCAAGGGCTTCGGCGAAGACGAGATCGGCCTGATCGAGGCGGAACTGGAAGCGGCCTTCGACATCCGCTTTGTCCTTAACAAATACACCCTGGGCACGGAGTTCTGCACCAAGGTTCTGAAGATCGACGCTGCCGCGTTGGATGCGCCCGACTTCGACATGCTCAAGACTTTGGGCTTCTCCAAGGCCGATATCGACGCCGCCAACAGCCACGTCTGCGGCGCCATGAGTCTGGAAGGCGCGCCATACCTGAAGGAACAGCATCTGCCGGTGTTCGACTGCGCCAATCCTTGCGGACGCATCGGCAAGCGGGCGCTGAGCGTGGAAGCCCATATCCGGATGATGGCGGCGGTGCAGCCCTTCATCTCGGGCGCCATCTCCAAGACCATCAACATGGCCAACGGCGCGGCCGTCAAGGACTGCGGCGAGGCCTATATGCTATCCTGGAAACTGGGCCTGAAGGCGAATGCCCTGTACCGCGACGGCTCCAAATTGAGCCAGCCGCTGGCTGCCCAAGTCTTCGCCTTTGCCGATGACGAGGAAGACGATGTCCTGCCGGACGCCCCGCGCCTGCCGGCGCAACAGACGGTCGTCACCGAACGGATCGTGGAACGGGTGATCGAGAAGGTGCGTAGCCATGAGCGCGAGCGCCTGCCGCATCGCCGCAAGAGCTATACCCAGAAAGCCATTGTCGGAGGGCACAAGGTCTATCTCCATACCGGCGAGTATGAGGATGGCAGGCTGGGCGAAATCTTCATCGACATGCACAAGGAAGGCGCCG
>DATEIA010000314.1:0-2134 GCA_035279305.1 Rhizomicrobium sp.
CCTGCTGTTCACCAATGCAGGCATGGTCCAGTTCAAGAACCTGTTTACGGGGGCGGAAAAGCGTCCCTATAGCCGCGCCACCACGGTGCAAAAATGCGTCCGGGCCGGGGGCAAGCATAACGACCTGGACAATGTCGGCTACACCGCCCGCCACCACACTTTCTTCGAGATGCTGGGGAACTTCTCCTTCGGCGATTATTTCAAGGAAGCGGCGATCACTTTTGCCTGGGATTTCGTCTCCAAGGTGATCGGCCTGCCCAAGGACAAGCTTCTGGTCACGGTCTATCCCACCGACGATCAGGCGCGTCAGCTGTGGAAAAAGATCGCCGGTTTTTCCGATGACCGGATCATCGGCCATGAGAGCAATCTCTGGGCGATGGGGCCGACCGGCCCTTGCGGCTATTGCTCGGAAATTTTCTACGACCAGGGACCATCGGTCGCCGGCGGCCCGCCGGGATCGCCCGAGGAAGATGGCGACCGCTTCCTGGAATTCTGGAACCTGGTGTTCATGCAGTTCGAGCAGGTGGACGAAAAGACCCGCCTGGATCTGCCCAAGCCGTCCATCGATACCGGCATGGGCTTGGAGCGCATCGCCGCCATCCTGCAAGGCGTCACCAACAATTACGATGTGGATCTGTTCCGTCATCTGATCGCGGCCTCGGAATCGGCCAGCGGCGTGGACAGCAAGGGCGAGGCCACTTTCAGCCATCGCATCATTTCCGACCATCTGCGCGCCACCTCCTTCCTGATCGCCGATGGCGTGTTGCCGTCCAATGAAGGCCGCGGCTATGTGCTGCGCCGGATCATGCGCCGCGCCATGCGCCATGCGCATCTGCTGGGCACCAAGGATCCCTTGATGCACCGGCTGGTGCCGGCCCTGGTGGGCGAAATGGGCTCGGCCTATCCCGAGCTCAAGCGCGGCGAGGCGCTGATCGCCGAGACCCTGAAGCTGGAAGAGATCCGCTTCCGCGAGACCTTGGCGCGGGGCTTGAAGCTGTTGGATGAAGCCAGTGCCGGTCTGAAAAAAGGCGACCGGCTCAAAGGCGAACTGGCCTTCAAGCTCTACGATACTTACGGCTTTCCGCTCGACCTGACCGAAGAGTCCCTGCGCGCCCGTGGCGTCACGGTGGATACCGAAGGCTTCTCGGCCGCGATGCAGAAGCAGAAGGCGGAAGCCCGCGCCTCCTGGGCGGGCTCAGGCGAAGCCGCCAGTGAAGCGCAGTGGTTCGCGGTTTTGGACGAAGTCGGCCGCACCGAATTTTTGGGCTATGACACCGAGGAAGCCGAAGGCGTGATCCTGGCCATCTTCAAGGATGGCGGCCGGGTGATGGCGGCCAATGCCGGCGAGGCGGTGGAGATCGTCACCAACCAGACGCCGTTCTACGGCGAATCCGGCGGCCAGGCGGGCGACAGCGGCCATATGGCATCGGCCAAGGCCAAGGGTCAGGTTACCGACACCCAGAAGAAGCTGGGTGCGTTGCATGTCCATGCCGTGCGCATCACCGAAGGTGGCATTGCGCCGGGCGATGCCGTGGATTTGAAAGTGGACCAGGAACGCCGCCGCGCCACCCGCGCCAATCACAGCGCCACCCATCTTTTGCACGCCGCGCTCAAGCGCGTGCTGGGCCATCACGTCAGCCAGAAGGGTTCGCTGGTGAATGCGGAACGTCTGCGTTTCGACTTCTCCCATCCCAAGCCGGTATCGGCGGAAGAGCTGGAAAAGATCGAAGCCCAGGTCAATCAAGTGATCCGGCAGAATTCCGACACCACCACCCGGCTGATGCCGACCGATCAGGCGGTCGCGGCCGGCGCCGAAGCCCTGTTCGGCGAAAAGTATGGCGACGAAGTGCGCGTTCTCTCCATGGGCGCTGACCTTGAGGCCGAGAAGGCTTATTCGGTCGAACTGTGCGGCGGCACCCATGTCCACCGCTTGGGCGATATCGGACTTTTCACCATCCTGGCGGAAAGCGCCGTGGCGGCCGGGGTACGCCGCATCGAGGCGCTGACATCCGAACATGCCCGCCGCTATCTCTCCGGCCAGGCCGAAATCGCCCGCGAGGCGGCCTATGCGATCAAGACCCCGATCGGGGAATTGGCGGGCCGGGTGGCGCAGCTTTCCGAAGAACGCCGCAAG
>DATEIA010000315.1:0-47120 GCA_035279305.1 Rhizomicrobium sp.
GGACAGGTCGAGCAGGTCGTTGATCAGCGAAAGGACATGGCCGCCGCTTTGGTGAATGATCTTGGCGTATTCGAGATAGCGCTCATTCTGCATCGGCCCGAACATTTCGCCGGTGAGTATTTCCGAAAAACCCAGGATCGCATTGAGCGGGGTGCGCAGCTCGTGGCTGGTCGCGGTGAGGAAGTCCTTCCGCATCCGGGCGGTGTCGACCGCGTCCTGCCGGTCATGCTGGGCTTGCGCCAATTCCGCCTTCAGGGCGGCGATTTGGCGTTGATAATCTTCTTCCTTGCGCTGCAAGTCCGACACGTCGCGCAGCACCAGCAAGGTGCCGCCGTCGGGAAATTTGTGCAGGTGGGGCTGAAAGTCGCCCCGCGCCGTGGACAGGGTCGCGGGCAGATGGCCGGTCTGCGACGGCTCGTTGCGGCCGAAGCGGGCCAGGGCGCCATAGCTGACATTTGATGGATTGCCGGTGGGGGATTGGTTGCCGGCAGACCCGATGCTGGCGCGCTTGAGGAATTCCGATTCGATCACGACCGGAAAGGCGTCGCGAAAGCTCAGATTGCAGGCACCCAGGCGATTGTTGGCATCGAAATAAGCGATGGGCTGGGGGATCTGGTCGAACAGCTCCGTCAGATCCACGCCGGAAGCGAGGTACCGCTTTTGATCCAACCGCACTATTGTCGGCATTCGTGCCTCCGGTTTCTACCGAACGCCCCTATTCGGATAGTCGTGTCTCCTCACGACGATCCCTACAGCCCGCGGCTAGTCTGGAGGACGATGGTTACCCATTCCTTAACCGCAGATGGTTAAAGGAATCTATCCACAGCGAACTATCGGAACTTTCGCGCGTTGCGCGCGATCCCGGCGCTTGCGGCAACCGTCGCGGCATCGCAATTGACGCGCCGCTGGAATCCGTGCGCCAGAAGAGGAGCGTCGCGCGCGTTGCATATGTGCTTGCGCGCGATGAGCCAAGTCCGGACAATTTGAGATTTAAAACCCTGTTAAGGGCGGCAACCTAGCGTGGCGCCGCCCCTACGCCGCCCGCCGGAATACCCGCAAAATCATCGCCAGGATCGTGACTGAGCCATGTCCCGTTTCGCGCTTTTGAAGGAATTGCCCAACCGTGCCTCCAGCGAGGCGCGCCGGGAATTGCTGCGTGAAGTCACCGAAGCCCTGAGCGGCAGCGCGCCGTCCGCCGAGGAAGCGGGCGAACTGGACCGGATCATGGCATCCGTCGCGGCGGATTTTTCCGTCGAGGTGCGCATGGAATTCGCGCGGCTGGTGGCGGCCAGCGCCACCCGGTTCTGCGAGTCCGCCGAACAATTTGCGTTGGACGAGATCGAGGTCGCGGAACCGGTGCTGAAACACTCCCAGGCGCTGTCCGAGGACGTGCTGCTCCGGGTGGTGAAGGAAAAATCCCAGCAACATATGATGGCAGTGACGCAACGAAGCGCAGTCAGTACGCGCGTGTCGCATGCCCTGGTAGAACGTGGCGGCGATGAGGTCGTCTCTTCGTTGCTGGGCAATGACGGCGCCGATATCGCGGACAATACCTATGATATGGTGATGGAGCGGGCCGACACCTCCCCAATGCTTCAGGCCGGGCTGATACGGCGCAAGAGCGTGCCGCTGGACCTTCTCAACGCGCTCTATTTGAAGACCGAAGCCGATCTGCGCCGGGAAATCGTCGCCAAGTTCGGCGAGGTCAATCCCGAGGAACTGGAAAGGGCCTTTGAACGCGGCCGCGCGCGGGTCACCAACCGCTACCGCCGGGAGCCGGAGGACATGGCGGGGGCACGCAAACGGCTGGCGGCGCTGGAAGCGCAACGCCTGCTCGCGCCGCCGGTGCTGGCGAGCCTGTTGCGCGAAGGTCCGGCATCGCGCACCGCCTTTGTCCTGAGTTTTGCCCGGATCGCCGATGTGGAATTCGATGTCGTGCGGCAGGCGGTGGATGGACCCAATCTGGACACGCTGGCGTTGCTCAGCCGCGGCGCGGGTTTTGACCGGGGACTGTTCGTGACCTTGGCGGTTGGGCTGGACAAATCCAGCAGCGGATTGGCCAAAGCCGAAGAGTATGGCGGCCTCTATGAAAGCGTGCCGGTCCAGGCGGCGCAGCGGGCTTTGCGATTCTGGAAAGTGCGGGCCGGCTAGCCCGTTAGGCGACGCGTCAGGCGACGGTATCCAGCAGATTGTCGATCATGCGCGAGGATACCTTAAACGCCAGCAAGTTTGCCCGAAAGCTGTTCGCCGCTTGGTGCAAGTGAACCATCTCGCTTGCCAGATCCCCATCCGGTGTCGCCACCATGCCCTGCATGTTGGCGTAGGGCGCCTGCGGGTCGTAAGAGAGGAGAAAAGGGGGAAGGCTTCCGCTGCCCGCATCCGCGGGCGTTTGCGGCGGCGGCGACAGCGGCGCACTTGTCAGTGCGACGATATTGGCCGCACTGGCGCTGAACCATTGCGATGCGGCCTGCATGCCCGCTACGGAAATATCCATTGCGCTGCCCATCACCCGATAGTGGCGGTCACCGGTAAAGCGCGATGAAATTTATTGTCTCGCATTTTAGGTATTGGTGGCGGGATGTTTTGGCAAGCATTCCCTGCTAATAAGCGGTCGCGACAAGGCGGGGGCCTCAAATCCATGACTGTGACCGCGCCATCCGGTCCCTTGACCCAGTTGCCGCCTTGGACCACCGCGGCGGGCGCGGGTCTGCTGGTCGCCTTGCAAGTCGCGGTGCTGCACGGCCTTGGCCAGCCCTTGATCGCGGCCAGTGGACATATCCTGTTGTGGGTTGGCAGCCCGGCCAGCCCGGATACTTCCCAGCAGCTTTCCGACTGGTACAGCTTTTCCCATTTTATTCATGGCTTGATCTTTTTCGGATTGTTGCGCTGGCTGGCGCCGCGCCTGCCGTTCGGCGCGCGGCTGCTAATCGCCATGGGAACCGAAATCACCTGGGAGTTCGTGGAGAACTCGCCTGCCGTAATTCATCACTATCGTCAGCAGGCCCTGGCCGCCGGCTATGCCGGCGATTCCGTCCTCAATTCGGTGTGCGATACTTTCACCATGTCGGCGGGCTTTTTCTTCGCGTCCGCCGTGCGCGCCCGCACGGTCATCGCCTTGGCGCTGGGCTTGGAAATCTTCACCGCTCTGTCCATTCGCGACAATCTGACCCTGAACGTGTTCAACCTGATCGCGCCGTCCGGCTGGGCGCCGGTCAAGGCTATTCATGAATGGCAGGCCGGCGCCTTGCGGCCCGGCGGGGGTGGTTGAGCGTACGGGCTTCGACAGCGTCCGTATCGTCGCACTGCCAGAATAGCGCAAAAGCACCAGATAGTTATCGGTTGAGACGTCTTTGCGAAGGCCCCTGGGTGCTTCAGGGCCGTTTTGTGCCTTTTTTACCGGACATTCACCCCATTTCGCGCACAATTGCGGGGCACTCGGACCAAAGGTCCTTCACATGTGGGGCAGATGTTATGACCGCCGGCGTCGCGTTGTTTCTGATGGATGCGTTCGCCATCGCGATGCTGTGGCCTTTGACCCTGCACCTGACCCTGCATCAGGGCAGCATGGCTTACCCTCAAATCGCGATGTTCGCGCTGGTGCAACTGGGAATGCTCTACGCCCTGGGCTTGTACCGCCGGGAAGGCGTGGCGGAACTGGATAAAGCGTTCCGGCGCATTCCGATGGTGACCGCGCTTTCGCTTGCCGCTTCCAGCTTCGCGGCCGCCGCGCTGGGCTGGACCAATTCCATAGCGTTCTGCATCGCCGCCGGCGCCTGTTTCGCGGTTTGCGCGGCGATCGCGCGCGCCGCCTTTGCGCAATTTCGGCGGCATTCCCTGTTTCGGTCGCGGTTGCTGGTGATCGGAGCGGGTGAACGCGCCTGGGACTTGCTGCAGATGCTGCGCGGTCAGGGCCGCAGCCTGCACTATGACTTGACCTTCGTGCATGAAGAGAGCTTCGGAAGCGTGGACCGCCGCCTGGCGGATGACCCCAACAGTCATATCATCCTGGCCTCCAGCAACCTTCTGAAACTTGCCGAGCGCGTGCGGGCGGAAGAAATCGTCGTCGCGCCCGATGACCGGCGCGGCATGACGCTGGATTCGCTGATCACCTGCCGGGCCAACGGCTATCCGGTTTCCCAGTATATGAGTTTCCTGGAGAAGGAGATCTCGCGGATCGACATCAAGCGGTTGGACATGGCCTGGATGCTCTATTCCGACGGGTTTCAGGTCAGTCCCATCGGGCGCGGCCTGAAACGGCTGTTCGACATCGTTGTGAGTCTGATGATCCTGATTCCCTTTTCGCCCATCCTGCTGGCCGCGATGCTGGCGGTATGGCTGGGCGATCGCGGCGCGGTCTTCTATCGCCAGGAACGGGTCACCCTGGGCGGCCGCAGCTTCCGGATCTTGAAACTGCGCACCATGCGCAGCGATGCGGAAAAAGGCGGCGCGGTCTGGGCGGCGGCGGGCGACAACCGCGTCACCGCCGTGGGCAGATTCCTGCGGCGGAGCCGCATCGACGAACTGCCCCAGCTTTTCAATGTCCTGGCCGGCGACATGTCGTTGGTTGGACCGCGCCCCGAGCGGCCGGAGTTTATCGAAAAGCTTTCCCAGCAGCTGCCGCTCTATCACGAGCGTCACGCGGTGAAGGCGGGACTGACCGGCTGGGCGCAAGTCAATTATCCCTATGGCGCTTCCCTGGACGATGCCCGCTCGAAACTGAGCTACGACCTATATTATGTGAAGAATTTCAACCTTCTGTTCGACCTGCGGATTGTCCTGCAAACCTTGCGGGTGGTGATGTGGGCGGGCGCGGACGCTCGTTAGAGCCGCGCCGGTCTAGATGTGTCCAAGACGTCTTGCGGCGCGGCGGGCTTTCTAAAGAGAACGAACAGGCAGGGAGAAACAGAATATGGCGCCGCCGCCCGGCGCGTCTTCCACCCAGATCCGTCCGCCATGATCCTGGATGATCCGCTTGCATATCGACAAGCCCACGCCCATGCCGTCTTGTTTGGTCGAATTGAACGGCTCGAAAATCCGCTCCCGGACTTTGCCGGATAGGCCGGGGCCTGAATCGCGCAATCGGAATTCCATCCTATCGGGCTGGGTGGACCCGACCGAGAGCGACAGCTCCTTGCGCGTGGAATTTTCCATCGCCTCCACCGCATTGCGCATCAAATTCACCAACACCTGCTGAATCTGAACCCGATCCACCGGGATATGGGGCAGGCCGGGCCCGAGTTCGGCATGCAGCCGGTAGCGCATGTCGAGAATGCCCAACAGCGCGACGGCATCCTCCACCAGCGTCGCCGGATTTTCCGGCTGGCGTTCCACATTCCTGTTTTCGATGAAATTGCGCAGCCGCTGAATGATCCCATTGGCTCTGGCAAGCTGATCGCTCATCTTCTGGGCGATGTTCAGCTCTTGCGCCGCTCCGGATTTTTCGAACCCCTTTTTGAGGACGGCAAGGTAATTGTTGGTGCTGGTCAGCGGCTGCTTCAATTCATGAGCCAATGTCGAGGCGGTCTCGCCCATGAGATTGAGGCGCTGGGAGTGCTCCAGTTGCAAATGAAGCTCCCGGTCGCGCGAGCGGTGGCGGTCGCGCAGCAGCATGACAAGTCCGATTGCCCCGGAGATGGGCGCGATTAATATGATCATGATCGAAAGATAGGTGAGAAGAACCGTTTGCCTTTCCGCCTGTGCCTGGCGTTCCTGCAGAAGTTTTCTCTCAATGGCGCGGAAATCCGCGAGGCGGATGCCGATGTTGCGCATGGGGCGGTCGATGACATCCCGGGCGAGTTCGTCGCGAATGTCCTGGGTGATCGTCCTACTGCCATTTTTCAATCCCATATCGACGATATGGGACCAGCGATTGACCCGCTCCTCAATCCTGGGCTTGAGGACGGAGAGCCGCCGGGTTTGACTCGGATTGTCCGATACCAAACCGCCAAGCTTCGCCAGTCCCTGGCGCGTGCCGGCGGCGATAATCCCCCAATCTGAAATATGCTGCCGGTTGGCGGTCAAGGCATAGGCGCGAAGCTTGGTCTCCATCCGCAGAATATTCAGCTGCAGGGCTCCGGCCTGCAGCAGAACCTCTTCGGTGTGCTGCGTCCAGGCAAACCGCTCGCGCAAGGTTGCAAGGTTTACGGTCGTGAGGATACCCAGCGCGAACAGCAGTAGGATCGAGAAAGCGAGGCTTCCGACCGCCACGCCGGAACGATTCAAAATGGCGACCTTGCGGAGCCCTTTGGGGCGTTCCTTCCAATATAGAGGAGCCGTCACGTCAGCCATCGAACGTCCCGGTCTGCCGGTCAATGGCGGTCCGCAGACATTCTGCTACCGCCAAAATTCCCGCAACTTGCGCAATCTATCAGTCTGCCTGTGGGGCATCCAGATGAAATTCCGCAAGCTTGGACTCCCAAATGTTAACGGCGTCGCGTCTTTTCCTCCGCGACACGGGCGGATCGTTATCGCAATGTTGCATGACGTCATGCAGGCGAGATTGCGGCGCGCGGCATCGCGCGCCGCTGGGGCTTGCTGGCATCTTCGCGGGGTGGAGGATCGGGCTGTGGTCCTTGCCTGCCGGGCCCCTGCTGGGGAGTTTGGGATGTTCTATAAAGTCATTTGAAATCAAGTAGATATAATGATGCCGGGTGGCGGAAAGCAAAAGAACTGCTGCAGCCATAGGCAATAGCCTTCTGGGTGGAACTTTCCCGTCCGGCAGCGGGGGAAGATGGGCGCATTTTTGCCAAGCTGGAACAGCTCAATTCCGGATTTTCCAAAAAACCGATCGCATCGCGCGCTGTAACACCAAGTGTCAGCCAGGACTTCAACCGAGCCCGCGCTATCCCGATCCATGACAAGAAAATAGCCGACGGCGGGCGCGAGGGCAGGATCGGAAGCCGCTATCGCATCCAGGATTTTCTTGATCGTCCCTGTCGCGAGCGTTGGCGTAACATCGGGCAAATCCGGTCATGCTGGACAGTTTTCCGGCGCCGATGCCGGCGCCAATGTAAGGGCACGGCTCACCTGTCATCAGGCATCCTGATCGGGCGTGGCTTATTCGTTATTGGTCCCATTCCGGATACTGGCCTAAATTTGGCCCATGAGGCGGACGGCACAATCTCAGGATTATGGTCTGCCAAAAACTATCAGGGGTGGGAAAAATGAACGGACGCATTTTTGCGGCGGTTGCCGCCGTCGCGCTCGGCACGGTTTGTGTTGCCACGCTGGGATATGCTGAAACAAGAGTACCCACGCAAGGCCCGGGATTGAGGCCGGGATGGCCGGGTTGGTACATCGCCGGATCGGTCAGCGATCCGGAAGGGCCTATCGTTCCACGCGATCCCTCTATTCTCATTCCGGGTGTTGCGGGCGGCGTTCGCGCTGTCGGTGCAGTGGGCGGTGCCCCGGGTTCGGGTGCTGCGGGCGGGGAGCGGGCCGGCGAATTGCCGCCGCGTTGCACACGCTCGAATGTTTGCGAAATGGATGGCACCCGCGCCGGCGGCATCTCGGCGGGCGAAGCGGGCCAACACGTGTCGTGGCGGCATACGCCGGGGAAGACTTATACCACCACCTATCCCTTTGACCTGCCTGTCGGCGGCGGCGATGTGACGGGTGTGGGCGTCGATGCCAAGGACAATGTGTGGGTTTGGCAGCGCAACCAGCCGCAGAATCCCGCCTTGTTCAAATTCGGCCCGGACAACAAACTGCTCTTCGCAGTGCCCGCCGAAGTAACCGGCCACACCATGCCATTCCGCGGCCATGGCATGAACGTCGATGCCGAAGGTAATGCCTGGGTGATCGACGAATCCGGCGCCACGGTGAAGAAAATCAGCCCCGAGGGGAAGCTTCTTCTGACGCTGGGCACCAAGGGCCATCGCGGCGACTGGGATGAAGCCAAAGGACAGCGGCTTCTCTGGGAGCCAGTGATCATAGGCTTCGGTCCGACGACCGGCGATGTCTACATCTTTGAAGGCCATGCCGACCAGAGCCCCAATGACATTGGTTCGGACGATCCCACCAACAATATCGGCGCGGCGCGCGTCATTCACCTCGACAAAAATGGCAAGTTCATCAACCAATGGTATGGCAACGCGCACGGGCCGGGCAAATTCGCCAACGCCCATGGCTCTGCCGTGGACCCGGTAACCGGCGATATCTGGGTCGGCGACCGGCAGGATTACCGGATCGTCATCTTCAACGCGAACGGCCAGTTCATTAAGACGATTCAGATGCGGAATCTGATTTGCGCCCTGTATTTCGACAATCATCCGGGCCCCCGGTTCGGCCAGATTTGGATGGCGACCGGCATGGACGGTCAGATCGTCAGAATGGACCGCGATGGCAATGTGCTGCTCGTGGCGGGCGGCACCCGTCGGGGCATGGGGGCGGGCCGGTTCAGTGAAGCCACCGTCCTATCCTCGGATTCGAAAGGCAATCTGATCGTGGCTGACACGCAGATTCCGCGTGCCACCAAGCTTATCGCGCCGGCCAACCTCGCCGCCGCCAAGCCCAAGAAATGAACCGGCAGTCGGTGGAGCGCCAGGGACGACGTTCTACCGGTCCGGCTTCATAAAGAAGTTGCGCAGGACATTGCAGAAACCGCCACGCATGTGATGGAAGGCGGACGGCGCCAGTTACGCCGGTTATCTGATGCCATATGCTTGTGTTCATCCTGGTTAAGGGGTGGAATTGTCGACAATGATTACGGGCCGCCGATTTCATATTGCGCATACCGTCGTTAAATTTGTAATCGCAAATTCAAGCAGAAATTCTGTTCTTGTGCGCCCGGGCAGTAGATAATTATGCATCACCAGGGCGGCAATTTAGGAGAAGCACATGATGACTGCAGCGAGCCCGCAGGCCGCGACGGGCACGGATCCAATGGAAGGCGTGCGTTTTGATGATGAAAGGTTTCCGGATGCCATGGGCTGGCGCGCGAAATTCGGCGTTCTGACGCCCGCGCCGAACACCATTGTCGAAAACGAATTTCACGAAATGGCGCCGCTGGGTGTCGTTAATATCGTCAACCGCTACTACGTACCGAACCAGAAGGTTCGTTCGGATGACGATTGGCGCCTGATCATGGCGCATACCCGCCGCAATGTTGCGAACGCAGTCGATGGGCTGGTTCAGGCACAGATGGATCATCTCATTATGGGAATGTCGTCCGAAAGCTTCATGGGCGGCGTGGAAGGCAGCATGGCCCTGCGCAAGGAGCTTCGCGAAAGGGCGGGGTGCGATGTTACCGTGGGAGCTGAAGCCGCGGAGCGCGCCTTTGAAAAGGTTGGCGCCAAAAAGATCGCGCTTCTAACGCCTTATTATCCCGTCATTGACCAAAACGCGATCCGCTATTTCACCGAACGCGGCTATGACGTCATTGCAGCGGAAGGGCTCAAGTGCAAAAGCATCATTCACGTGGGCTCACAGCGCGCGGACACGTTGATTCCGGCCGTGGAGAAGCTGGCGAAGGCCAAGCCCGACGCGATTATCCAGCTTGGCACCAATCTGCGTTTCGCGCGTATCGCGGATGAAGCAGAGCGCTGGCTGAGGCTGCCAGTATTCTCCGTCGGCACGGCGATTTATTGGACCGCGCTCCGCAAAATGGGGATCAACGATCAGTTTCCGGGATTTGGTTGTTTGTTCGAGAAGTATTGAGAGAGTATAGCAGGCCCGCGTTCGGCGCGCCTTATTCGCAGTTCTCGCACGTCACACAAAAGGAGGAATTGCCGTGAAGTCCATTGCAACGAAAATGACTATTGGTTTTCTGTTTGCCGCAGCTTCTGGTGCAGCCGGCTCGATCGTGCTTGCCGCGCCGCCGGCGGCCCCCGCCACGGCCCCCGCGGCAACCGCTCCGGCGATTACCAGAACCGAAATCCTCAATACACCGCTTGAGGGTTTGAAGGGGCTGGACGGCATCATGTACATAACGGACGTTCCGCCTGGACTTGCTGCTCCGCGCCATTCTCATCCTGGCTACGAATTCAACTATGTGTTGAAGGGTTCTGTGGTCATCCAGCCTGATGGTGGCGAGCCGTTCACGCTGAAAGCCGGACAGTCCACTTACAATGTGCGGAACCACGTTCATAAAGTGAGAAATGCCAGTACGACGGAGCCGGCACAGATACTCGCAGTTCTGATTCACGATATGGGCAAGCCGCTCGCTGTTCCTGCGCCGTAATATTGGGCTGATTGTCGCTCGTTCGTATCCGGTTTGGCGGGTGACAGCGGCGGCTAGGCCGGCACCTCTTGGGCACTGTCCTGGCGGCGCCCCTTGAAAGGGCAGTCCGGACAGTTGTTCCCGCAACAACGGTCCCGCATGTCGAATTCGTCCTTGGCGCCGATCCGGGCGTCCTCGAAAATGCGGCACGCCCGGCTTGTGTTAAAAATTCCGCAGGAACAAAAACGCTGCAGGGACGCTGCTGCGTCCTGCGGAGACCGCCGTCCTTCCTTGACGAAATCGATCATTTTCTTGGCAAAGGAATGCGCAATCATGCCATGGCCGCACATGGTCGAAAGCATTATGGCGTGCTTGTTCGGAATATTGTTGCCCATGCCGCCGAAGCCCAGGGAATAGCTCAGACTGTGCCGCGTCACACCGGCATGCCGGCAGCATGCCTGCGCGTTTTCCAGCGAGGTCGAGATATTCACGCTGACGCCAAAATCCTCGTCCTTGATCCGTTTCACGAATGCCTGGGCCGCCGGCAGATTGTCGAACACGACGGACATCGTGGTCGCCTTGGTCATGGTTTTTAGCACCTGCCGGAAATCGGGCTTGTTGCGCTTGAACCAATGGGAAAAAAGACTCTTGTAGCGGGTCGAGCGCAGGGCGCCGCCGTTGCGCGCATCCCCGATATTGACGGGTTTGTATTCAAGCGCGATTTCCATAAAACGCCTGAGGACCGGGAGAGCGTCGCCTTGGCCGCATTTGCCGAGGGCCGGAAGGGCGAACACGATAATGTCGTCTGAAAAGCTTTTGGCGGTGCCGAAGCGGTGTAACGTGTTGGTCATGTCCCGCTCATTTCCCCGGCTTTGACAAGCCTTGCGTCCGAAGGCGCTCCTTCCGGCCGCAGATCGCGCAAAATCCGCCGGCCCAGGCCAAGATTGGTCTTGGCGCGTACCGGATTGTACCCCAAACGCTCCAGAATCGGGGCGACGATCTTGTCTTCGCCATTCTCGTCGCAGCGCACGCCAACGCCGAGAACGACGATAGTGCCGATGCGCTTTTCCACGTCCCAGATGATCCGAATGACGTCTTCCACCCGGGAAACCGGAAGCTTGATTTCCAGGATGGCGGAGAGGATCTTTTCGTTCAGTATGTCTTTTCGCAATTCGCCGGTCTTCATATCTGGCATCAGCGCCGCAATGGGATTGTTCTTTTCAAAAGCAATTCCGGCGGCAGCGAGCGCGCGACTCATCTCCTGAATTTCGTAAAAGCGGGCACCAACACCGGGCCGGCCGAATTCGATCGTGAGCCCGACTTCGCCCAGCGATACCCAATTGGTTAGCTCATTGGTCTTGACCTCCTCGGTGCCCCGCCCGATTACGCCGGTCGATTCATGCGGAACGCAAGGGTCGGAAAACGCCCGGCGCACAACGCGCGGCCATTGCAGTTCGTCCGGCTCGAATGCCGAAGTTGGGCAGATATCCGGCTCAGGGTCGAAGCGCAGCGCGAAGAGACTGAAGAATTTGCGCGTCAGCCGGACAATTCGGGGCGGCAGATTCTCCGCGCTCAACCCATTATAGCACGCATAGCATTCGACGCATTCATCGCGATTGATTGTGGAACGCCCCGTGTCGGGATCAACATAGATGGCACCCATCGGGCATATGGTGGCGCAGTTCCCGCAGGCGACGCATCTGTCCTGGCTGATTTTCATAGTGCCGAAGCCTTGTGACGTTCGAATGGATCATAATAGCCAGCGCCCAAGCCAGCGGCAAACGCTGATTTCAGCGGGCCATCTGTTTGGCGTGCGCTGTTCGGCACCGCCCCGGCACGGCATCTGTCAGCGGCTTTTGCACGCCGCTTTTCGTTGGTCGCGGCCGAATCCGTCCATGGCGGCAGATATGGTGGATGGCGCGAATCCCGATGTCGTTGTTTTTATCGGATTGCGGCGAATCCTACCGGGCCCGATGCCAACTCCGTAATCGGGCATTCGCAAAGTCTGATCGGTCTGCCCGGCTTATTCGGGGGCTGCCATCTAGCCAGACCAGCGGTAGCCCGCGTACTCATTACGGCCGGACGCAATCGGCATCCAGGACGCGTGGGGCGTGCCGTGTTTGCGGGCTCGTTTGCGACATAAGCTCGAAAAGAGCGTCAATACTGAAAAACGGCGATATTCAGGAGTAGAGGATATGCAATCGCAAAGCAGCGCTCCCGCGACGCATGTCCGCTATATTGTGCTGGCGCTGACGGTTGCGGTCTATCTGATTACCTATCTCGACCGCACGCTGCTTTCGGCGGCGGCGCCCTCCATCCAGAAGGAAATGGGCTTTTCCATCGAGACCCTGGGCTGGGTGCTGGCGTCGTACCAGATCGGTTATTCGGTGTTTCAGATCCCGGGCGGATGGCTGGGCGATCGTTTCGGGCCCCGTATCGCCCTGACCATCGTGGTGATCTGGTGGTCGGCATTTACCGCCTTCACCGCGCTCACCTGGTCCGTGACGTCGCTGGCCGTTGTCCTGTTTCTCTTTGGCGCGGGCGAAGCGGGCGCGTTCCCCATCGCCACACGCTCGCTGTCCCGCTGGATCCTGCCGGCCGAACGCGGTTTCGCCCAGGGCGTCACCCATGCCGGATCCCGGTTCGGCGGCGCCATCACACCCGTTATCGCCGTGTTCCTGATCGCCCATTATGGCTGGCGCGCGCCGTTCTACGTTTTCGCGATACCGGGTTTGCTGTGGGCGGCGATCTGGTTCTGGTACTATCGGGACACGCCTGCCGAGCACAAAGGTGTCAATGAGGCCGAACGTGCGCTTATCGGAGGCGAGCTGGGCGGCGCCGGGCGTAAAGGCGCACGGGACATTCCCTGGCGCAGCATCCTAGGCAACCCGCGCATGTGGGGCCTTGCCGCGATGTATTTCTGCTACGGCTGCGTGTTGATCACCTTCCTGACCTGGTTCCCCAAATATCTCAGCACCGCCCGCGGACTGAGCCTGCAGCAAATGGGTCTGTTTGCCAGCCTGCCGCTGGCCGCGGCCATGGTGGGCGATATCTGTGGCGGATGGATTTCCGACTGGCTGCTAAAACGCACCGGCAGGATAACCTATTCGCGCCGCGTGGTCGCCGTGACCGGATTCGCGATCACGGGTCTTTCCATTCCTGTGGCCGTGCTGGCCGCCGATCCGGTCGTCAGCATTCTGTTCTTCTCCCTCTCCCTGTTCGCGCTGGAGCTGACGGTGGGAAATTCCTGGGCGGTGACGCTCGATATCGGCGGCAGCTATGCCGGATCCGTGTCGGCGGTCATGAGCATGTGCGGCAACCTCGGCGGCGCGATGTATGCCGCCATGATGGGTTACATCGTCAGCGCCTTCGGCTGGCATGTCGCCTTCTTCGGCTTGGCCGCATTCGCAATTCTCGGCGCCGCGTTGTTCTCCCGGATTGACGTTTCGCGTCCGCTTCACGTCGCCAAGGGCTGAACGGGCCGCAACACCGCAAGCCGGCACCGCACGGGTTTAATGGGTCGGACGGACGCCGCTTCCGATAGGGGCGGCGCAACGGCACTGCGGTCCGTGAATCGGTTATTGCAGTGCACGCGTGCCCGGGCAGCAGGCCATGAAGGTCCGGCGGGGCTGCGCGTGAAGCGCCATATGTTTGATTTCAAACAGGCTTCCGATACTATGCGCGCATGAACAAGCGTTCGACGATTTCCGATGGTAAACCGCTTGCGCGCGGCGCTGGCGCCAAGGCCGGCATGCGTCGGATAGATCAACTCCCGGTACTTGTAGCAGCACAACAGGATGACGACGCCGACGGGTTTCCGGAAGGTGCAACGCCGCGGTTCAGCCGGTTTAAAATTCGGCAATTCGCGTTAGTCCTGAAACTGGTGGAAATTGGAAACCTGCACGATGCGGCGGAAGCGTTGCACATGTCGCAGCCTGCGGCCACGAAACTGTTGCAGGAAATCGAAGAGGCTCTCGGAGCCTCCCTTTTTATTCGCCATCCGCGGGGCATGAAACCGACCCCGTCCGGCATTATGACGGCCCGTCATGCCGAACTGATGCTTGCGGAGTTGCGCAAGATGCAACAGGGCGTTGATGGGCTTCAACAGGGCATTACCGGTTACGTTCATATCGGGGCGATTATGGCTTCCGTGCCTAGGCCGGTCGTGCCGGCGCTGGCGCACATGATGGAGGGGCATCCCAACGTCGAAGTTTCATTGCACGTGGGAACCAGCGATGTGCTGTTGCGCGAATTGTATGCTGGACGCCTGGATTTTGTGGTTGGCAGCATTGCCGGCGCGGCGGAAGTCGATCTGCTGAAATATTCACCGTTGTTGGACGAGGCGCCGGTTGTCGTTGCGGGCATTGCCAATCCGATTTTGCGCCAGCAAGGGCTCGCCCTGAAGGATATCTTTTCCGAGCGCTGGATATTGCCCCCCATGGAAACGCCGGAATTGGGCTCCATTGAAGCGGCATTCCATGCCGCCGGATTGCCGTTGCCGGTGAACTGCACCCGAATGGCCTCCATGATCGCCACAGCCACGCTGGTTGGCGCCACCAATATGCTCGCCGTCGTCCCGGAAAGCATGTTTCGATATTTTTCAAAATTCCAGGCCATGGGGCTGGTTGATGTGCAACTGCGGGCGCGCGTGGAGCCTTACGGCATAATCACCGCCAATAACCGTTCCATAAGCCCGGCGGCGGGCACTTTGATTCAACTCATTCGTGATGCGGCGCAGCATATCCCCCCCTCACGATAGCGATTTGTGATCGGACGCTCCTTTATTCAGATTTGTGCTTCCCGGCGTTTTTGCGAACTATACGCCGATTGCCAAACTTTAAGGCTATGACACCGCATACGAGATGGACGGGGTTTGTCGCCGTCCTTTGGCACGGGGTCTTCCGAAGACGCTAAGCCGAATGGAAAAATCGTGCGCTTCTTGGTGCTTGGGGATCGCTGTTTGGCAAATGATTTTCCGAACCGCAGAGCTGGTTCAAAGCCGATGATATCGAATATGCGACCTGGAAGGTGAAATGGGCAATCTGCGCCGCCGCTTTTTTCTGGCGGCGGCTCGCGGGAGAATCAAAGGGCGCGTCTTAACGCGCGGCGCCCGGATCGCCGGCGCAATTGCTTAACACCCACGCGGCACAGTTTTCAGAACGTTCAAGGCAGACCTCGCTGCGCCCGAGGCGCAATGAACGTGCCGTGTGTTGCACTGTTGCACCGTACGTTCGCTCTCATTATCCCCGGTTTGTGCGGCATGCGGCATCCGATCAGGTTACCTGATCGGGGGCTGTAATAATGCGATTTGTGTCAGATGTGCGAAGCGCATCACTATTTGCGCGTCATAAGGGACGGCAACGCAGCACAACAAACAGAATAAAAACGGGGGCGGATTATGAGTTCACTTGTGCAAAGCTTTATGCGGTCTGGTTCAGCGGCAGCGATAATGGCGGCCACTGTTTTCACGGCGACTTCCGCGCATGCGCAGACGTCCGACACCGTGGAGCATGTCGTGTCCACGGGATCGCGCCTTTCCACCCCCAGTTATCAGGCCCCGACGCCGGTTACCTCGGTCGGTACCATCGAGATTCAGCGCGAAGCGAAAGTCGATATCGGCGATGTCATCCGTGAACTTCCCTCTGTTGGTGTCACGGTTTCGCAGAACAATGGCGGCAATTCCGGCCTGCTGAGTCAGGCCAATGGCGGCATCAGCACCGTAAATCTGCGCAACCTGGGCGTCGCCCGCAACCTGGTCCTGCTGGATGGCCAGCGCGTTGTGTCGTCGAATCTGCTGGACGGCGGCGCGGATCTCAGCACCTTCCCCTCGGGCGTGGTCTCGCGCATCGATGTGGTGACGGGTGGCGCTTCGGCGGCCTATGGCTCCGACGCCGTGTCCGGCGTTGTCAACCTGATCCTTAACAAGAATTATGAGGGTCTTAAGGGCTCCATCTCCGGCAGCAACACCACAATGTTCTCGCATCGCCAGCTGAAGGTGGAGCTCACCTGGGGCGCCTCGTTTGACGGCGGAAAGGGACATCTGCTCATCGCCGGCGATCACACGCTGAGCCCGGACGCGGTCTTCGTTGGCGATTCGCCGCGCTATAAGGCGCCGGGCATTGTGCAGAACCCCGCGGCAACCTCCACCAATGGCCTGCCTTATTTCATCCATGTCAATAATGTCGGCAGCGCCCAATTTACCCAAGGCGGCCTGATCACCGCCAACACCAGCGGCGTCGGCGGCGTCGCCAACAATGCGCTCCGCGGTATCCAGTTCGTCGGTCCCAACGCGGACACCGTGCCGTTCAATTTCGGCACGGTCTTCGGCAGCAACTGCTATAACGGTTGCAGTGCTGCCGCCACGTTGCAGGGGACTGGCCGCCAGTCCTTCCTGGCCTCGCCCTATCGCACCAGCACGCTGTTCGGCTATGCCAGTTATCAGGTCATGCCCGAAGTCCGCGCCTCGGTGCAGCTCAACTTTGGCAAGAGCTACTCATTTACCCATGGTGCGTTCAAGACAGTGTCGCAGAGGATTAACGCCGACAATCCGTTCCTACCCGCCAGCATCGTGACCGCCTTAGGCGCTATTACCTATCCCACCGGCGTCACCAATGCGCCCGGCCAGTTCGTTACCGTGGGCACCAACAATCTGAACAATTATGATCTCACCGCCAAGCCGGACATGCATAAGCTTTGCAGCGCGCTCCATGCGCCTTGCGACCGGCAGTACCGTGTATTGCGGCGTGGGGTTGCAACTCTGGACGGCTCGATCGGCAATGACTGGTCATGGACTTTGTACGCCCAGCACAGCGACGTCCGGCAAAAGCAGAACATTGCCAACAACATTCTCAATCCGCGGTACAATTTCGCGGTAGACCCGGTGCGGGTGACCGCGGCGAATGTGGGGGCCTCCGGCCTGCCGATCGGCAGCATCCAGTGCCGTGCGTTGCTGCAGCCGGCAAACGCCGCCGCTGCCGCCGGCTGCGTGCCGTTGAACATCATCGGGCAGGGGCAAGTGTCCACCGCCGCCCAGCTTTACGTCAATCCCGGCCTTGACCCGAATTCCGGCATCTTCATGGCTGAGGATCTGTTCATGAATCAGGAAGTCGTTGCGGGTTCGATGAATGGCGTATTGCCCTTCTCCATGCCCGCGGGCGAAATCGCTGTCGCGTTCGGTGTCGAGTACCGGCATGAACAGGCCGGCATCAGCTACAGCCATGCGCAATCCCAAGCCGGCAATTTCGCGGCGGGCAATGTGATTGCCTATAGTGGCCAATACACCGTCAAGGAAGGTTTTGTCGAATTGGGTGTGCCGCTGCTGAAAGACAATGTCGTCCAGACGCTCAACCTGAATGTCGCGGGCCGCATGACCGACTATTCGACCAGCGGTTTGGTCGAAACCTGGAAAATTGGTCTGACCAGCCAGTTGAATGACCATATCAAGCTCCGAACCACCTGGTCTTTGGATATTCGGGCTCCGAATATTTCGGATTTGTTTTCGGCGGGCACGCGTGCGCTCCAGACCTGCGTTTATCCTACGACCACGTCGCCCGGCTATGCTTGCCAGCAGAGCCAGAACGGCAACCCGAACCTGAAGCCTGAGAAGGCCGTCACGGTATCGGGCGGCGTGGTTCTCACACCGAGCTTTATCGAAGGGTTCAGCTTGTCGGCGGACTGGTACTCGATCAATATCCATGGCGGGATATTCTCGACCAACATCAACACGGTGGTCGCCCGTTGCATCTCGGGCGAGGCGATTTATTGCAGCCAGCTGACCTTCATTCCGGGTTCGTTCACCAATGGCGCGCCTACGATCGGCTTGGTGAATTTGAGCCCTCTGAATGCGGCCTCGTTCTCGACCTCGGGCCTGGACATGCAGGCGGATTACAGGACCCCCCTGTTTGAAGGCGACCTGGCCGTGAATATCATGGCTAACTACACCGAACAGCAGACGCAAACCGCGATCGGCGTCACCTACGACTCGGCAGGTGCATTGGGTGGTCCGCTGGCCTATGCCGCCAATGGTACGCCAAAGACGCGCGGCAAGATCTCGGTGAGCTACACCGAAGGTCCGTGGTCCGGTACGATCCAGGGCCGCTTCTTGGGCGGCGCGGTGCTCACCAACGGTGTCCAGAACCTGGCGTCCTATGGCGTCACCCTGGCCTCGCTGTCGTCCACGGGTGTGCTGGTCAGCGCCCCCGGCAATGGCAATCTGATAGACCAGAACCATGTTAATCCGGTCGGCTACCTGGATCTGCGTCTTTCCTATAAATGGAGCGACACGATCCAGCTTTTCGGCTCGATCGACAACGCCACCAACGTCCCGCAGCCCACGGATGGCGGAAACAGCATCTACGACGCTCTTGGCAGGACCGTGCGCGTCGGACTGCGCTTTGCCTACTAGAATTCTAGCCTGAGTAGGGAGGGAGCGAACAGTGCTCACTCTCCGGGCCGCAAGAATGGGTACGCCGAGGGATCTGGCGTTTTCAACTCGGTGTCGATGTTCTTCGCCGTGTCAAAGTCGCTGTGGAAAATTCCACGCGGAACGCTCGTGCCTGTAACGCTGCCGTTTCGGATAAAATTCTGAACGTGACGGCGGCAGGGGCATCGCGGCGCATCTGACGCGCCTGAGGACGGCAGGCAAGACGGACGGGGGTAGCAAGCAGGAGTGTTGGCATGCGTTACCGGATTGGATTTGTTCTGGCTGTAACGGCATGCCTTCTGGCCGTTCCGGCGCGGGCCGCCGTGCCGGTGCCTGAAGTGATCGGGCCGATTGCCGCGCCCGATGCGCCGGGGTCGCCCTCGCACAATTACGTCTTCTTCGCGTCGAACCACGATCTGACCAGCCGCGGCTATATGGAAGAGGAATATTTCGTCAAAGGGACGGCGGCGACTTACAAGACGGGCGGCACGGAGACCGGCGAAGTGGCCTCGACCGGTCAGATTTTTTACACCCGCGTCGTGGTGCGCCGTCCGATTAATCCCAAGCGCTTCAACGGCACTGCGATCGTCGAGTGGACGAGCGACTCCAATAACTTTCATGCAGAGAATGTCTGGTTCTTCGGTTGGCACGACATGATGCGGTCCGGTTATGCCTGGGTTGGCGTTTCGCCCATGACCCGGGGCACCAACGCGCTTAAGAAATGGAATCCACAACGCTATGGCGCTTTGTCTGTCGGCCAGGCAGCAGAAGGCGGCGGCCCTGGCGCTCCCGATGTGGATGCGGCGTCGTTCGACATTATTTCCCAGGTTGCCCAGGCGCTCAAAACTCCAGGGACGGTTGGTCTCCTGGGCGGGCTCAAACCCAAAGTGGTACTTGCCACCGGCGAGTCCCAATCGGCGGGTCGCCTTGTCACCTATGTCAACAATATCCATCCCTTGGTGAAGGTCTATGACGGGTTCCTGCTGCTAACTGTCAATACGCCGATCCGCAGCGATCCGATCTCGCCGGTTTTCCGGGTGCAGACCGAGTATGATGTGCTGGCGGGGGGCGCGGCCAACTGGCAGCCCGACTCGGACAAGTATCGGGAGTGGGATGTGGCCGGCTCGAGCCATGTGGATCAAGTTCTGCGCAACAGCCGTGAACCGCTGGAAATACGCGATCTCGGCTCGGCGGTGGAAGCAACCTTGGCGCCGCAATGCCTGATTCCGCAACTCGGTACCCGCACCGCAAAGAGCCAGGTCGTGGCCGCGGCCTTTGCCCATATGGCCAGATGGGCAGCCGGCGGCAAGGCGCCGCCGATCGCGCCCAAACTCGACCTTACGCAGGTCAACAAGCCGCCGGTGATGTCGGTGGCGCGCCGCAATGAATTCCAGCTTGCCCAGGGCGGTATCCAGTTGGCCTCGCAGGTGGTGCCCACGCAGATCAATCACGCTGTGGGCGTTCCGCGCGCGGCAGCGGGAGCAGGTGGCGGCGAAGGCGGCAATAGCGGAGGGGGCTGCCGGCTCTGGGGCGCGACGGAGGATATGACGGTGGTCCAGCTGAAGACGCTTTATCCCACCCACGCTGATTATGTGGCGAAGGTGCGCAAGGTAACGCGGGACAATGTCGCCAAGGGCTTCCTGTTGCAGGTCGACGGCGACGATTTGGTTCGTGCCGCGGAATTGTCCGCGATCGGCGACTGGTAGGAATGGAAGAACGCAGGCAGCGCCTGCATAAAACAGCCGTTCTGCCGCCGGGTTGTTAAAAAAGAGCCTGCCGCGCAGCGACAGGCTCAGTTCTCTCAAGACCAGGGGAAAACATCTAGCCAGAGAGGAAACCCTATAGGTACAGGGCGACCTCGGGGAGGTGTTCCTGTCTCACTATGTCAACAAGAATGCGAATTTAACTGGCTTTCGGCAAGACCATCGCCGATCATCTTTCGGGATCGATGTGTTGAATTTTTTAATTACAAGAGGGTCTGGGGTCCGGCGACGAAAGCCTGAAGGTGGTTTAAGTATCGCACTGAAAGTAGACGGAATTTCTTGTTCTAATAGCTCGGGTATTTCGTCGTGCTGGGCGGCCGGTGCAATAAAACAACAATGTCAGGTGGTCGTATGAATAGCCTATCTCGCCGCGTCGTGTTGTCATTGCCGTTTGTCGCGACTCTGCTCGCGAAAACCGGTGCCGGCGCACAAACGCCCCGTTCGTCCGTTCCGGATTTTGAATGGCATAGTTATGCGGTCGACAACGCCAACACGCGCTATGCGCCATTGGACCAGATCAACGCTTCGAATTTCAATGATCTGGAAGTGGCCTGGCGCTTCAAGCCCGACATGATGGGGGCGCGTCCGGAATACAAATACGAATCGACACCCTTGATGATCAAGGGCCGTCTTTACAACACCGCCGGTTCGCGCCGCGCTGTCGTATGTCTGGACGCCACCAACGGCGAATTGCTCTGGATGCACAGCGAGAATGAAGGCGAGCGCGGCATTAACGCGCCGCGCCAATTTTCCGGCCGTGGCGTCTCCTACTGGACCGACGGCAAGAACGATGAACGCATCATCTATGTGACGCCCGGCTACCGAATGATCGCGCTGGATGCGCGCACCGGCATTCCGGTCAAGGGCTTTGGCGTCAATGGCGTGGTTGATCTAAAGCTGAACGACGATCAGGACATTGACCTTATCACCGGCGATGTCGGTCTGAATGCGACGCCTCTGGTCATCAAGGATACCGTGGTGGTCGGTGCCGCCCATTCGTCCGGCCGCGTTCCCCGCAGCCAGCGCAACGTCAAGGGCTATGTCCGCGGTTTCGATGCCAGGACCGGCAAGCGCAAATGGATTTTCCATACCATCCCGCGCAAGGGCGAGTTTGGTTATGACAGCTGGGTGGTTCCGGGCCAGTCGGAAATCGCGGGCAATAGCGGCGTCTGGGCGCAGATGTCCGCTGATGAGAAACTGGGCCTGGTTTATCTGCCGGTCGAGCTGGCCACGGGCGATTATAACGGCCAGTACCGCGCCGGCCCCGCTTTGTTCGGCGAAAGCCTGGTGGCGGTGGATGTGCAGACCGGCAAACGCAAATGGCACTACCAGTTCGTGCATCATGGTGTGTGGGACTTTGACCTTCCCTGCGCCCCGATTCTTTGCGATGTGCCGATCGACGGCAAAGTGGTCAAGGTGCTGGCCCAGCCCTCCAAGCAGGCGTTCCTCTATGTGCTGAACCGCGAGACCGGCGAGCCGATCTGGCCGATCGTGGAAAAACCCGTGCCGAAGGGCGATGTACCTGGCGAATGGTATTCGCCGACTCAGCCTTTTCCCACCAAGCCGCCAGCCTATAGCCGCCAGGGTGTCAGCGTTGATGACCTGATCGATTTCACGCCGGCGTTGCGGGCTCAGGCACTGGAGCTGATCAAGAATTACACCATCGGCCCGATGTTCATGCCGCCGACTGTGGGCAAGGTGGGCGGCAATCGCGGTACGCTGCATGCGCCCAGTCTTACCGGTGGTACCGATTGGGCGGGCGGCGCCTATGATCCCGAGAACCATTATGTCTATGTGTTCGCGTCGGCGAGTGTCGCGATATTGGCCGCCGTGCCCAATCCCACAAAGGAAGTTTCGGATTTCGATTATGTCTCGGGCACGCCGGGGCAGCCCATTCGCGCGCAGGTTCCGGAGGGTTCGGCCGCGGCGGCGGGTGGTGCCGGCCGTGGCGCAGCGGGACGCGGCGCGGCGGCAGCTGCTGCGGCTGTTGGCGGCGACGAAGGCGGCGGCGGCACCACCGTCCAGGGGTTGCCGCTTTTGAAGCCGCCCTATGGCACCATAACCGCCATCGATCTGAAGACCGGAACCTTTGCCTGGCAGATCGCGCATGGCGAGACGCCGGACAATGTCAAAAACCATCCTTTGCTGCGGGGACTCAATATTCCGCGCACCGGACGCGGCGGTTTGGTGGGACCGCTCTGCACCAAGACTCTGGTGATCTGTCCCGAGGGCGGTTTTGTCATTACCCCCAACGGCGCGCGCGGCGCCATGGTGCGGGCTTATGACAAGAAAACGGGCAAGGAAGTGGGCGCAATCTATGCGCCCGCGCCGTCCGCCGGAGCACCGATGACCTATATGCTCAAGGGCGAACAGTATCTGGTGGTTGCGGTCGGCGGCGGCAACTATTCCGACGAACTGATTGCCTATCGCCTTCCCCGTGCCTGAGAAACGCGTTGCGATGAACAAGACATTTGTAAGCGTTGCGGTTTCCGGAGTTGCCTTTGTTTGCGGTATTGCTGCGCTTCATGCCCAGGCGCCGACCCGTTCCAGCTGGAGCGGGATATTCACAGCCGCCCAGGCGGAACGGGGCAAGCAGCTGTTCATGGACCATTGCGCCGCCTGCCATGGCGAAACCCTGGCCGGGGCGGAAATGGCGCCGCAATTGGCGGGGTCGGAGTTTCTTTCCAACTGGAATGGCGAGACCCTCAACGCCCTGACGGACCGTATCCGCGTCACCATGCCGGCCGACAATCCCGGCAAGCTCAGCGCCGTAAGCGCCACCGATATCGCGGCCTTTATCCTGTCCCGCAATCACATGCCGCCGGGAGGAGCCGACCTTCCGCGCGACTCAATGGTGCAGGCGCAAATCCGTATCGATGCGCTGAACCCGGCCGAGCAATAGCAATGCGTGCGATTGCGCGCCGGCTGGCGTTGACTGTACCGTTCTTCGCCGTTTTGCTCGCCAAGACGGGCACCTGCGGGGAAAGAGGAAATTGCCTATGCGCGCATGGTTAGGATTCTTGATGGTGCTGGCGCCGTCCGCCGCATTGGCCGCCACCGCGCCGCCGGCGAAGCCGTTATCCATCTATGTCATCGACGTTGAGGGCGGAAATGCGGTGCTCTTTGTGAGCCCCGATGGCCAGTCCATGCTGATTGATGCCGGAAATGCCGCTTCCAAGCGCGACGCGGACCGCATCATGGACGCGGTCAAGGACGCCGGGCTGACCCAGATTGATCACCTCATCATCACCCATTGGCATCCCGATCACTATGGCGGCCTGCCAGCCTTGGCGCCGCTGATTCCGATCAAGGATTTCATCGATCACGGCGCACCGCGGCAGCCAGGCGCCGACCCCGGCGAGGCCTTCTTCAAGAATGTCTATCCGCAATTCTACGCCAATGCGAAACACCGGCAGGCCAAGATCGGCGACAAGATCTCGCTGGGTCCAGTCACTTTCGATGTGGTGACGTCGGAGATGAACACGATCGCCAGGGCCCGGCCCGGTGCCGGCAAGGCCAATCCCGAATGCGCCGATTACAAGCCGGTCGATCCGCCGTTCCCCGAGGATCCGATGTCGGTCGGCGTTTTCGTCACCTACGGCCAGTTCAAGACCGCGCATCTGGGCGATGTCACCAAGAATATCGAATACAAGCTGGCGTGCCCGAAAAACCTGCTGGGCACGCTGGATGTGCTGCTCAGCCTGCACCATGGACAGAACAGTTCCAACGCGCCGTTCTTCATTCACGCGCTGCGTCCCCGCGTCGCCATTTTGAATACCGGCACCCAAAAAGGCGCCCAGCCCGACACGATGATGAGCCTGCACAGCTCGCCCCGCCTGGAGGACGTTTGGGAAATGCATTTCTCGATGTTGAGCGGCCAGGAATACACCACCCCCGGCATGTTCATCGCCAACGATATCGATCAGCCATCCGGGACCATGCCGGTGGCGCCATTCGTGCCGGTTCAGGGTATGCGTACCCCGGCGCCGGCGCACAACGGCAAGGCCTATTGGGTCAAGGTGGAGGCGAGGCCGGACGGTAGCTTCACCGTGATCAATCAGCGTAATGGCTTCACCAAGACCTACGCGAAATAGCAGCGGCGAACAGATCGGGGGGCCTGAGAGCGGCCCCGATCGGCCCGCCATCCGGCTGCTCCTGGCCTGTCAGTATGCTGCGCGTGGCGAACAAGGCGCAAAGGGCGCTTTATGCCCGGATGGCGCAGGATGGCGGGGCGTTCAGGGCGACGGCTTGCGTGTGTAGCGCGCGATCTGGCCGAAGGGCTGGACCTGCGAGATGAAGATGTGGCCGGCGGCGTCGGCGACCACGCCTTCCGGCCCGGTGGTACCGCGCAGCGGGAACCATGGCACCGGGTTGCCGCGCACATCCGGGAGGAAGGCCGTTACCACGCCCGTCTTTGCACTGCCGACATGGACGCCGCGGATATAGGCGTGGCCCTGCACGACGCTGGATTCGGAATCGGCCGCGTACAGCACATCGTTGCGGTCGATATAGAGGCCACTGGGACGGCCGAATTGCGGCCAGTCGGCCAGTTTTTTGCCGTTCTGGTCATAGACGAGGACCAGGCTGTTGCCGCGGTCGGCGACGAACAGCCGCCCTTGCGAATCCATCGCCAGGCTGTGGCTGCAATCGCTGATCTGGATGCTCTGGCTGCAAATGTCCCAGGCCTTGATGAATTTCCCGTTTTTGTCGAAATGCATGATTCGCGGCGGCGCGGTCATCAATTCATGGCCGTCCGCCACGAAGATGTCGCCATTGGGCGCGGTGACCACGTCGGAAGGCTGGGTGAAATGGCTTTCGTCGGTGCCATAACGGCCGGGCGTACCCAGCCGCATCAGCAGCTTGCCCTCGGGGCTGAATTTCAGAATCTGGTTGCCGTTGGCCACGGTCCCGGGGGCCGCCACTTCCCGTTCCGGCGTGCCGTCGCGGCGCAGCGGAAACTCTATGTTCGACCGGGTATCGGCCACCCAGACATTGCCCTGCTGGTCCACCCACAGGCCGTGCGGATAGACGATCATGTCGGCGCCGAAGGCGCGCACGAAATTGCCGTTCTGGTCGAATTTCATGACCGGCGCCACATGCTTGCCGGTGCAAACACCCGTTCCGCCGCAACGATCCGCGATCCAGATCGATTTGCCATCCTTGTCAATGTCGATGGCGCTGGTTGCTCCCAGCACCCGCCCCCGCGGCATCTTCAGCCAGGTTTCGTCGCGGTCATAGGGATTGGGCAAGTCCATGTCCGCCTTGGAGCGCAATGACTTGTTATAGTCGCCCTCGGGAACGCCGATATTGGCGCCGGGCCACTGGATGGCCGGCAGCGGACGAGGCCGCGTGGGAGCCGGGGTCTGTGCCACCGTCGGCATCGTGATCGCGGCCGCCAATAAGAAGAAAATAATGGAATTGCGTGCGCGCATCGGTCTAATCCATCCCGCGTTTCTTATTTTCCGTGCGCGGGCAGTGGCTGCCGCATCACAAAGCCGGAATGGTAGAGCGCCTGCGTACCCGATACAAATCGCAATAATATCGGAAGCGATCAGGTAACGTGATCGGATAGGCGCTGCATGGGATTTGCCGGCCGGATCACCGAAAGCTCCTCCACCAACGTCCCTCAGTCTTTCGATGGCAGTAACAGCATATGCCGTCGCGCTAACAACGGTACCCTGTTTAAAATCGGACGCTATCGTAGTTTTGCCGATTGTGAGAGCAACGATTGCTGTCTTATTGCCCCACCCGAAGACAGTGAGACATCAGCTCGCAAAACTTCACGAATCGTTTTGGGAAATTTTCCACACAGATGGAATAGGCCATTTTAAAGTGCACTCACTGGCCCGGATATTCCATGAAACCTGCAATTGCCGACGTCACATGAGACGCCGTTTCAAGTTTGGAATTCCGGGGCGCTTTACACTTAAATTGGTTGCTCGCTAATTGGTTGCTCGCTTTGCTCGCGGCTTGTTTTGCTGGGGCCTCTTGCCTCGACCGGCCTCGAATGGGCCGGTCTCGCCGAGGGCACTTTTTATTGCCGCGCTGGCGCGGCAATAAAAAGTGGCTGGGGGACTAGGACGCCCAGAAGAGGGGCTGGTTTCACAAATAACTTAGGTAACTTAGCACGATAGCGAGGCTAATGGCACCCAAAACTGGCACCCACCTTATTGTGCCAGCCGGCGCTTTTCAGTTCTAATTAGTAGTCCTCCAAATTCACAGCTCTCTCCAATTGAAATGAAGAGCATAGCGACCGGCCTCGGCTCATTGAGGCTCCATAGAGGACTACGAACCTAATCGCGCCATGTGAGAAAAGTGTTGTTAGGAACGGGAGGCTTTCGTGGGGAACGCTCGTATAGAAATGACCCTGACTGGGCTTTAGCTCGAGCGCGCCGACGCATCGTGGCGTCCACGAGGAATCCCGCTTGAATACCTCCGGCATTAGGCAATCCCGCTGGCCGGCGATGTTGAATCGCGCAACCCTTCCGGCCAAATTCCTTGGAAAAATGCATGATGCCTGAAGCTCGATGCCGGCATGTTCACGATATGCGCTATCGCGATAGCGATCATGATTGACCGATAAAATGTAAGTAGGTTGCCACTCCGCAATCTCGAATATGAAGTATTGAGGCGTTGTCTGCCGCTTCGTGCGGACCCGTTTTGATGTCCTTGCCATAGTGCCCTCACCGGTACGTTTGCGTGGCGGTCGCGGGGCGTGGTCTCCCGCCCATTTCTCCTATGTGTTGCCCCGGTAGGGACTATGCTATGGAGGAGGTGCTGCCGCACTGACCAGCCAAATCCAAGGTGCTCCCTTCGCACAGGGGGACACAGGTCAACTCCTGCTCGCCATCACATAAGCTATTGAAAATAATAATATTTTCCCCGCTCCTTTTTGTTTTTCTTGGAAAATCTGTGGGATGGACACGCTGGTTTGAAGGCCTTTCTGGATCGTTTCGTTCTGTGGTCGCCGTCCGCCTCGTAGAGAGCGACAATCCACACATGATTCGTTGAAAGGCCACGGGCGAAAATGTCACCTCAGAAAAGCAAGCCCGGCCCCAAAACTGTAACGCTCGCCGATCTCGCCAAGCCTGCCCCGACGCCCAAGCCGACCGCAGGGTCCCCGAAGTCTAGTGGCGTGACAGTTGTCGCCATCCGCGTCGCTGACTTTAGGTCGCTGACAAACATCGAGGTCCTGCTTCACGACCTGACCGTCCTCGTCGGCGCGAACAACGCAGGCAAGACCAGTTTCCTCGATGCATTTCAGTTCGCAATCGGCGCGAACCGCCGTCTCCTTGGGAAGGAGGACATCCGGCTCGGGCAGAATGAAGCCGACGTGCCGAAGGATCGTCGCGCCGTTGTCGATATTTTGCTCCGGCCCGTTGGGCCCAACGGCGAGGTTATCGAGTCATTTCCCAGCGGCAGCTATTGGACCAATCTTTGGGGCACAGGCATCGCTCAGGACGACGATCAGGACGACATGGTGGGTATGCGTTCGGTTCTCGAGTGGAGCGATGTTCACGGCGACTACCGCACGACACGCAAATTCCTGAAAGAGTGGAAGCCGTTTGCCGATTGGCTGGACGCAGAAGATGGCGACACCGTTAGCGCGGCTCAAATCGAACCAATCGCGCTCCACTACATCGATGCAAAGCGCGATCTCGACGACGATCTCCGCACGCGCGGCTCGTTCTGGCGAAGGCTCACCGACGACCTTGGCCTTACGGAGAAGGATGTTGAGGAGCTTGAAGAAGCGCTTTCCGTAATCAACAAGACCCTCGTGGATAAAAGCGAGGTTCTGAAGCATCTGCGCGAAAACCTTACGGAACTCCAAAAGGTGATCGCATTCGAGAAGGCAGGCATCGACATCGCGCCAGTGCCCCGGCATTTGCGCGACCTCTCGCGCGGCGTGGACGTTTCGCTCAACTCGGGCGGCGGATCAGCGTTCCCCCTGACGCGCCACGGCATGGGTACCCGGAGTCTGGCATCGCTCTTGGTCTTTCGCGCTTTCGCCTCGTGGCGCCAGAGTAAAGCCGAGGAGGGCGGCGACGAAGTTCACACTTTGCTTGCCGTCGAAGAACCAGAGTCCCACCTGCATCCCCACGCGCAAAAGGCATTGTTCGCCCAGGTACGCGACATTCCTGGGCAACGGATTGTCAGCACACACTCGCCGTATTTCGTGGCGCAATCGCGGCTGGAAGACCTCCGGCTCCTGGTCAAAAACAAGTCCGATACAAAAGTTTCGCAATTGGACCTCTCCAAGCTGAACGCCGACGAGCGCAGGAAACTTGATCGTGAGGTGATGGTCAGTCGGGGCGATCTACTTTTCTCCCGCGCGCTGATCTTGTTTGAGGGTGAAACCGAAGAACAAGCCTTGCCGATCTATGCCGAAAGCTATTGGGGCGCGACCGCGCACGAGAAGGGATTCAGCTTCGTTGGCTGCGGCGGTGCAAACTACTTCCCGTTTGTGTGGCTCGCACAGAATTTCGGAATGCGTTGGTATATCCTCTCCGACGGCGAAGACCTCATAGTCGCCGCCGTAAACGGCCAACTCAATAAGGTCGGCCTGGGCAACGCGACCACCTTGCCGAACATCTCGATCATTGATGGCAAGACCGATTACGAGGGACATCTTGTAGAGAACTATATGGACGCCATCGAGGCGACCCTTGAAGCGGTCCTCGGCAAGGGCGAATTCGACAAATACATTGCCGAACTCGACGGGAAGCCCGGAAAAAAGGTCGCTGGGAAGCTGACCACGCGGGACTACAAGGGCGCGGACGGACGAAAACGCGCAGCGAAGGACCTTCTATCTGAGCGCAAGACGCGCCTGGCCGCACCGGTAGCAACTGCAATTGTTTCGCTGACTGACCCGGCCCGACGCATTCCGCCCGCGATTCGCAAGATTTTTGATAAGATAGCCGAAGACCTGAAAGACGAATGATGGCCACGATTGTTCCTAAAATCAGGCTTTCCGGCACCCAGCAGCGGGTCGTCGAGTTTGGCGACGGGCCGTTGCTGGTGGTTGCCGGGCCCGGCACGGGCAAGACGCGCGTCCTGACCGAGCGCGTGCGACGCCTGCTTTCGATCCAGAAAGAGCATTTCCGCGTGCTCGCGCTGACCTTCACCAACAAGGCGGCGCGAGAGATGGAAGAACGGCTCGATGACCTGGGCGAGCTAGGCACGCGAACTTTTATCGGAACACTTCACGGCTTCTGTCTCGACATGCTCTCAGATCGTGGGAAGCCTGTAGGCGTCAATTCGACTCCCCAAATTTTTGAACAATTCTCCGACCGCAGGCAGGTGTTAGCCGAGGCCGTCGCTGCTGACCCGTTGCTGAATCACGAACTCATGATGGCGGGGGACGCCAAAGCACGGACGCGAAAATTGGATGATTGGCTGCGCGCGATTTCCAACATCAAAAATCATCCGATGACGATTCCAGAAATAGAAGACCCGCAGGAACAACGAATTTTCGACGCCTATAACGCGGGCCTTGAGGCGAGCGGCGCTTTTGACTTCGATGATCTTCTCCTTCTCGCCTATCGTCTCTTGACCGAGAATGAGAAGATCGCGGCCTTTTATCGGCGGCTTTACCGCTATGTCTGTATTGACGAGGCGCAAGACCTCAACGAAGCCCAATACGCCGTCGTAAAGGCGCTATGCGGCTCAGAGTTCAATAACGTCATGATGGTCGGCGATCCGAACCAATCCATCTATGGCTTCACTACATCAAGTCCACGATACATGGACGACTTCCAGCGCGAATTCAGAGCGACGAAGATCGCTTTGGATGAGAACTTTAGATCATCGAGGGTCGTAGTGGATATCGCCCATGCTCTTGAACCGAGTTATTCGGTGAAAGGCCAACTCCCGATAGCAGGAACCGCGAAAGTTCTGGTTGGCGACGACGAGGAAGGCGAAGCAAAGCTTGTCGTGGATGAGATTCAACGGCTTTTTCAGACCGGGCATCCCGACATCGAAGGGCCGATTACGCCCGCAAGTTGCGCGGTGTTGGGCCGTACTCGATACACGCTCCTTGCCGTGGAGAAGGAGTTAGGCTCGCGGGATATCCCGTTTTATCGCCGTGTAACGTCCCTGCACGAGAACGAGTCGAAGCTTGCGGACGATTTCCAGCTTGCATTGCGCACACTCGCGAACCCTCGTGACCAGTTGCACATGTCAGCGCTCTTGAATCGCTGGGACTTCAAATTGGACGGGGAAGTGATCTCTGAGCCCGCGCAGGTCGTTGCGCTCATGGCTGAATGCGCGAAGGTGTCGGGTGAAGCGCGTTGTCAGGCCATAGCTGACGCTATCGACGTGATTGCGAAGCAGAATAACCAGCTTAAAATTAAGCCGGCCATAGATGTCTTGCGCAAACACGCGGACACCCTGGCGGCGAATGAGCGCGGCGCGGTCTACGACGATACCGAAGTTATGCTCAACGAGTGGGACCAATATCTGCGAACCGCCGCATCGAAGACGAGGGCGCTCCCCGGCTTTCTTAGCAGCATGGCGCTGGGGACCTCCCAGCAGATCAAGTCTGATGGAACGGCGTTGCTGACCGTCCATTCCTCTAAAGGCTTGGAGTTTGAGGTCGTCTTTATTGTGGGCATGGCGGAGGGCGTGTTCCCCGATTATCGCGCCCAGAACAAGCCAAAGGAAATGGCAGAGGAAAAGCGCAACGCTTTTGTTGCCGTCACGCGGTCTCGGCGTCTCTTGTATTTCTCATATGCGAAACAGCGCATGATGCCTTGGGGCGATATCAGATTGAGCAAGCCGTCGCCTTTCCTGACACAGATTCAGGCGTATCTATGAGCCGCCAAAGGGCCGTTGTTTTTGATCTTGAAACCGTTCCTGATCTAGCAGCGGGTCGAGAACTGATCCAGGCCGCTCCAGATGCGGCGGATGAACAAGTTAGACGGACGCTGGGGGAGCGATATGCGCGGGCCGGTGAGGACCCCGCCCTGGCATTTGTGAAAACTCCACTCCAGAAAATTGTCTGTGTTGGCGCGATCTATGCCGAACGCGGGGATCGCGGACCATGGATGGTTACGCGCTCGGGTGTCGTGCATGTCGCACAGAGGCCAGAGCGCGAGCTGGTCCAGTCATTCATCGATAGTTTGAGCGAAACACCTTCACCGCAATTGGTAGGGTTCAATAGCTCCGCCTTTGATCTCCCGGTTTTGAGGTATCGCGCGTTCGCAATGGCGATACCGGCCCAGGCCATTCATGGAGGGAATGGAAAGGACTACTGGTATCGGTTCGGGCGTGACCATCTCGATATCTGCGACGTGATAAGCGGGTTTGGTGCGAGTACCCGGCCATCTCTTGCCGAACTTGCGGCTATCTCTGGAATACCGGCGAAGATCGGCGGCATTGACGGCTCGCAGGTAGAGGCGATGGTGGCTGCGGGGCGGCTTGAAGAAGTCGCTGCGTATTGCGACACGGATATCTTCGTGACCTATTTCCTTTTTCTCAGGTTCATGCTGGTAACGGGAGGTCTCGGCCTCGATGGTTACACCGCGTCTCTGGAGCACTTGCACCAACATATCGCTGACCGCCTTTCAAAACGGCCCCATTTAACGGCATATCTCGACACGCTTGGAACGATGATAGCCGCGATAGGTCAATTGCGCGCGAGCCCCGGTAACATTCCGAAGGCGGAAATCGCGCAATCCGAGTGACGTCCGGCAGTGCGCAAAAGTGTGCAGTTCTATACACTTGTCCGGCGAATCAGTAGGCGGCTCCGATGGCGGCGAGTGCGACGCGAGTTCAAGTCCTTATGTCCGATCAAGACGCGGGTCGTTTCGACGCCTATTGCGCGGCGAAGGGCTTCAAGAAATCGACACTTATTGCGCGCCTGATCCGCGAGCACTTGGACCGCGAGAACTTCGGAAATAGCGGGCGACAATCAGGCGTGAAGCTCGTTGCTAAGCGGGCATGACATGGACACGTTGAGCAAGGTCGAACGAAGCGAGCGTATGTCGCGCGTCAAGGGACGCGATACGACGCCCGAAATGGTCGTGCGCCGTCTCGTTCATGGGCTCGGTTATCGCTACCGCCTTCATGCTCCCGAGCTTCCGGGCAAGCCGGACATTGTGTTTCGTCCACGCCGCAAGGCGATTTTCGTGCACGGGTGTTTCTGGCACCGTCACGCAAACTGCTCGCTCGCGCGGTTACCGAAGTCACGACACGATTTCTGGATTCCGAAGCTGGAAGGGAACCGTGAGCGGGACGCCCGGAACGCGAAGATGTTGCGCAAGGCCGGATGGACGTGCACAACGATTTGGGAATGCGAGTTGCGCGACATGGCGCGAGTTGAACGCCGCGTGAGGGCGTTCCTTGAGCCGAGTGGACGGAAGGGTGAGACATGCTGAGGGCAGCCGAATTGTTCGCCGGAGCCGGTGGGCTCGGCATGGGGATTGAACTTGCGGGCTTCGATTGCCTCGCGGCAGTCGAGTGGAACAGGGATGCTTGCGATACGATCCGCGAGAACCAGCGGCGCGGCTATCCGCTTGTACGGGACTGGCCCTTGTTTCAAGGCGACGTGCGCGACTTCGACTATTCGACATTGCCCGAAGGGATGGACCTCATTGCGGGCGGTCCGCCGTGTCAGCCGTTTTCGATTTGCGGAAAGCATCGCGCCCACAATGACGCGCGCGATATGTTCCCCGCCGCCGTTGACGCCGTGCGCCGCGTGCGCCCGCGCGCGTTCATTATGGAGAACGTCCGGGGCCTCACGCGCGGCGCGTTCGCGAACTACTTCCAATATATCCTCCTTCAATTTGAGTTCCCGGAGGTTCGGCGCAAGCAAGACGAAGAATGGGCGGACCATCTCGCGCGACTCCAGAGGCGCAAGACCTCGGGCAAGCGAGGCGGGCTGAATTACAACGTCATTGCCACGGTGGCGAACGCCGCTGACTACGGTATACCGCAAAAGCGCGAGCGCGTTTTCATCGTGGGCTTCCGCGATGACCTTGATGTGAAATGGTCCTTCCCGTTGCCGACGCATTCGGCGGATTCGCTTGTGGTCGATCAATGGGTAACGGGCGAATATTGGGAGCGGCACGGCAAGCGGAAGCCCGCCACACCGGGCAACCTCCGGCGCGAGGTCGAGTATCTCCGCCGCCTCAATCGTCGCCCGACACTTGTCACGCGCCCGTGGCGCACTGTGCGCGATGCGCTTCACGACTTGCCCAACCCCGTGAATGGTCCTTTGGTGGGGATTCACAATCATCGTTTTCAGGACGGCGCGCGCGTCTATCCTGGTCACACTGGGAGCCCGCTCGATCTTCCGGCCAAGACTCTCAAGGCTGGCGATCATGGCGTGCCGGGCGGCGAAAACATGATGGTTATGGAGAATGGCAACGTGCGGTATTTCACGGTGCGGGAGTCTGCTCGCCTTCAAACTTTCCCCGATAGCTTCGTCTTTCATGGCTCTTGGTCGGAAGCGATGCGTCAGATCGGCAACGCCGTTCCGGTGCGCCTCGCGCAAATCGTGGCGGCGAGCGTCGCAACGAAGCTGACGGAATACGACATGACACGCCTCGCGCCGCCCAAGGGTCGCGCCTAACGTGGCGGGGCCGGGGCCATACGATCCGTTGAACCGGAACAATCTGGGGCGAAGTGTTGCGGAGGCAATGCTTGAGCAACAAATTCAGGGTCTGGGCGATGTAAAGAGATTCTCGGGCGCGGGAATCTATGCGATCTACTATACGGGAAAATTCGCCTGTTATGATGTGATCGCGAAGCAGAACCGCAAAGGAAAATTTCAGCGGCCTATCTATGTGGGCAAGGCCGTTCCGTCCGGCGCTCGAAAGGGCAACGTGCAAGGTGGCGGCATGGGCTCGCCGTTGTTCGGGCGGATCAATGAACACGCTGAAAGCGTGCGGAAAGCCGATAATCTCGATATAGCGGATTTCCAATGCCGCTATCTCGTTGTAGAGGACATTTGGATTCCGTTGGGGGAGTCACTCTTGATCGCGCGGTTCTCCCCCGTGTGGAACAAGCTCGTTGACGGGTTCGGCAATCATGATCCGGGAAGCGGGCGGCACAAGGGAATGCGCTCGCGCTGGGATACACTACATCCGGGACGCCCCTGGGTCCCCAAGTTTGAGGAACGTAACGAAACCGCCGATGAAATCGCGAAGGACGTTGTTGCGTATCTCGCGGCAATGCCGGAGCCGGTCGCTCACATGCTCGGTCCATCCGATGATAATGGAAATGGTCACGGCAAATGAGGAGAACGGGGTGGGCCATGGGACCATGCGATCCCATTTTTTCCTCAGGCTCGCTCAATCTCCAAACGTTCCATGGTGCGCTTCACCGCCATGGCGGTCCAATCCTTACCACGAGAGGTCTTGACGCTGGCTTCGTTCAAACGACCCGCGATTGCATTCATGCTTAAGCCCTCGCTGACTAGTGCCTCGATTACGTCACGGCGGTCTTCGGCAATGGCAAGCGCTTTTTCCTGTACTGCGCGGACAGCCTGTTTTTGAAACCGAGAAATATCTGGCGCTTTGGGGCGCAGGCCGCCCAGCACCGTCCCTCGCGCCCGAGCGGCGGCAAGAGCGGCTTTTGTCCGGGCGCTGATTGCCTCCCGCTCATGTTGCGCCACAACCGCCATCACGCCGACGGTCATGGCGTTGGCTTCCGGGAGATCGGCGGCGACGAAGCTCGCGCCTGAGTCTCGCAGTGTCATAAGGAAGGCTGCGTTACGCGACAAGCGGTCCAGCTTTGCGACGACAAGCGTAGCGCCCGTCAGGCGGCATCGCTTGATAGCCTTGTCGAGTTCGGGCCGGTCGTTGCGTTTGCCGCTCTCCACCTCGACGAACTCCGGCGCGATGATCTTGCCAGCACGCTCGGCGACGAACCGGCTCACAGCCTCGCGCTGGGCTTCAATACCGAGACCGCTCTTGCCTTGGCGGGCTGTGCTGACGCGCAGATAAGCCACGAAACTCGGTTTTGTGTCCTTTTGGTTCATATTATCATACCTCACTACGAACGTTGAGAGGTTTGACACAGGGGCCGCCAGATAGAAACGAGATGTTTTCTGTATGCCTAACGGCGCGTGAAAAAGCCCGTGCTCCGCTTAGGCTTCCGCTCGCAGGATGTATGGGCTATCGGCGCTTCAGGAGATCGGCAGGCTGCACGCCCAGCGCCCGTGCGATTCCGACGAGTACGAGCAGACTAGGATTGCGCTTACCGCGCTCAATGCCGCCCATATAGGTCAGGTCAATACCAGCTTCCAACGCAAGCTCCTCCTGCGTCAGCCCTCGCGCGGTGCGGAGACCGAAGATATTTGCCCCCACGATTTGCTTCCAATCCTTCATAAGGAGGATCGGGCGTTATCGGGCTTTTAATCTCTAGGGACTATAATCCCTATTCGACACATATTGCTTGGGGTTCGGTATGAAATTGGCGGTTCTGACAGCTATCGTGGCCCTCACGTTCCCTGCGTGCGCTCTGGGTCAGCAATCGGGATCAACGGACGAACCCGTATTCGTAGCGGCTAAGAATGCTGTATTGCAGCAACTCAAAGACCCGAACTCCGCCCAATTTGGCCCCTTGGCTCGGCAAACCAAACCCAATGTCCGTGGCGAGCCAACGGACGTAATCTGTGGCGCGGTCAACGCGCGCAATTCCTTCGGCGGATACAGCGGTATGTCTGGCTTTGTCTACTTTGTGAGCGACCCTCGTGTTTACTTCGCCGATGGCAGCGGCCCAGTACCGGGTCTTGGACCGACCGTCTATTACCGCTTCTGCGGCTAAAAGGGGTTGTCGTTCTCTGTTCTCGTTACTGCGCGGAGAGAAACTGGAAGCCTCTACACGCCTGTTTAATCTGGGTGGATTTGCACCTGCATTGCGATTCAGGCTCTGCCAGATGCTCTTAAGGCTGATAGGAGCAAATCCAGAAGTGAGTCCAGACCGACTTGGCGAAGGGATCGGAAACGGGACTCCCGAAACCCAAGCGGGCAGGCCGGGGGGCACGGGTTCGTCCTATTCGCCAATGAATCCTTGGCGGGGAATTTTGGCTTGCCAGATCGTGCAAAAACCGTTGACGGACAGGGAAATTGAGGCGGATTGCGCGACCTGTCCGTGACAGAGGGCGCAAAAGCCATTGCACGGCTACTTCTCAAGTTTTTCAGAGGCTTAAGGATTCTACAAAACCCCCAAATGGCGGGTTTCGGGTCAGGTGCCAAACTACTTGGCGAGGCCGGAGGCATCCACGGGCCACGCCATCCTCGGTTCAGCGGCCAAGCCGTTGACGGTGGCAGTAATCGGCGCTTGGTCACTTGGAAAGACCTCTAAAACCCCTTCCAAGACCCCGAAAAAAGTCCTCACCCTCCTTGCTTGGAGATGGCTCCCCCCCTTTAGGGGAGCCATCCAATCCAAGCTAGGAGTAGGACCGCCCAGCCGGAGGGACCAGTCTCTCTCTATTCCGCTGCAATGGTGGCGGGGGTCTTAGAAAGCTCAAACAGCCACGGCGCAGTGCTTCCGGGCCCCCGCTTGGCGTGGGCTTTCAGTGCCCCTTTGGCGAGAGCGCTGACCACCTTTCGGAGCCTGTCCACCTCTCTCTGGCGGGCGTCGTCAGTCAGATTGGCGGCAGGTAATTGGTCCAGCATCCCTGCCACCAATTCCTGGATACTCAGCGGGCCAGTTCCGCTCCTTTCCTCAAGAACGCGAAGCGCAACCCTCTGTAAGTCTTCCTTAGGGCTAGGGGATGTGGCGTCTTGGCCTGCCGTCCGCTTTAATACGAGGGACGTAACGGGATCGCCGCTCTCACCCCGTCCGGCCTCAACTTCAATAGCCTCAAGAACAATGTCGCCTCGTTTGCCGCGATCACGATTCTTCTCCTGCGCAATGCGGATGGTTTTTGACGTGCCGGAAGCAGACTTCATTTCTACTTTGTCCACGATATCAACGGCTGCCTTAAGATGCTCCGCGCCAAGGTGCCCCTTATGATCCTTGCCGGTGTGATGAATTAGGCAAATGCTGCAAAGCAAGTGGCGGCGGAGGTACTTACAAGCCATGATAAAGTCGCGCGCATTTGACGGGTCGCTGATATTGAATCCGGCTGACGCCTCCATCAGCGTGTCAACAATGAGAATGTCAGCATAGCCGAGTTTGTTCGATACGGTTTTGACCAAGTCTTTGAGTTGTGTCTGGCTGTCGAATCTAGGCATCACGGGCACGATAAGGACATCCAACCGCTGTACGATGCCGTGATGGCGTTTCCATGCCTCGACCCTGCGCCCAAAGTCGGACTGGCCTTCGCCGGCGATAAAAACGACTTTCAAGCGGTCGCTGGCAGAAAAATTTGGGCCGCCTGAATTAGGCCATAGTTGCGTTCCAGACGCGGCGGTATAGGCAACATCTAGCATCACAAAAGTCTTCAGCGAGCCCGTCGCACCGTAAAGCATGTACAGTGAATCATCGGGCAAGAAATTTGTAATGAGATCGTTTGTGGCAGGGGCGGACCTCTGTTCGCCATCTAGGTAGCAGGGGAAATAGCTTTCGCTACTGGCCGCAGATGCGTCATCCGCGAGTGGATCGTAATTTCTATCGCTGCTGTATCCCGGATCGTCAGCCCTAAATTTGAGCCCGGAGTTTTCTGCAAGCCCTTCGCTCAAGTCTTCGAGAGTGTGCAAACCTTCCCAATGCGAATAGTCGCCAAGTAGTTTGCCAGTAAAGTCGATCAGCTTGACTTCGGCCGGGTCGCCCTCCGTGTGCCAATCGAAACCGGGAACGGGCCGGGCATAGTACATCCTAGTAGTTTCTTGCTCGTAATGTTGAGCGAGGGCGTGCCGAAGTTTGCGCAATTCACTTCTATCGGTTGAGGTTGTAAGCCAATAGGCCGTCCACGACGCCTTACCGGCAGTGACAATGAAGTCGGGGTGCAGGTGAAAATCTATGTAGCCATCAGAGTATTCTTCGCCGAACTCTATGTATACCGCACCTAAGGATTGCCATTGCCCGCGTTCTTGGTGGCCGCCAATCCACATTCCGATATTTCTATCTGCCCGCTGATCTTTTTGCAGGCGTCGAGAAAGGGCATCGTGTGTGCCTTCCACCCGGTAGAAAAATTCTTCCAGATTGGTGCCCTTTGACACATGCCACCGCATGGTGGCGTTTTGTAGGCCGGTGAGCAATTCGACAAAGCGCGCCGTGGCCTCTCTGCCAGTCAGGGTGTTGCCGTGCGCGCAGTCGGCGTCTGATTTAGTGAGCATGGGCGTCCTCGATCATTTTGTAGTCTGCGTCGGTTGCTCGGTGATATGTCTGGGCGCTTCGCTACTGTCGGTCGTTAGCGGTGCGGCTTTCGGTCCGTTTGGTGCATCGTCGGCGGCTACGATCAAATCCGAGAAGTCGGTATTGGGGTATTTGATCGCCTCAACGACTGATTTGAGCCCGGCTAAGTCGATGCCCTCCGAATATAGGCCATAGCTCATAGTCAGCTTTTTGTGACCCAGAATTTGGACCGCTTCATTCTCCGGGATGCGTGCGCGTTCTAGCGCGGTGGCCGCATTTTTCCGCAGGCAGTGGAATACGGTCTTGGGGTCTTTCACGCCAACCGAGCGCCTATACGTTGTGAAGCGCTTCGATATGTACCAACTGAGCTTTTTATCTGGTCCGCCGCGCTTTAGTGCTGGAAATAGGTATTGATGCTCTCTGGCGACAGCAGCGGAGACATATTCCCCAAATCCCATTTCAAAAAGTTTTGAATGAACGGGGACGCGGCGCTTGGCTGCTGCTGTCTTAAGCCTGCGGCCATCGTGAGACACGACATTGAAGAATGTGATGCCGTTTTCTTGCGCCAAATCTTCGGTCCGTAAGCTGCAAATTTCGTCCAATCTCATGCCTGAGAAAAGAGCAATGAGGATCAGCCACGCCAGTGTGGTATCAGCGGTATGGTGCGTTGGATTGGTTCGGCTGGCCCTGGGTACCTTGAATATCTTGCCATCAAGTAGGTGTTTAAGCTCATCTGGTGTGAATGGCCTACGGGCATCGTCGTGATCGCCTTGATGATGTTGGCGGCGGTGGCCTGCGGCTGGGTTATTGCCTGTCAATCTTCCAGTCTTGATCGCCCAATCGAAGAATTTGTCGAGTGCGCCACTGTGGCGATTGAGGGTCTTTGAACTTAAGCCTTCGGTTGTCGCGGGGTGGGCTTTCAGAAGCTCATCCAGTGAAAGTGTTTTAGTGGGCCTCCGTCCATAAGCGGGGTTAAGGCCGCCCAGCTTGTCCAGGAAGTCGGCGACATCAGAACGCTCCATAGCGTCAAGCGGCGCATCGCGGCAGAACTTTTCAAACAGCCGAAAAGTCACGCGCATTTGGCCTAAGGTTTGAGCGGTCCATGCGGTCTTCTTCTGGCGATTTCTGTCAGCAATATATGCCTCAACGGCCTCTGAGAACCGCACCGCCTTTCCCACCTTTGCGGCTGGCTTCGTTGGCAGCCGTACCTCGTTGGTGATCGGGTCGATGGCGCGAGGATTGAAAACGGAGATAGGGTCAGGGGTTTCGCCATTATAAGCCGCCACCGCGCGGCTTATCGCGGCGATCTCGGCTCGTGTTAATGCAGCGGCGAATTCATCACGCTGAGCTTCCGATAGGGTCGTGCCGTATCGTCCTGCGCGTCTTTCTGCTTCTCGCACTATAGTTGGCAGCCAATCGCCCTCCTCAAGGACGGGGTAAAGTTCGGAAAGTGCGAGGTCCGCGCCAGTGGCAATGTCCTTGCCGAACTCGTCCTTTATGACTTCAAAGAACGTGCCGGGCCGGGCGAGGATGGCGCTCACCCTTTCTCGAAGATAGGCTTTTGCTTCTTGCTCGATATCTGCCGACGTAAGGCGGCCAGTCAGTGCCCGTTCAAACTCGGCAACGATTTCTGCCAGTACGGCGTGCTTCCGTCGTTGCGCGATTTTTAGATCGCTGGTGTCGAGCGATTTCTCGACCGTTTTCTTGCCGAAGAAGTCTCGCAAGGTGATCGGCACTGTTACGCGAACATACCAGCGGTAGCCGCTGCGGCCTTTGCCACAGCGACGTTTTAAATGTGCAGTGTCTGCCACCGGAAGATGCCCCATTAGTGGCACCCACTCCTGAACATCCACCCCGATTAAGTCGTTGAAAGATAAAGGCCACGTTAAGTGGCTGGGGGACTAGGATTCGAACCTAGACAACCAGAGTCAGAGTCTGGGGTCCTACCGTTAGACGATCCCCCATCAGGGGCCACTTAGCATCAAAGGCGGCCCCGCCGGGACCGCCCCTTTAGACCAGCCACCAACCCCTTGCAAGGACGGGTTTTCGCCCGGTTTTGGGCCCCCGGTTTTGAGCCAAGTTTGCCCCACCCCAGGCTCTCAACTGTGCTAGTTTGGGACCAGGCAGCGCCATCGCGCTGGGGGAAAAATGCACGGGAACCGCCAGAAATCCGGCGAAGACGACACCAGCCTGGGGCCTTTGCTGGCGGTCGTGGATTTGGGCACCAACAATTGCCGTCTGCTGATCGCCGCGCCGGTTCAGACCCGCGACGGCGGCACGTTGGGATTTCGGGTGGTGGATTCCTTCTCCCGCATTGTGCGGCTGGGCGAGGGCGTGCACCAGACCGGGGCGCTTTGCGAAGCCGCTATGACGCGCACGGTCGCGGCCCTCGGGGTCTGCGCCGACCGGATCGCCAAGCACAAGGTCGCGCATGTGCGCGCCATCGCCACCCAGGCGGCGCGGCTGGCGGGCAACACCGCCGAGCTGGTCGCCAGGGTTCGCAGCCAGACGGGTTTGCAATTGGAAGTGATCTCGTCCGAGGAAGAGGCCGATCTGGCGGCCGAGGGGTGCGCGCCCTTGATCGGGCGCCGCTACAGGGGCGCGCTGGTGTTCGATATCGGCGGCGGCTCCACCGAAGTAATCCTGCTGCAAAAAGGTCCGCACGGGCCGGAGAAGAAACTGGCCGCCTCCGTGCCGGTGGGCGTGGTGAGCCTGGCCGAGAGCTATGGCTCATCCTCGACCAGCCGCACCGGTTTCGACCGGATGCAGGCGGATTTGAAGTCGCGGTTTGCGCCTTTTGCGAACCGGATGGGTCCCGACTTCGACAGCGAGCATTATCATTTGCTGGGAACGTCCGGCACCGTCACCACCCTGGCGGCGATCGCGCTCAAGCTGCCGCGCTACAATCGCACAAGGGTGGACGGCAGCTGGCACGAGACCGCCCATATCCTACGGGTGGTGGAACGGCTGTTGGGGCAGGATACCGCCGCCCTGGCCAAGATCGGCAGCATCGGCGCCGAGCGGGCCGACCTGATGCTGCCGGGCTGCGCGATTTTCTGCGCCATCTGTTCGCTGTGGCCGGCGCCGGTGCTTCGGGTCGCCGACCGCGGCTTGCGCGAAGGCATGCTGCGCCGGTTGGGCCGGACTCTTATATGAGATATGGCACATGAAATCCGGCGATGCCTCGGGGCGCGGCCGCGTGCCCGTCAAAGTCAAAAAAGATCGCGGACGGACCTCTTCATCGCGCGCCTGGCTGCAACGCCAGCTCAATGACCCTTATGTCGCCGCCGCCCGCTCAAGCGGCTATCGCAGCCGCGCTGCCTTCAAGCTGGTCGAGCTGGATCAGAAATTCCACTTTCTCAAGAAAGGCGCGCGCGTGCTGGATCTGGGCGCCGCGCCCGGCGGCTGGAGTCAGGTGGCGGCCGCCAAGGGCGCAACCGTGGTTGCCGCCGATGTGCTGGAGATGGAGGATATCCCCGGCGTCGCCTTTTTCCAGGCCGACCTGACCGATCCGGATGTGCCCGCGATGCTGAAAGCGGCACTGAAGGGGCCCGCCGATATTGTGCTGACCGATATGGCCGCGCCCACCACCGGCCACCGCGCCACCGATCATATCCGCACCATTGCGCTGGTGGAGATCGCTTTGGAAGTGGCGCTGGATGTTCTCAGGCCCGGCGGGACCTTTGTCGGCAAGGTGTTTCAGGGTGGCTCATCGTCCGGCCTGTTGGCGCGGCTCAAGAAAAGCTTTCGCGAGGTCCGCCATGTCAAGCCGCCCGCCTCGCGCCAGGAATCGGTGGAATTGTACGTCGTCGCAATCGGCTTCAAGTCGCCGCCGCAATAGCCGCAAGCAACAAAAGTCCCGGCCGTTTCCAGCCGGGACTCTCGTTATCTCACAGACTTGTTAGCGGACGTGCTTGAGGCTGATCGAGCCGATACCCGCCGCCACATTCAGCCCGGTCGAGCCTTCCACGCTGACCGGCTGCAGGGCGATGGATTTGTCCAACCCGCCGATCAGCACATTGGCGCCCAGGCCGACGCCGACATTGGCCTGCGCACTGGCGCCGCCATATTCGCCTTCAATGGCGCCGGGGCGCACATCGGAGGTGGGCGCGAACACCGCCCAGACCAGCTTACCCTTGCCGGTATAGCCGATATCGACGCCCCACTTGGAGATCGTGCCGGCATAATGCTCCGCGGACGCCTTTGTGGGTTCATAGGAACAGGCCAGGTCCTTGGTCGAGCCGAAGACAAAGCCCATGCCGCTCGCCACATTGCAGTTCAAGGTACCGACTTTCACACCGGCTGGAGCGGCGCTGGCGGCCGATGCGATAGCAAGCCCGGTGACGGCGATGGCCGCACCAAGCATCAAACGAAGGGTCTTCATGGCGTACACTCCTTTTGTTTTTTTGGGGGTTTTGTTTTTGGGGCAGTTTCCGGGGACTCGGCTGAATTGCCGGTCGTCTCCCTAACAACGCGACCGCCTGGCCGGCGGTTCCCGGCAAAAGTGATAAATCGTGATTTTACAATCACTTAATGGCTTTCGGTTCCGGCCTCTTGCGCAAATCTGGGGCCGCTGATACAGCCTCGGCGCTCCAAAGGGAGCGTCCCCGCTTATGACCAGCCCCTCTTCTGAAGACAGGGCCATCCGCGAAGCCCTCACCTTCGACGATGTCCTGCTGGTGCCCGGCGCCTCCGAAGTTCTTCCCGGCCAAGTCGATACCCGCACTCGTCTCACCAGGACGGTGGAACTGGGCATTCCGCTGGTATCCGCCGCGATGGACACGGTGACCGAAGCCGGGCTCGCCATCGCCATGGCGCAGGCCGGCGGCATGGGTGTGATCCATAAGAATCTGGGCATCGAGGAACAGGCCGAGCATGTGCGCCGCGTCAAGCGGTTCGAAAGCGGCATGGTGGTGAATCCGGTGACCATCGGTCCGGGCGCGACGCTTGCCGACGCCTTGTCGCTGATGGAGCGGTATCGCATTTCCGGCGTGCCGGTGGTGGATGGCAAGGATGCCAAGGGCGCGGGCAAGCTGGTGGGTATTCTCACCAATCGCGATGTGCGCTTTGCCGCCGATCCACGCCAAAAGATTTCGGAGCTGATGACCAAGGACCGCTTGGTCACGGTGCGCGAAGGCGTCAAGCCCGATGAAGCCAAGCGGCTGCTGCACCAGCACCGCATCGAGAAGATACTTGTGGTGGACGATGCCTATCGCTGTGTCGGCTTGATCACCGTCAAGGACATCGAGAAGGCGCAGAAATATCCCAATAGCTGCAAGGATGAGCGCGGGCGCCTGCGTGTCGCCGCGGCGACGGGCGTTGGTGAAGACGGCTATGCCCGCGCTATGGCGCTGATCGAGGCGGAATGCGATGTGATCGTGGTCGATACGGCCCACGGCCATTCCAAGGGCGTGATCGACGCCATCACCCGCATCAAGAAGGCCAGCAACTATGTCCAGGTGGCGGGCGGCAATATCGCCACCGCCGAAGCCGCCAAGGCGCTGATCGGTGCCGGCGCCGACGCGGTAAAGGTGGGCATCGGTCCCGGCTCGATTTGCACCACCCGTATTGTCGCGGGCGTGGGCGTGCCGCAACTGACCGCGATCATGGACGCGGTGAGCGTGGCGCGCGATGCCGGGGTGCCGGTGATCGGCGATGGCGGGATCAAATATTCCGGCGACCTGGCCAAGGCGCTTGCCGCCGGCGCCGATGTGGCGATGGTGGGCTCGCTGCTGGCCGGCACCGAAGAATCCCCCGGCGAAGTGTTTCTGTATCAGGGCCGTTCTTATAAGGGCTATCGCGGCATGGGCAGTGTCGGCGCCATGGCGCGCGGTTCCGCCGACCGCTATTTCCAGGCCGAAGTGCGCGACGCCCTGAAGTTGGTGCCGGAAGGCGTCGAAGGCCAGGTGCCCTATAAGGGCCCGGTCGGCACCGTGGTTCACCAGATCATCGGCGGCCTGCGCGCCGCGATGGGTTACACCGGCTGCAGCACCATCGAGGAATTTCACAGCAAGGCCAAGTTCGTGCGCATCACCGGCGCGGGTCTGCGCGAGTCGCATGTGCATGACGTGACGGTGACGCGCGAGGCGCCGAACTATCATCCTGGTGGACAGTAACCCCTTGTCATTCCCTTCCCCTCGCATTGCTTACGCAATGCTTGGCCGGGGATGACATGTATATACCGCTCAGCCCCCCAGCTTCGCGGCTTGCAGCAGCAGGATCGTCTTCATATCGATGATCTCGCCGCGCCCGACCATCGTGAGCGCGCCCTCTAACGGCATTTCCAGAACCGCGATGTCCTCGCCTTCATGCGCATGGCCGCCGCCCTTGGCGCGCGGCGCCGCGGAATCGTAATCCGCCAGAAACAGGGACGACCGTTCCTTCACCGCGCCCGGACTGGTGAAACAATGGCTGACCAGGCGCGGATTGGCGATGGTGACGCCGGCTTCTTCCATCGCTTCCTTGGCGATGCAGTCCAGCGGCGTGTCGCCGTCCAGCTTGCCGGCGATGGCTTCGATCAGCAATTTCCGGTAACCGGACTCAAATACCGGCCAGCGGAACTGCTGAATCAAAAGAACCTTTCCGCGCGCGCGATCATAGGGGAGCACCACCGCGGCATCGCCCAGGTCGTAGCTTTCCCGCTCCTGATGCTGCCACGCTCCGTCGCCGCGCCGGTAGTCGAAGCTTGCCAGGCGCAGGGTGTAGTATTTGCCGGACAGGATGTTCAGCGCGTGCAGCCGCACCCGGCCGCCAATATCGTCTTCATCGCTCATGGTCTTTTTTCTTTGGTCGCTTCCGCTTGCGCGTACGCTCTGACGCTAGTCGTGGATGTGAACCACTGCAAGCTTGTCAGTATAAAAGCGGCGCCAGCCCGGTGTCGCGTCCAGCAATTTCACCACCGGCGCCTCTCGCCGGAAAATCGTCCAGCGCGCATGATGGAAGGCCAAGCTGGCGGCCAGCGTATCCTTGTCCGGCGAAACAATGTCGGAATAATTTTGCAGAAAGATGTCGCCATACAGATCGGCCCGGCTGTCGATAAAGGGCTTGACGCCGTTCCAGATCAGATAGCCGCCGAAAGCATAATCGTTCAGCACCGGCGTTTCGCGCACAAAACGCGGCACATGCGCCAGGGCCGCAACCGGCGACACCGGATCATCGCTGCGCGTCACCGGAACCGCCAGCCGCACCGCGGTCAGCACCACAAGGGCGAGCCCGGCGATCACGGCGAACAGCGGCGGTTGGTTCTGGCTTTTGCTGGGCCAAGCGCGCCCCAAAGCGTCCGCTAGCAGAATCGGCGCACAGACCCCCAGCAGCATCTGGTGGCGCGCATGCGCCAGCGCCAGCGCCGTCAGCCCCAGCAAAAGCAGCAGCCGCAAGGACGGCACTTTCACCTGGCCCCGGCCCAGCACAAACAAGGCGGCCAGCAGGGCGATGGCGAAAGGCGTGAGTTTCGAGAAATCGCTGGCTTGCCATTCCCCGATATGGCTCAGGCCCTGCAACGCCGACAGCTTGAACGGAAACAGCAGAGTCTGAACGCCGAAGGGGGTAAGCATGGCGGATGCGGTTGCGGCCAGCAGGAACAAGGCCCATGCCGAAGCGGCTTTCTTTGGTTGCGCCGATTGCGCAATCGCCTCGATCCCCAAGGTGCCGGCCAGCGCCAGCCCAAAAGCGAAACTGCCGTGCAGATTGGCCCAAAGCGGCATCACCGCCAGCAGCCACCAGCGGGGAGAACAGTCTTGTTCGCGCGCAAAGACCAAGCCGGCTGTCCAGATTGCCAGCAGCGGCAACGCCAGTATATGCGGCCGCGCCAACAGACTGCCGGTGACGCAGGCCAGCCCCAGCACCACCGTCAGCAATGCCGGAACCAAGTCCATGCGCTTGCGGACGAAGAAGGCCGTCACGCCGGCCGTCAGTCCGGCGCTCCCTGCGAACAGCAGATGCACGCCGGGCCAGCCCGCGCGCCAGCTCAGCGCCATCAGGATCTCGGCCAGCCATTCCTGGGTCTGCCAGTCATGGCCCGCCGCGGTATAGGAAAAGACATCGGCACGCAGCACGCTGCCATGCGCGATCATCCATTCCCCGGCGCGGATATGCCAATAGGTGTCGCCGTCGTTCAGCAGCCCGGGGGAAAATGCCGCCAGGGCAAACGCAGCCAGCCCCGCAAGCAGGGCAAAGACCAGGGCAGGGGATACAGCGCGCGGCATGACAATTGGCGTTGGGATCGCGGCACACTCTATAAGAGCATTCCTCAATGCGCCCTTTCCGATCTAATCTATTGGTTTAACTGGACAAATTACTGGTTCAAATGACTCCGGCCGCCCGCCTGCAAATGACCATCGAGATTTTGGAGGGGCTGGGGCAAACCGCCCAGCCCAGCGACCGCTTCCTCAAAAGCTGGTTTCGCAGCCGCCGTTTTGCCGGCTCCAAGGATCGCCGCGCCATCGCCGAGCGGGTGTTCGCCGTTCAGCGCCGCCGCGCCCATCTCGCCCATCGCATGGCCAGCGACACGCCGCGCGCCCTGGTGATC
>DATEIA010000316.1:0-8734 GCA_035279305.1 Rhizomicrobium sp.
AGTCCGAAGGCGCTGTCGGCGGCATCGGCATTTCCGCCTATGTGGCCGACGATCCCGCGGGTCTGGCCGAACGTTTCCGTCCCGACGCCATGCAGGTGCCATTCAGCCTGATGGATCAAAGACTGTTGCGCGATGGCTCCCTGGCCCGGCTGAAAGCGTTGAACGTCGAAGTCCATGCCAGATCGCTTTTCCTGCAAGGCCTGCTGTTCATGGATAGGCTTCCGGAAAATCTGGCCTATGCCGCGCCGATGTTCACCGCCATACGCAACCGCATCGCCGCAGCGGCGGCGACGCCGTTGGACGCCGCCCTGGCCTTTGTGCTGTCGCGCCCGGAGGTGGATGTGGCGGTGATCGGGGTCACGGCGCGGCATCAATTGGATCAAATACTGGACATTATCGCCCTGCCGCCGCCCGACATCGATTGGACCGCCTGCGCCTTGGATGACACGCGGCTACTGACGCCGTCGCTGTGGTGACTACTTCAACAGGTCCGCGACGTGCCGGGCAATCGCCAGCGACGCCGTCAGGCCAGGGGATTCGATTCCAAACAGATTGACCAGGCCGGGCAGGCCATGCGTTTGCGGTCCGTCGATACGGAAATCGGCATTGGGCTGGCCTGGCCCCGACAATTTGGGGCGTGCACCGGCATAGTCAGGCGACAGCATCTCTTCGCGGATCCCAGGCCAATAGGTCGCGATGACGGCTGCGAAGCGGGCGGCGGTATCGGGTGACACGGTATAGTCGATCGCCGCCGGATCGTTGCTTGCCAGCCATTCGACATTGGGGCCGAAGCGCGCCCGCCCGCCCATGTCCAAAGTCACGTGAACGCCAAGGCCGCCTGGCTCGGGCACCGGATAGACCAGATGCCGGAACGGGCTTTTGACGATGAGGCCGGCATAATTGCCTTTGGCCAGGAAAAGCGGCGGAATATTTTCCAGATCCTCGATGCGCGATGCCACCGACTGCGCCCACAGGCCGGCCGCATTGACCACCAGGCGCGCCCGCAAGGCGATCTCTTCGCCGTTGCTGTGGATTGCCAGCAACCAGTCATTGGCTTCGCGGCGGATGCCGGTCACACGGCTGCCCCGCACCAGGGTCATGTCGCCCAGCAACGCCAGCATATATTGGTGACTGTCGATGATGCCGGTGGAGGGAGAGAACAAGCCTTCGTCCGCGCAAATCTCCGGCTCCAGAGCCGCGATCTCTTTCTTGCCCAGAGGCACGAGGTCATCCACGCCATTGTCCTTCGCGGCCTTGGCAAGGGCGGTGAGCTGGGCCTGTTGGCCGGCCTGGCCCACAATCAGTTTGCCCAGCCGTTTGTGCGGTACCCCATGGGCGGCGCAAAAATCATAAAGCAGGTGTTTGCCCTCGACGCAGAGCCGCGCCTTCAGCGAGTTTTGCGGATAGTAGATGCCGGCATGGATCACCTCGCTGTTGCGGGCGCTGGTCTCCATTCCGATATGATCGTTTTTCTCTAGAATAAGGGTGTCCAGCCCCGACAGGGTCAATTGCCGCGCCACGGCCAGTCCGACCGCACCGGCGCCGATCACCACGGCTTCGGATTCAAAGCTTTCCATGGCCGCTTCTTGCCGTGAAAGTGGGGTTGCGGCAACCCGGCAGATCATCCCCCGTTGTGCGGGACAGGCATTTGTGACGCTATGCGCCCATGTTTTTTGTGCTGTCGAAGATATTATGGACGCTGGTTCAGCCCAGCCACTGGCTGGGCTTTCTGATATTGGCCACCGCGCTGTCGCTGCTGCTGCGCTGGAACAAAGCGGCACGTTTTTTTGCCGTCGCGGCGGCGTTGTTGCTTGTCTTGGCCAGCTTTCTTGCCGTGCCGCTGGCAAGAAATCTGGAAGACCGCTACCCCCGTCCGCCTTGGCCCGCCCATGTCGATGGCATTCTGGTGCTAGGATCGGGGTTCGACACGGCGCTCTTTCGAGCCCGCGGGGTACCGGCATCCAATGAAGGCATCTGGCGCGTGGAGGCGGGTTTCGTCGCCGCCCGGCGCTATCCTCAGGCGCGGCTGGTCTTCAGCGGCGGGTCCGGCGCGCTGGGCGGTGCGCCCTTCTCGGAAGCGGAAACCGCGCGGGTGCTTCTGGCTGAGATGGGCCAGGACCCAAGGCAACTGACCTTGGAGGCGCGTTCGCGCAACACCTATGAGAATATCCTGTTCTCGAAGGAAATCGTGAAGCCCAAGCCGGGCGAGGTTTGGCTGCTGGCGACGGCGGCGATGCACATGCCGCGCGCCATGGCGGTTGCGCGCAAGCTGGGCTGGCCGATGACGTCCTGGCCCAGTGACTATCTGACCGCACCCAGCGGCGGTATCGATCCGCTCAACGTGACCGGCAATCTTGCATATATCGATTACGTGTTTCATGAATGGGTCGGATTGCTAGCCTACCGGCTGGGCGGAAAAGCGGCTTGAAATCGCCACAATTTGCGCCGGACGGTTCCGTCGCGGGTTTCAGTGGGAACCGGCGCAACCTCTTTGTCCGCGTCCCGTTCTACTCTTGCAATGCATGCAGGAGAGCAGGATGAAGCTCATGACAATTGCCGCCGTCGCGGCTTTGGCCGCCACTCCCGCGCTGGCCGACTCGCTCACGCGCGAAGAGGCGCGCGCCGACTTTCATCAGAGCAGGGCGGACGCCGCGCGGGCGCAGATCCAAAAGGAAGACGCCCAGGCGGAAGCCGATGTCCAGCAGGCTAATGCGGCAAGCGCCCAGGTCCAGGCCAATGCGGCCCAGGCCGACGCCAACGCCCTGAAGGAACAGGCGGATACGCGGCAGGCGCAAGCCAACTCGGCCCAGGCGCAAGCCAGTATCGCCCAATCCGAGGCCGCGAACGCCGAGGCTCGCGCCGCCCAGGCGGAAATCAATCGCGACGAGGCGCTGGACCGGGCGGATGACGCCCGTGCCACGGCTCGCGTCAATGAATGAAAATAATGAATGAAAAGAAGCCCGCTCCGGCGGGCTTCTTTTTAGCCGGTCCTCAAGTACCGCACCGCTTCATCGCGGCCGAACAGATAGAGCAGCACGCGCAGGGCTTCGCCGCGCGGTGATTTAAGATCCGGATCGCGCGCCAGAATCAGGCGCGCATCGTCATGGGCCACGGCCAGCAGATCGGCATGGGCGCATGCGTCCGCCAGCCGGAAATCCTCCATTCCACTTTGGCGCTTGCCCAGCACATCGCCGGGACCGCGCAAGCGCAGATCCTCTTCCGCGATGACAAAACCGTCATCGGTCTGGCGCATGGTCTTGAGCCGCGCCTTGGCGGTCTCCCCCAGCGGTTCATGCCACACCAGGATGCAGCTGGATTTGCCGCTGCCGCGCCCCACCCGGCCGCGCAACTGATGCAGCTGGGCCAGGCCGAAGCGTTCGGCATGCTCCACCACCATGATGGTGGCTTCCGGCACGTCGACCCCGACTTCGATGACGGTGGTGGCGACCAGCAATTGGGTCTCGCCGGTCTTGAAGGCCAGCATCGCGGCGTCGCGTTCGGCCGCTTTCATCTTGCCATGGATCAGCCCGATGTTCAGGCCCAGCGCCTGGCGCAACATCACGGCGCGGTCAGCAGCGGCGGCGAGGTCTATTTTTTCGGATTCTTCCACCAGCGGGCAGACCCAATAGGCGCGCTGCCCCCGATCCAGCGCGGTGCGCAGGTGGCTGATCAATTCGTCCAGCCGGTCGGCGCTCATCACCCGCGTCTCCACCGGCTTTCGCCCCGGCGGCCGGCCGGTGATCTTGGAGACGTCCATGTCGCCATAAGCGGTGAGCGCCAGGGTGCGCGGAATGGGCGTCGCGGTCATCACCAGCACATCCGCCGGCTTGCCTTTGCTCTGAAGCTGCATGCGCTGATGCACGCCGAAGCGGTGTTGTTCGTCCACCACCGCCAGGCCCAGATCCTTGAAGGTGACGTCTTCCGAAAACAAGGCATGGGTGCCGATCAATATATCGATCTCGCCCGCCGCCAATTTCGCCAGGGTGGCTTCGCGCCCGGGGCCCTTTTCGCGTCCCGTCAGGCAGGCAAGCCGCACCCCGGCGGCCTGGGCATAGGGTTCGAGTGACGCCAGATGCTGGCGCACCAGCAATTCGGTGGGCGCCATCAGCGCCGCCTGCAGGCCCGCTTCGACCGCGCCCAGCATGGCCAGCAGCGCCACGACGGTCTTGCCCGAGCCGACATCGCCCTGCAGCAGCCGCAGCATGCGTTTTTCGCTTTTCATATCCTGTTCGATCTCGCCCAAGACATGCAGTTGCGGATCGGTCAGGGCGAAGGGCAGGGCGGCGATCGCCAGGGCCTTCAATTTGCCGGTGCCGCTGATGGCCCGGCCTTTACCGCCGCGCAGATTGGCGCGGATCAGAAGCAGCGCCAGTTGGTTGGCCAGAAGCTCGTCATAGGCCAAGCGTTGGCGCGCCGGTGTTGTTGGCTCCAGGTCGCTGTCATGCGCCGGCGTGTGCGCCGCTTCCAGCGCCGCGCCGAAATCGTCCCACTTGCGCTGTTTCACAAAAGCCGGATCCTGCCATTCCGACATCACCGGCAGTTTTTCCAGCGCGCCGCGCACCGCCTTGGCCATCGGCCGCGCCGTCAGGCCGTCCGTCAGACCGTAAATGGGTTCATGCAGCGGAAAATTTTCGTCCGGCGTGACCACATAGTCCGGATGCGCCATCTGCAGCCGGTCTTTGAACCGCTCGATCCGGCCCGACAGCACACGTCGTGCGCCCACCGGCAGCAATCCGGCCAGATAGTCGGCATGGGCGCGGAAGAACACCAGTTCCATCAGCGAGGTCGCGTCCGATACCATCACTTTGTAAGGCTGCGTCTTGACGCGGCCCGGCCGGTGCTCCAGCACCGTGACCTCCACCGTGGCGATTCTTCCTGTTTCGGCCGCATTGAGCTTGGGGCGATAGCTGCGGTCCACCACCCCAACCGGCAGGTCGAACACCAGGTCCACCAGCCGGGGGCCGGCGACCTTGGCGATCAGTTTTTCCAGCTTGGGGCCCACCCCGGACAGGGTGCGGATATCGGCGAACAGGGGAAATAGAATCGCGGGCCGCATCGCTTTGCGATGCTATTTTAAGTTCCCCCCTCTGTCACAGCTCGGGTTGGCGTGCCAACACCTCGCTGCGACATCTCCCCCCGCCATGCGCTTCGCGCAGCGGGGGGAGAAAGCCGGTGTTCCTGGTTGTTCTCAAGGGGGCGTGAGGCTATATCCCGCCCCATGACGGACCTCGAACAGGGTGGCTCTTCGGAGAACCGCCGGAAACGGCTTTTGTTTCGCGCCCAAAGGCGCGGCTTCAAGGAAGTCGACCTGATCTTCGGCGCCTATGCGGAACGCCATCTGGCCGGGCTGGATGAGGCGGGCTTGGACCAGTTCGAAGCGCTGCTCACCGCGCCCGACCAGGACGTCTATGCCTGGCTGCGCGGTGCCGCGCCGCTGCCGCCCGAGCATGACAATCCGGTATTCGCCGGGCTGAAACAGATGTGCGCGCAAGTCTCGCCGCGCTGGAAGAATTGAATTGGACCGTCTCGATTATATTGCCAAACAGCAGGTGCGCCTGAGTGTTTCCGGCGCGCCGCAAGGTTATGACGCTTATATCGCCGCAGAAGCGGCAAGGCGGCGGGGCGGGCCGGTACTGTTTGTCGCGCTGGACGATGGAGAGGCCGATGCCGCGGAACGGGCGCTGCAATTCTTCGCGCCATCGCTGACGGTGCTGTCCTTCCCTGCTTGGGACTGTCTGCCCTACGACCGGGTTTCGCCCAAGCCCGACATTGAAAGCCGCCGCCTGGCGACCTTGGCGGCGCTGGCGCGTGATGCAGGCAAGCCTGCCGTGATCGTCACCACCATCAATGCCGTGCTGCAGCGCGTGTCGCCGAAGGATGTGATCGCCGGCGCGAGTTTCGCCGCCAGGAATGGCGCGGAGGTGGACCGCGAGGCGCTGGTGGGCTTTTTGTCCGGCAATGGCTATGTCCGCGCCGGAACGGTGCGCGAGCCGGGCGATTTCGCGCTGCGCGGCGGCATTGTCGATCTATGGCCGCCGGGCGAGGAGCAGCCGTTGCGGTTGGATTTCTTCGGCTCGACCCTGGATGCCATCCGGCGTTTTGATGCGGAGACCCAGCTTTCCGATAAGTCGGCGGTGGCACAGATCGCGCTGTTGCCCGCCAGCGAAGCGCCGCTGAATGCCGCCGCCGTCAGCCGCTTCCGCACCGGCTATGTCGCGGCCTTTGGCGCCGCGGGCGATGACCCGCTTTACGAAAGTGTCAGTGCCGGGCGCAAGACCCAGGGCATGGAGCATTGGCTGCCGCTGTTCTATGAGCGGCTGGACACGCTGTTCGATTATTTGCCGCGCTGTCTGGTGATGTTGGGCCATCAGGCGGAGGAGGCCAAGGCGGCGCGGCTGGATCTGATTCAGGACTATTATGAGACCCGCGAGCAGTTTCGCCATGCCAAGGATGACAAACACAGCATCAAAAGCCCGCCCTACAAGCCGCTGAAACCGGAGACGCTGTATCTCACCGATGCCGATTGGAAGGCCGCGCTGGCCAAACAGATCGTGCGCGAGCTTTCGCCTTTCCAGGCACCGGAATCGACCAACAGCGTGGATGCGGGCGGCCGCCAGGGGCGCGACTTCGCGCCCGAAAGGCAGGGCGGCAACTTGAACGTCTTCCAGGCCGCCGCCGATCACCTGAAGGCGCTACAAGCCGGTGGCAAGCGCGTCCTGGTCGCCAGCTGGACCGACGGTTCGGTCGAGCGCATGGGCGGGGTGCTGTCGGACCATGGCGTCACACCGATCCGCAAGGTTTCCGACTGGCCGGAAGCCTTGAAGCTCGACCTGTCGGCTTTCGGGATCGCCTGCCTGGGGATCGAACGCGGTATCGAGGGGCCGGATTTCGCCATCCTGTCGGAACAGGATGTGCTGGGCGACCGCATGGTGCGCGCCGCAAGCCGCGTGCGCCGGGCGCAGAATTTCATCGCCGAGGCCTCGTCCCTGACGCCGGGCGATCTGGTCACCCATATCGAACATGGCGTGGGCCGCTATCTGGGCCTGAAAGCCATCGATGCGCTGGGCGCGCCGCATGATTGCCTGGAGCTGCAATATGACGGCGGCAAGCTGTTCCTGCCGGTGGAGAATATCGAGCTGTTGACTCGTTACGGCTCGGACGAGGGTGCGCAACTCGACCGGCTGGGCGGCGCAGGCTGGCAGAAGCGCAAGGCCGAGATGAAGGAGCGGGTGCGCGCCATCGCCGCCGAGCTGATCAAGATCGCCGCCGCCCGACAATTGAAATCCTTAGCCCCGGTCGAACCGCCCAGCGGCCTGTACGACGAATTCGCGGCGCGCTTTCCCTATCAGGAGACCGAAGACCAGGACAAAGCCATCACCGACACCATCGCTGACCTGGCGGCGGGCCGTCCGATGGACCGGCTGGTATGCGGCGATGTCGGCTTTGGGAAAACCGAAGTGGCGATGCGCGCCGCCTTTGTCGCCGCCATGGCGGGCGAACAGGTGGCGGTGGTGGTGCCCACCACCTTGCTGGCGCGCCAGCATTATCGCGGCTTTGCCGAACGTTTCGCGGGCTTTCCGCTCAAGGTGCGGCAATTGTCGCGCTTTGTGGACCCCAAGGACGCCAAGGAAACCAAGGAATCGCTGGCCGAAGGCACGGTGGACATCGTGGTCGGCACGCACGCGCTGCTGGCCGAAAGCATCGCCTTCAAGCGGCTGGGTCTGGTGATCGTGGACGAGGAGCAGCATTTTGGGGTGGTGCACAAGGAACGGCTGAAAAATCTCAAAGCCGATGTCCATGTCCTGACCCTGACCGCCACGCCGATCCCGCGCACCCTGCAATTGGCGCTGTCGGGGGTGCGCGATCTTTCGCTGATCACCACCCCGCCGATCGACCGGCTGGCGGTGCGCACTTTCGTGACGCCTTTCGATCCTTTGGTGGTGCGCGAGGCGCTGCTGCGCGAGCATTATCGCGGCGGCCAGAGCTTTTTCGTCGCCCCGCGCATTTCCGACCTGCGCGAGGCCGAAGCCTTCCTGAAATCGGTGGTGCCGGAGGTCAAACCGGCGGTGGCGCATGGCCAGATGTCGCCCAAGCTGCTGGAAGAGGTGATGACCGCTTTTTACGAGCGCAAGGTGGATGTGCTGGTTTCCACCAATATCGTGGAATCCGGGCTGGACATTCCCACCGCCAACACCTTGATCATCCAGCGCGCCGATATGTTCGGTCTGTCGCAGCTTTACCAATTGCGCGGCCGCATCGGTCGGTCCAAGCAGCGCGCCTATGCTTACCTGACAACGCCGCCAGACAAGAAGCTGACCGAGACCGCGACCCGGCGGCTGGAAGTGCTGCAATCCCTGGATCAGTTGGGCGCCGGTTTCTCGGTGGCCAGCCATGACATGGATATTCGCGGCGCCGGCAACCTACTGGGCGAGGAACAGTCCGGCCATGTCCGCGAGGTCGGCATCGAATTGTATCAGGAGATGCTGGAAGAAGCGGTGTCGGGCCTGAAGGAAGGCGGTGACGCCGAGACAGAAGATCAATGGTCGCCCACCATCAATCTGGGCGCCTCGGTGCTGATCCCGGAGGATTATGTCGCCGATCTCAATGTCCGCATGTCGCTGTACCGGCGGCTGGCGGGGATCGAGACCCGGGAAGATATCGACCGTTTCGCCGCCGAACTGATCGACCGTTTCGGGCCGCTGCCGGACGAGGTCAAGCATCTGTTCGAGATTGT
>DATEIA010000317.1:0-2671 GCA_035279305.1 Rhizomicrobium sp.
CAGGATCAGCCGGTCGACCCGCTTTTCATGCAGCATGTGGGCGCCAAACGCCGCCGCCAGATAGGTCTTGCCGGTACCCGCCGGGCCGATGCCGAACACCAGCGGGCATTGACGCATCATCTCCAGATATCCCGCCTGGGCAGGCGATCTGGGACGCACCGCGCGCGAGGATGAGGTTTTGATCGCGCCCGGCGCCGGGACGCGGGCTTCGCCGGTGAAACGGATCTCGGCATCGACTTCGGCCAGGGTGACGCTTTCGCCCGCCACCAGCCGAAGATACAGCGCCCGCAGAATGGCCCCGGCGCGTTCGCGGTCCGCCCCCTCGATCGCCACCAGATTGCCACGCATGTCGATTGCGACATGCAGCCTTTGCTCGATGCGCGCGAAGTGCTTGGCGTGCGGCCCGCCCAGGGCGCGCAGCAATTTGTTGTCGGAAAATTCCAGGGTGGTGACCGGGGTCTTCTTGGCGCTCACGCCAGGACGTCCTCTTGGACCAGCCTGCCATGCAGGCTGTTGGCGGTACGCCTGGCGATCTTCACCTCGGCCACCCGGCCGATCAGCGAAGCGTCGGCATGGACATGGACCGGCTGCAAATAGGGGGTGCGGCCCATGATCTGACCTTTGTCGCGGGCACGCTTCTCGAACAGAACCGGCACGGTCCTGTCGATCTGGCCATCGTCGAAATCATGTTGCTGTTTGCGCAAAAGCTTTTGCAGAACATCCAGCCGCGCGGTCTTTACGTCTTCCGGAATCTGCTTGCGCATGGTGGAAGCGGGCGTGCCGGGACGCTTGGAATATTTGAACGAAAAGGCCGTGGCATAGCCGATGTCGCGCACCAATTGCAGTGTGGATTCGAAATCGGCATCGCTTTCGCCGGGAAAGCCGACAATGAAATCGGAGGTCAGGGCGATGTCGGGCCGCACTTCGCGGATGCGTTCGATCAGGCGGCGATAATCGTCGGCACGGTGCTGGCGGTTCATCGCCTCCAGCACCGCATCGGACCCCGATTGCACCGGCAGATGCAGATAAGGCATCAGCTTGGGATTTGTACCATGCGCCGCGATCAGGTCATCGGCCATATCGCGGGGATGGCTGGTGGTATAGCGGATGCGGACAATGTCTTCGATCTGCGCAATGGCATCGCACAGCTTCGCCAGACTCCAGCCATCCGCTGCATAGGCATTGACATTCTGGCCCAAGAGCACGATCTCGCGCGCGCCCTTGCCGGCCAGCTGCTGCGCCTCGCGCAAAATATCGGCGGGGGGCCGCGACTGTTCGGAGCCGCGCGTGTAAGGCACCACGCAGAAGGTACAGAACTTGTCGCAGCCTTCCTGCACCGTGAGAAAGGCGCTGACGGTGCTGGACGATGGCGGCATCAGGGAATCGAATTTCTCCAGCGCCGGAAAATCGGTTTGAAGCGCATGGCCCGCTTGCCGCGCGGTACGGGCGATCATCTCCGGCAGGCGGTGATAGGATTGCGGCCCCACCACCAGATCCACCGCCGGCTGGCGCGCGACAATCTCCTCGCCTTCGGCCTGGGCGACGCAACCCGCGACGGCGAGCAACATGCGCCCGCCCTCGCGCGCCTTCTCGGCCTTGAGCGTTTTGAGCCGCCCCAGTTCGGAATAGACTTTCTCGGCGGCCTTTTCGCGGATGTGACAGGTGTTCAAGATCACCATGTCGGCGCCTTGCGGCGTGTCCGACGCGGCATAGCCCAACGGCGCCAGCAGATCCGCCATCTTGGCGGAATCATAGGCGTTCATCTGGCAGCCATAGGTCTTGACGTAGAGCTTCTTCATGTTGGCAGGGTTATCAGGGTGGGGGCGTTGGATTTCAAGCCGAGACGCGGCCCGCAAGGGCCTGGGCTTGGCCACTTTGCACGATTTCCTGGGCGCGGGCGGCCAGGGTCTTGCGGTCCATCATGTCCAGGCTGAAGGGTTCGTGGAACTGGACCACCACATCCAGCGGCCCGGCCAGCAACGCCTCCCACAGATGCGGCATCAGTTCCATGTCGCCATACCAGGCAAAAAGCGGGCGGTTTTCCCGGCCCATCGGCAAGCCATGCAGGCCGGTGAAAGCGGTGGAAACCGGCTGTACCTTCACATGCCGGCCATCGGCCAGCACGGCTTCGGCCGCACCCAGCAGCGCGCTCTTGAAAGGCAATACCGCATTGCCGGTATGGCTGGTGCCTTCGGGAAACAGCACCAGCGCATCGCCGGCCAGCAAGCGGTCGCGGATGGCGTCGCGGGTTTCGCCGGTGGTGCTGCGCCGCTGGCGTTCGACAAAAACGGTGCGTTGCAGCCGCGCCAGAGTGCCGAAGAACGGCCAGCTCGCGACCTCCGACTTGGCGACAAAGGAAATCGGCGCCACCGCCGAGAAGATGATAATGTCGGCCCAGCTGGTGTGATTGGCCACCATCAACACGCCTTCGCCCGTCACCGGCGTGCCAGCCACCTTGATGTGCATGCCGAACAGCGCGGCGACCAGGCGGTGATAGTGGTGGGGAAAGCTGCGCGCCGCGGGGCTGCGTAGCTTGAGCAGCAGCCACTGCACCGGCATGCCCACCAGCGTGACGGCCAGAAATGCCGCGATAATAAGGGCGGCGCGCAGCCGGGACATCAGGATTGGGGTTTGCCGCGCCCTTTGGGCACGCCGTACAATTCCAGGCGGT
>DATEIA010000318.1:0-3709 GCA_035279305.1 Rhizomicrobium sp.
ATGGGGCCGCATCGTCAACATCACGTCCATTGGCGGGCAGTGGGGCGGCATGCGCCAGGTGCATTACGCGGCGGCCAAGGCGGGGTTGATCAATCTCACCCATTCGCTGGCCAAGCTCTATTCCGGCGGCGGGGTCACCGCCAATGCCATCGCGCCGGGCCTGGTCGCCACCGGCATGATCGCCAAAGAACTGAAATCCAAGGCGGGCAAGCGCAAGGCGGCGCAGATTCCGGTGGGCCGCATCGCCACGCCGGACGAGATCGCCGCCGGCGTGGTCTATCTGGTATCCGACGCGGCCGGCACGGTCACCGGCCATACCCTGAATATCAATGGCGGACTTTTGATGTCATGAAGTGGGTGATGTCATGAAGACGCTATTGATCCTGGGTGCCGGCAAGGAACAGGTCGCGGCCATCGCCGCCGCCAAGGCCAAGGGTATCCGCACCGTGGTGCTGGACTTCAATCCCAAGGCCGACGGCCGGGCCCTGGCCGATGAATTCCATCTGGTCAGCACCCGCGACAAGGGCGCCATCCTGAATTTCCTGGCGGGTTACAAGTCCCGCATCGATGGTGTGATGACCATTGCCAGCGATATCCCGCATATGGTGGCCGCCGCCGCCGAAAGGCTGGGTGTTCGCCACATCCCGTTGCCGGTGGCCGAACTGTGCGTGCACAAGCTTCACATGAAGGAAATGCTGCGCCAGGCGGGCGTGAATGTTCCGCTGTTCGCGCGCATCTCCACCCTGGACGACCTCAATGCATTTATCGCCAAAGCGGGCTTTCCCATTGTTATCAAGCCGGTGGATAACTCCGGCGCCCGCGGCGTGCAGCGGCTGACCGCGGGCATGGATATTGCCCAGGCTTTCGACTATGCGCGCGGCTTTTCCTATTCGGGCGAAGTGATCGCGGAAAAATTCGTCGCCGGCCTGCAGATCAGCACCGAAGGCCTTATCCATGACGGCCTATTCCACTGCACCGGCTTCGCCGACCGCAATTACGCGCGGCTGGACGATGCCATGCCCTTCATGGTCGAGGATGGCGGCGATATTCCCACTGTGCTGAATCCGGCCCAGAAGAAACTGGTCGAAGTGGAATTTGAAAAGGCGGTGCGCGCGCTGGGGATCGACTGGGGTCCTGCCAAGGGCGACATGATTTTTGGCACCGACGGCAAGGCCCATGTGATCGAGATCGCGGCGCGGCTGTCCGGCGGCAATTTCTGCTACGACAAGGTGCCATGGTCCACCGGGGTGGATATCGTCGATATTCTGGTGGACATGGCGGTGGGCAATGATGTCGATCCCGCGCGCTTTGTGCCCACCCGCGCGCTGGCGACCTCGCAACGGTATTTTTTCCCTTCGCCCGGCACCATCCGCAAAATCGATGGCGTGAAGGCGGTGCAAGCCATGCCGCATATCCGCAAAGTGGACGTCTGGGCGCATCCCGGCGAGACGGTCGCGGCCCTGGAAAATCATCCCTCCCGGGTAGGCTATGTCATCTCTTGCGCGCCGACGCGCGAAGAAGCGGTCGCGGCGGCCCAGGCGGCGGTTGCTAAGGTTGCATTCACGGTGGAGGCCTGATGGTCAAGTTCATTGCCGAAGTCTCCAGCAATCATGCCCAGGATCTTGGCCGTTCGCTGGCTTTTGTCGATGCCGCGGCCGATTGCGGCTTCGACGCCGTCAAGTTCCAGCTGTTTCGCGTGGCGGAATTGTTCGCGCCCGAGATACTGGCCAAGAGCGAGCAACATCGCAAGCGCGTGGCCTGGGAGCTGCCGCTGGCGCATTTGGAGCCGCTGGCCGCGCGGTGCCGGGAACGCGGCGTGGAATTTTCTTGCACGCCTTTCTACTTGAAGGCGGTGGCGGAACTCGAACCCTATGTCGCCTTCTACAAGGTGGCGTCTTATGAATTGCTCTGGAGCGATCTTCTCAAGGCTTGCGCCGCGACCAAGAAGCCGGTGATCATCTCCACCGGCATGGCGATCATGCCGGAAATCCAGGCGGCGGTTGCCACGCTGGAAAAAGCCGGCGCCAGCGACGTAACCGTCTTGCATTGCGTTTCGGCCTATCCTTCGCCGCCGGAACAATCCAACCTGGCGGCGATCGAGGCCATCCGAAAGGCGACGGGCGCCAAAGTGGGCTGGTCGGATCATTCGCGCTCTCCCGCCGTGATCGAGCGGGCGGTGCATCACTGGAACGTCGGCACGGTGGAATTGCATCTGGATCTGGACGGCACGGGTGAGGAATATCACACCGGCCATTGCTGGCTGCCTGAGGAGATCGCGCCGGTCATCCGTCGCATCCGCCAAGCGATGACCGCTGACGGTAAAGGGTTCAAGGAACCGGTGCCGGCGGAATTGCCGGACCGCGACTGGCGGGCCGATCCGGCGGACGGTCTGCGCCCGTTCCGCCATGTGCGCCAAAGCTGGTCACCCTGATGCCTGCCCAGGGGGTGCCGCATCCTGTCGTCGCCGTTATCCAGGCGCGCATGGGGTCGACGCGCCTGCCCGGCAAGGTGTTGATGCCGGTCGCGGGCAAGCCGCTGCTTTGGCACATCCTCCACCGGCTGCGGCAGTGCCGCACGGTTGATTCCGTCGCGGTCGCCACCTCCGTCGAATCTTGCGACGATGCGATCGCGCAATTTTGCGCCGAGGCGGGCGTGGTCTGCGTGCGCGGGCCGTTGCAGAATGTGCTGGAGCGCTACCGGCTGGCGGCTTTGAAGACCGGCGCCCGTACCCTGTTGCGGGTCACCGGCGATGCGCCCCTGATCGATCCGGGCCTGATCGATTATCTGGTCCATGGCCTGACCAAGGCGGGCGCCGATTTCGTCCAGCTCGAAGCGGGAGCCTTGTGCGCCCATGAAGGCGTGGACGTGTTTTCGCGGGCCGCGCTGGATTGGTTGACCACCCAAGCGGCGGATGATGGGATCGCCCGCGAGCATGTCACCAGCTATTTCAAGCGATGTCCCGGCAAGGTCAAAACCGCCTACCTGCCGGCCTATCAACCGCTGGTCCGGCCGCACGAACGCCTCAGCATCGATATGCCGGAGGACCTGGCATTCCTGCGCGCGGTCTATGCCAGGCTCAAAGCGCCCGCCGGCGAGTTGCCGCTGGCGGCGGTTCTGCAGCTGCTCCAGGACGAGCCGCATTACCGGAAGATCAATGCCCATATAACGCAGAAACCGGTTACCGAGGTCGAGCGTCCGTCCCTGGCGCCGCGGCTAGGCATCGGCACGGTGCAGTTCGGTCAGGCCTATGGCATTTCCAATCAGCACGGCCAGGTCTCTTTCGAGGAGGCGCGCGCCATTCTCGCCCGGGCCGCGCAAGCCGGTATCGGCTTGCTGGATACGGCGGCCAATTACGGCGAAGCCGAGGAGGTTCTTTCGCGGATGGAGACAAGCGCGTTCCGCATCGTCAGCAAGACCATCCGGGTGGCGCATGGCGTGGAAGCGGTTGTGGCGCGCGCGCGGCAGTCGGTGAAAAAACTCGGCCGTGTCGATCTGCTGCTGGTCCATGCCGTGAGCGATTTGCTGGGACCGCAAGGTGCCGAACTATGGCGGGCGTTGCAGGCGTTGAAGTCCGAAGGCGCTGTCGGCGGCATCGGCATTTCCGCCTATGTGGCCGACGATCCCGCGGGTCTGGCCGAACGTTTCCGTCCCGACGCCATGCAGGTGCCATTCAGCCTGATGGATCAAAGACTGTTGCGCGATGGCTCCC
>DATEIA010000319.1:0-6556 GCA_035279305.1 Rhizomicrobium sp.
CTTGATGTCAGCCGATCCTCAAGGCGCCCATGACGTGGTGGTGAACCTGCAAGGCGACCTGCCGGCACTCGATCCCGAGCAGCTCAAGACCGTGGTGGCGGCCCTGGCGAAATCCGGTGCCGATATCGCCACCCTGGCCGCCCCGATCGACAATGCGGCCGATGAAGCCAATCCGGCTGTGGTCAAGGCGGTGGTGGCCTGGGACGCGCAGGAACGGCTGGGCCGGGCCCTCTATTTCACCCGCACCCGGGCGCCGGGCGGCGAGGGCACGCTCTATCATCATATCGGGCTTTATGCCTATCGCCGCGAAGCCCTGGAGAGTTTTGTCGCCCTGCCGCCTTCGGCCCTGGAGCAGCGCGAAAAACTGGAGCAATTGCGGGCGCTGGAAGCGGGCATGAGCATTGCGGTGGCGCGTGTGGACGAAGCGCCCTTGTCCGTCGATACTCCCGCCGATCTGGAAAAAGCGCGGAAACTGTTGTCGTGACCAAAGGCATAAAAGCAATCGATGAGGCTAAACGGGTCGCCTTTCAGGGCGAGCCGGGCGCTTATGCCAATCTGGCGGCGCGCCAGGCGATCCCGCACGCCACCGCCATACCCAAGCCCACCTTTGAAGACGCCATCGAAGCGGCGAAATCCGGCGATACCGATCTGGTGATCATCCCGGTGGAGAATTCGCTGATCGGCCGCATCGCCGACATTCACCATCTGTTGCCGGACTCCGGCCTGCACATTGTCGGCGAGCATTTCCTGCCCATCCGTCATCAGTTGCTGGGATTGAAGGGCGCCAGCCTGGACGACATCAAAAGCGTCTACAGCCAGGCGCCCGCGCTGGCGCAGTGCCGCACCCTGCTGAGGACGCGCAAGCTTGTGGCGCATCACTGGTACGACACCGCGGGCTCGGCCAAGCATGTCGCTGAACTGGGCGACAAAAGTGTTGGCGCCATCGCTTCCAGCCTGGCGGCGGAATTCTATGGCCTTGCGATCCTCAAAGCCGATGTCGAGGACGAGCATCACAACGCCACCCGCTTTTTGATCATGTCGCGCCAGGATGAGCGCGCGCCCAATCAGGGCAAGGTGGTCACCAGCCTCGTGTTCCAAGTCAAGAACGTTCCGGCCGCGCTCTACAAGGCGTTGGGCGCTTTCGCCACCAACGGCGTCAATATGACCAAGCTGGAAAGCTACCAGTTGGGCGGCTCTTTCAATGCCACCCAATTCTATGCCGATATCCAGGGCCATCCCGAACAGCCCCCTGTGGCCCATGCGCTGGAGGAACTGGCGTTCCACACCGCCAGCCACACCATCATGGGCGTTTATCCAGCCCACCCGTTTAGAGAAGACATGTCCTAGCGCGTGGTCCAATCCCGGATCAGATGATGGGCGATGGCGATAGTGGCGGGCAGTTTCATCTCATCTTCGATTTGATGCGCCAGCCGGGCCTGGGCTTCATCTTTGCTGAGCCAGCGCGCCGCTTCGATTTCATGGCCGTCGACCGTAAAGTCGCGGCTCAAGGCTTGCGCATAACAACCCAGCATCAAGGATGAGGGAAACGGCCAGGGCTGGGTGGCGTGATAGGTGACAGCACCAACCTTAAGATCGACTTCTTCCCGCAATTCGCGCCGTACCGCTTCCTCCATGGTTTCGCCCGGTTCGACAAAACCGGCAAAGGCGGAAAAAAGCTGCGGCGCAAAGCGCGGGCTGCGTCCCACCAGACATTCTTCGAGCCCATCTTCCGATTTAAACAGCGGCAGCATGATCACCACCGGATCGGTGCGGGGAAAATGCTCGGCGCCGCAATCGGTGCACAACCGGCGATAGCCGCCGTCGCGCAACTGCGTGGGCGCGCCGCAATTGGGGCAGAAGCCATGGCGTTTGTGCCAGTCCAGCAGGGCCTTGGCTTGACCCGCAATGGCAGTGTCGCGCGCCGGAAGCACAAAGGCGCTGGCGCGCATCTCCTCAAAACGGCCGTCGCCCAGCTGCGGCTCTTCGCCGTCCGAAAGATCCACGGCAAACAGCGGTTGGCCACCGTCCAGGCCCAGAAAAACGGTGCAGCATGTCCGCCAATCCTCGCGCCAGGGCAGGAAGCCCGCACGCTGTTTCACCACCAAGGGACGGTTTTGCCGGAAGGGCAGAAACAGGCCCGCCGCGGCTTGCTCCGCCAGCCAGGCTTGGTCGCCGCGCCGGTGGCTGGCACGGTCGAGGGGATTGCCGCTGAAGGCCAAGGAGGCTGTCACCGCATATATTTCCGGGGATGGCAAATTGACAAAGGGGGCCAATTTTCCCGAATTGGCACAGCATTCTTAAACCCCAATTCACGCCCTATGCCTATGGTTTTGGCCGAAGAAGGGCTGTTCATGTTGCTCGTCCTGGGTTGCGTATATTATCAGCATGATTTGCGCTTGCTCGCCGCGGCGGCATGCGTCTGCATTTTTGCCTGCATCACCGCGCGCGCCATGGTGCTGCGTGCCGGCGCTTCGCAGGAGATGCAGACTCGCGTCATTTGGCTTTTGGGCGCGGGCATGGTGTCGGGCGCGGGCGTCTGGGCCACGCATTTCGTCGCCATGCTGGCCTATGACATCTCCCTGCCGATGCGCTTCGACCTGGGCCTCACCTTTCTGTCGGTGGTGATGGCGATGGCGATCTCGGCGGCCGGATTTGCGCTGTCGTTCAGCCGGGCCGGGGGCGCGGTCGGCGGCATGGTGGTGGGCAGCGCCGTGTTGGCCATGCATTACACGGGCATGGCGGCGCTCAGGCTGCCGGCCGAGGCGATCTGGAATCACCAACTCGTCGCCGCCTCGATTTTGATCGGGGTTTCGATTGGCGGCCTTGCCGGTCATTTCGCAGTGCTGCCCCCGACCCGTTTCAACAATCTGGTCACAGTAAGCTTGCGAGTCCTGGCGATTCTTGGCGTCCATTTTACCGCAATGACCGCGGTGCAGTTCCTACCCAGCGCCGGGGCGCGGGACATCCATCCCCTGGCGGTGTCCCCGACCACCATGGCGGTCCTGGTGATAGCCGCGGGCATGTTCATCGTGGGGCAGGCCTTGGTCATGGTGCTGGTGGACCGTCATCTCGCCATGCGCGCCAAGGGCGAAGAGCAGCGCCTGCGCGATCACATCGCCGAACTGGAACGCACTCAGCGCGCGCTGGAGAAAACCTCCGACGAACTGGTGGTCGCCCTGGGCAAGGCGGCAGAAGCCAGCAAAGCCAAGTCCGAATTCCTCGCCTCCATGAGTCACGAACTGCGCACGCCGCTGAATGCGGTGATCGGTTTCTCCGACGCCATGGTGATGGAGATTTTCGGTTCGATGGGCGCGCGCTACAAGGATTATGCCTCCGATATCCGCAGCAGCGGCGCGCATCTGCTGTCGTTGATCAATGACGTGCTGGATCTGACGCGGCTGGATGCCGGGCAGGCCGAATTGCGCGAAGAAGTGTTTGGCTTGCCCGAACTGATCGGCGAATCCCTGCGCATGATCCAGAGCCAGGCGCAGAAGGCCGATATCGCTTTGACCACCGGCATCGCCGACGGGCTGCCGGCGCTGAAGGCCGACAAGCGGCGGGTCAAGCAGGTGCTAGTCAACCTCCTGTCCAATGCCGTGAAATTCACCCCGACCGGCGGCCAGGTGCGGATTTCCGCCCAGCTCAGCGAGATGGGTTTGACGCTGGCGGTTGCCGATAACGGCATCGGCATCGCGGACGAGGATATTCCCAAGGCCCTGGAAGTGTTTGGCCAGGTCGATTCCTCCCTGGCTCGGAAATATGAGGGCACCGGCCTGGGCCTGCCTTTGTCCAAGCAGTTGATGGAATTGCATGGCGGAACCCTAAGCCTGGAAAGCCGGGTGAATGTTGGAACCATCGTGTCGGTAACCCTGCCGCGGGAACGGTTGGTGGCGCGGGCCCTGGTCGCCGCCTGACCGACTCGCAATTTCCGGCTCAAAACCCTATATAGCCCGCGAGAGTCCGGCGGACGAAGCTGTCGCCAACCCGGTCAGGTTCGGAAGAAAGCAGCCGTAACGAATTTGCTTCGGGTCGTTCGGGCTCTCACCTACCCACAATTTCTCGTCAAATCGCGCACCCGTCGGTGCGACCTGTTGCTATAGTCGCCCCATGGCCAAAACCACCGCCCAGCCTTATCGCGTCCTGGCGCGCAAATACCGTCCCACCGACTTCACCGGCCTGATCGGGCAAGAGGCGCTGGTGCGCACCCTGTCCAATGCCTTCGCCACAGGGCGCATTGCCCATGCCTTCATGCTGACGGGGGTACGCGGGGTGGGCAAGACCACCACTGCGCGCATCATCGCCCGGGCGCTCAATTGTATTGGTCCGGATGGCCAGCGCGGCGAGCCCACCATCCATCCTTGCGGCGTCTGCGAGCCCTGCGTCTCGATCTCCGAATCGCGCAATGTCGATGTCCAGGAAATGGACGCCGCCTCGCGCACCGGCATCGACGACATTCGCGAGATCATCGAAGGCGTGCGCTATGCCCCCGTCGCGGCGCGCTACAAGGTCTATATCATCGACGAAGTCCATATGCTGTCCAAGCAGGCCTTTAATGGCCTGCTCAAGACCCTGGAGGAACCGCCGCCGCATGTGAAATTCGTTTTCGCCACCACCGAGATTCGCAAAGTGCCGGTGACGGTCCTGTCGCGCTGCCAGCGTTTCGACTTGCGCCGCATCGACAGCGCCGAACTCGCCGCCTATCTGGCGAGCCTGGCGGAAAAGGAAAAGGTCGGAATCGAGGCGGGTGCGCTGGCCCTGATCGCCCGCGCCGCCGAAGGCTCGGCGCGGGATTCCCTGTCCTTGCTGGATCAAGCCATTGCGCATCGTGGTGGAAGTGGGGGCGAGGGCGAAATGATCACCGCCGATACGGTGCGCCAGATGCTGGGCCTGGCCGATCGCGGCCGGGTGCTGGATATTTTCGAAAAACTGATGGCAGGCAAAGTGTCCGAGGCCCTGACCGATCTTTCCGGCCTATATGATGCCGGCGCCGATCCGCTGGCGGTGATGCAGGATCTGCTGGAAACCACCCATTTCCTCACCAGGGTGAAGGTGGCGCCCGCCGCCCAGGGTTTCTTCGATGGCGGCTCCGGCGAGGCCAAGCGCGCCGCCGAACTGGCCGCAAAATTATCCGTGGCGTCGCTGACGCGCGCCTGGCAGATCCTGCTCAAGGGCCTGTTCGAAGTGCGCGACGCCACCCGCCCGATCTCGGCTTGCGAGATGGCTTTGATCCGCTTGGCCTATGCCGCGGAACTGCCGCCCACCGACAGGCTGGTGAAGGACCTGCTCGAAGGCGGCTCCGTTCCCGCGCCGCGGGGCAATGGCGCGTCGGTGCCTTCCTCGCACGGTGCCGTCCCTTCGGGACCGTCCGGCTCGGCCATGCCTGCGCGTGCTGTTGTTCCGGAAAGCGCCCCCACCGCCTCCATCCGCAATTTGGAAGACATTGTCGCTTTGTGCGAGCCGCGTTCGGAATTGCGGGTCAATCTGGAACACAATGTCCATCTGGTGCATCTGGAGCCGGGACGGATCGAGATCAGGCCCACCGCGCGCGCGCCGCGCACCCTGGCCAACGACTTGCAGGCCAAGCTGCGGGCCGCAACCGGCGAACGCTGGACTGTTTCTATCGCCAGCCAGGGCGGCGCGCCCACGCTTGCGGAGCAAAAACAGTTGGCCAAGACCGCGCGCTTTGAAGCGGTGGCGCAGGAGCCGATGGTGCGCGCCGTGCTGGACCGTTTTCCCGGCGCGGAAATCGTGGCGGTGCGCGATACGGTCGCCGTCGAAGTCGCCGCGCCCATGCTGGATCAAGACGAAGAATGAAAACACATGCTGTCATCCCCGGCGAATATCGCGGCGCAAGCCGCGATGTGAGGGAAGGGGACCCAGGTGGAGAGATTGGGTTTGCTCTTACCACCTGGGTTCCTGTCCGGCCGCTCACTTTGGCTCGCGGCGTTCGTCGCTTTCGCGGGTCCACTGGACCCGCTCACGCGCTATGCGCGCCGCTCCTCACCCCCTCGCATTGCTTGCGCAATGCTCGGCCGGGAATGACAGGCGCGCGCTGATGCCCGCCATCGGTTCCGAGATCGAGCGGTTGATTCAGCTGCTGGCAAAATTGCCGGGGCTCGGTCCGCGCTCGGCGCGCCGTGCCGCCCTGGCGCTGCTGAAAAAGCGCGACACGTTGCTGGAACCCCTGGCCGACAGTTTGCGCGAAGCCGCCGATGCGATTCTGACCTGCGAAAATTGCGGCAATCTCGATACCCAAAGCCCTTGCGCCATCTGCAGCGACACCCGCCGCGATCCGCATATTCTCTGTGTGGTGGAGGATGTCGCAGACCTCTGGGCGCTGGAGCGGGCGGGGGTGTTCCGCGGCCGTTATCATGTGCTGGGCGGGGCGCTGAGCGCCCTGGATGGGATCACGCCCGAAAGGCTCAATGTCGGGCAGCTGCTGGAGCGCGTGAAGCACAATGTGGATGAGGTGATCCTGGCGATGAATGCCACGGTCGAAGGCCAGACCACGGCGCATTATCTGATGGATCTGCTGGGCGATAGGAAAGTCACCCGC
>DATEIA010000320.1:0-17786 GCA_035279305.1 Rhizomicrobium sp.
ATGGCGCCAAGGGATTGGAGGCCGATATCGTGATCCTGCCCGACACCGCCGCGCTGCCGGAACCGCCCAGCCGCAAGGGGCATCTTCTGTATCACGAAGGCGGCGTGCTGTTTCCGCTGTCGCATGAGGATGCTCCGGACATTGTGAAAGCCGCCAAGGCCAAGGCGGAAGACGAAACGCTGAAGGAACATCGCCGCCTGCTTTATGTGGCGCTAACCCGCGCCCGCGACCGGCTCTATGTCTGCGGCTTCGAAAGCAAGAAGGGCGTGAAGGAGGGCAGCTGGTACCAGCTCGCCCAAGCCGCCGCCGAAAGTCTGGGCGTGAAGGTGACACGTGGCGATGGTGAGATCACAAGCTATGGCGCTCTGGATGAGGAACTCGGCGATCTCGCCGCCGCCGCACCTGCGCAAGAACCCTTGCCCGGCTGGATCGCGCTGGCCCCGCCACCGGAACCGGCCCTGCCCCGGCTGATCCGGCCTTCCGATGCGCTTGGCACGCCCCCGCCCAGCTTTTCTCCGCTGGGCAAGGGCGCGGCGCGTTTTCGCCGTGGTCTGGTGGTGCATGCGCTCTTGGCGCGGCTGCCGGATATCGCGCGCGACCAGCGCCGCGCCATCGCTTTGAAATTCGTCCAGGCCAGCGGACTGCAAGACGCGCAAGCGCTGGTCGATGAAAGTCTGGCGGTGCTGGATGATCCTGCCTTCGCCTTAGCCTTCGGGCCTGGCAGCCAGGCGGAAGCGGGCTTGCTGGCGGAGTTGCCGGAATTTGGCCGCGGCGCGCGCATTCATGGCCGCGTCGACCGACTGGCGGTTACGGGCGACCAGGTGCTGATCCTGGATTTCAAGACCAACCGCCCCGCGCCGCGCAGCGAAAGCGAGGTTCCACAGATTTATCTTGCCCAGATGGCGCTCTATCGCGCCGCAGCAGCCAGGATTTTTCCCGGCAAGCGAGTCGTGTGCGGACTTGTGTTTACCGACGGTCCCCGGCTTTTACAGCTTTCCGATGTGGTTCTGGATGCTCAAATTGCTGGGATTTCCGCACGCCTTGACCAACAGGGTGCGCATTCCTAGATATGGTGGCGCGATAGTTCGTAGGATTACGCCATGCCCCTTAAAGTCTCCGACGCCTCTTTCCAGACCGATGTTCTGGACGCCAAGAAACCCGTGTTGGTGGACTTCTGGGCGGAGTGGTGCGGGCCCTGCCGTATGATCGCGCCGGCGCTGGATGAATTGTCCGCCGAACTGGGTGACAAGGTCACGATCGCCAAATTGAATATCGACGAAAACCCGCATGTGCCCACCAAATATGGCGTGCGCGGCATTCCCACCATGATGATCTTCCATCAAGGCCAGGTGGCGGCGACCAAGGTCGGCGCTTTGCCGAAGTCGAAGATCAAAGAATGGATTGAGTCTTCCATCTGACCGTCATGGCCCGCTTTATGCGGGCCATCCATAACCCTCTCACCGTATAGATGGCCCGGACAAGCCGGGCCATGACGAGTGTGGGCTAACTGTTCTCTGCCAATACTTTTCCAGCCAGGTACAAAGACCCGCAAATCAATATCCGAGGCGGCATGTCTTGTGCGTCGAGGCGCGTCCAGGCGGTGACTTGCAACATGGCGTCGTCCAAATCCTCGGCCGGGGCGCTGTCGATCCCGGCCCGGCGGGCAATATCGTAGAGCGCGCCTGCGCCCAGGCTGGCGGCCTCGCCGGGGATCGCCACCGTCACAACATGCCGCGCCAAGCCGTCAAAGGCGCGCAGGTAACCCAACGCATCCTTATTCGCCAGCATGCCGCAGATCAGATAGAGCGGCCGTTCGCCATGTTCCTCCATGTCGGCCATGGCGCGCGACACCGCCTCGGCGCCATGCGGATTATGGCCGCCGTCCAGCCAGACCTCGGCGCCCTTGGGCGCGGCATCCACCAGCGGACCCTTGTGCAATCGCTGCAAACGCGCCGGCCATTCCACCGTGGAGAGCCCGCGCTCCACCGCCGCTTCCAGCCCCCAACCCAACGGCTTGCCGGACCGTCCGGCATGGCGCAGCGCCGCGATGGCCACGCCGGCATTTTCGATCTGGTGGCGCCCGATCAATTTGGGCAGCGGCAGATCCAGCAATCCCACTTCGTCTTCATAGACCATGCGGCCATGCTCCTGGCGGCTGGCGAAATCCTGGCCGAAGGCGAACACCGGAACCCCCATGCGGTCGGCCTGATTGAGAATGACCTGGCCTGTGATCTCGCTCTGCGGCCCCACCACCAGCGGCACGCCGGTCTTGATGATGCCGGCTTTTTCCCGCGCGATCCCAGCCAGGTCGTCACCCAGAAATTCGCGGTGATCCAGCCCCACCGGCTGAATCACCGTCATCACGGGACCCGGCACCACATTGGTGGCGTCATAGGTGCCGCCCAAGCCCACTTCCAGCACGGTGGCGTCGGCGGGATAACGCGAAAAGGCCAGGAACATGGCGGCGGCGGTGATCTCAAAAAAGGTGATGGCCCGGCCGGCATTGACCTGCTCGACCTCTTCCAGCAGCGAGACCAGCGCCTCTTCCGAGATCAATTTTCCGGCGATGCGGATGCGTTCATGAAAACGCACCAGATGCGGCGAGGTATGGACATGGACCTTCAGTCCCTGCGCCTCCAGCATGGCGCGGGCAAAGGCGCAGACCGAGCCCTTGCCGTTGGTGCCGGCGACATGGATCACCGGCGGCAGCTTGAGCTGCGGATTGCCCAAGGCCGACAACAGCCGCAGGATGCGGTCCAGCGCCAGATCGATCTTCTTGGGATGCAGCGACAGAAGGCGCCTCAGCACCGTGTCGCTGCGCGTGGTTTCGGAAAGCATCAAGCCCCCTTCAAACTAAGGGGTTACGGCGACGCCGCCATTGCCGTTGCCGCGCTTTGGCATGGAAAGCACCTTGCTGCGCGGCTTTGCCTGGTTCATCAAAAGATGCAGCACCCGCGACAGGGTGGCGCGCATCTCCTTGCGATGGGTGACCATATCCAGCATGCCGTGTTCCAGCAGATATTCGGCGCGCTGGAAGCCGTCCGGCAATTTCTCGCGAATGGTTTGCGCGATGACGCGCGCACCGGTGAAACCGACCTGCGCCCCCGGCTCGGCGATCTGGATGTCGCCCAGCATGGCATAAGACGCACTGACCCCGCCAAAGGTGGGATCGGTGAGCACCACGACATAAGGCAGCGCGGCTTCGCGCAGCATGTCGACACAGATGGTGGCGCGCGGCATCTGCATCAGGGACAGAATACCTTCCTGCATGCGCGCCCCGCCCGAGGACACGAACAGAATGTAGGGACGCTTTTCCTTGATCGCGGCCTGCAGGGATTCCACCAGCGCCTCGCCCACCCCCATGCCCAAGCTGCCGCCCAGGAAATCGAAGGGCTGCACCCCGATCATCACCGGCAGGCCGTCAAGGGTGCCGCGCGCGGCGGTGAAGGCCTCGGGCCGCCCGGTCTTGGTCCGAGCCGCCTTAATCTCATCGGCGTATTTCTTCTCGCCCCGGAAGCGCAGGGGATCGGCAGGAACCGTGGGCGGCGCCAGTTCGGTGAAACTGCCGGCATCGAAAGTATAGGCGAACCGCTCGGCCGGGCCGATTCGCATATGGTGGCCGCAATTGGTGCAGACGTTCAGATTGGCCACCAAATCGCGGTGAAAGATCATCTGGCCGCAGGAAGGGCACTTTTTCCAGAGATTTTCCGGGGTGTCGCCACGGCCGCCATCCTTGCCGCCGATCAGGCCTTTGATCCGGGGACGGACGACTTTGGTGATCCAGTTCATGCCTCAACCTTACCACGGCGTGCCGCATGGGTGGAACCGGCAAGAGTTTGGACCAATTCCAGGACTTGGGCGACGACCCTGTCCCGCCCGCCCTCTTGCTTCAACACGTCCAGATTGGCGGCCACCCGGCTGACAATGGCCGAGCCCACCACCACGCCGTCGGCGACCCGGGCAATGGCCTCGGCCTGTTCCGGTGAGCGGATGCCAAAGCCCACGGTGCAGGGCAGATCGGTCGCCGCCCGGACCCGCGTCATGGCGGCCCGCACTTCGTCTTCCGGCACTGCCTTGGTGCCGGTGACCCCGGCCACCGACACATAATAGAGATAGCCGCTGGCCTCGGCGACAATACGCTTGAGCCTTTTGTCATCGGTGGTGGGCGTGACGAAGCGGATCAGGTCCACCCCTTGCGCCAAGGCCGGCACGCGCAACACTTCATCTTCTTCCAAGGGCAGGTCCACCACGATCAGCCCGTCCACCCCGGCCCCCGCCACATCGCGGGCAAAGCGCGCCGTGCCATAGGCATGGATGGGGTTGTAGTAGCCCATCAGCACGATCGGCGTTTTCTTGTCGGTACGCCGAAACTTCTTCACCATCTCCAGCACCTTGACCATGCCGGCGCCGGATTGAAGCGCCCGCACCGAGGAAGCCTGCACCGCCGGGCCGTCGGCCATGGGGTCGGTGAAAGGCATGCCCAGCTCGACCACATCTGCGCCCGCCGCCGGAAGCTTTTCCAGGATGGCGAAGCTGGTCTCCATATCGGGATCGCCGGCGGTGATGAAGGGCACGAAGGCGGCGCGGCCCTCCTTTTTCAATCGGGCGAAGGTGTCAGACAATCTATGCATGGGGGCGGGTCACAGCTTTTCTCCAAGCGCGGCAGCCACCGAGAAGATGTCCTTGTCGCCGCGCCCCGACAGGCAAACCGCGATGATCTGGTCCTTCTTCATCTGGCGTGCCACCTTGGCGACATGGGCGATGGCATGCGCCGATTCCAGCGCCGGGATGATGCCTTCCAGCTTGGACAGCAGCATGAAGGCGTCCAGCGCCTCCTTGTCGGTGATGGAATGGTACTTCACCCGGCCGATGTCTTTCAGCCAGCTATGCTCCGGACCGACGCCGGGATAGTCCAGCCCCGCCGAGATGGAATGGGCTTCTATGATCTGGCCGTCCCCATCTTGCAGCAGGTAGGAGCGCGCGCCATGCAGCACGCCCGGCGTGCCCTTGGATATGGTGGCGGCATGACGGGGGGTGTTGACGCCATCGCCCGCCGCTTCGACCCCGTGAATCTCCACCGCGCTGTCATCGACAAAGGGATGGAACATGCCGATGGCGTTGGAGCCGCCGCCGACACAGGCCACCACCAGGTCCGGCAGCCGCTTTTCCCGTTCCAGCATCTGGGCCCGGGCCTCAACGCCGATCACGGTCTGGAAATCGCGCACCATGGCGGGATAGGGATGCGGCCCCACCACCGAACCGATGATGTAAAAAGTGTCGTGCACATTGGCGACCCAGTCGCGCAACGCCTCATTGGTCGCATCTTTCAAGGTGCGCGAGCCCGACGACACGCCCTTCACCTCCGCCCCGAGCAGACGCATGCGAAAGACATTGGGCTTTTGCCGCTCCATGTCCACTTCGCCCATATAGACGGTGCAAGGCAGGCCGAAGCGCGCCGCCACGGTGGCGGTGGCGACGCCATGCTGGCCGGCGCCGGTCTCGGCGATGATGCGGGTCTTGCCCATGCGCTTGGCGAGCAGGATCTGGCCCAGGCAATTGTTGATCTTGTGCGCGCCGGTGTGATTGAGGTCTTCGCGCTTGAGATAGATTTTGGCGCCGCCGAAATGCGCCGTCAGGCGTTCGGCAAAATAGAGCGGGCTTTCACGCCCGACATAATGGGTGAGCAGGCCCGACAGTTCGGCGTGGAATGCGGGATCCTTCTTGGCGGCCTCATAGGCCTGCTCCAAGGACAGGATCAGCGGCATCAGGGTTTCGGCGACAAAGCGGCCGCCATAGGCGCCGAAATGACCGGATGTGTCAGGACCGGCGCGCAGGGAATTGGGGATCTGGTTCATGCCTGCACCGGAAACTTGGTGGCGTTGAGAAAAGCGCGAATGCGCGCGGCGTCCTTTACGCCAGGTGCGCTTTCCACACCGGAGGACACATCCACCTGCTGGGCGCCCGACAGGGAAATTGCGCGCGCGACATTCTCGGGCGTCAAGCCGCCGGCCAGAAACCAGGGCTTGGTGAAACTGCGCCCCTCCAGAAGCTTCCAGTCAAAAGCCGCGCCATGGCCACCGCCGCGCAACGCCGCCTTGGGCGGGCGGGCGTCGAACATCAGCATATCGGCGGCCTTTTCATAGTCCGCCACGGCGGCCAGATCGGACGGCTCGGCCACCGGCAGCGCCTTGATCACCGGCAGCCCAAACCGGGCGCGGATCTCTGCCGTGCGCTTGACGCTCTCGCTGCCATGCAATTGCAGGAAATCCGGCCGCACCGTCTTCATCAGACTTTCGATCCGGGCATCCTCCATGTCGGCGATCAGGGCGACGATCTTGAGCCGGCCCCGCATGTGATCCGCCAAAGCCTGTGCCTGCTCGAACGTCACATGGCGCGGTGAATGGGGATGAAACACCAGCCCGCCATAGACCGCGCCGGCGCCCGCCGCCGCATCGATGGCGCCGGGGCTGGTGATGCCGCAGATTTTGACCGCGACGGATGTTGAAGACGTGGGCATGGGTTGGGCTGTATGGCCCCCTCCCCAGCGGAAATCAAGCAAAGGGCGGACCCGCGCTTAAGCGGCGGAAATGCCGAGACTTTGGGCAATGTCGCGCGCCGCCAAATTGGGGTCGGCGGCACTTGTAATGGGCCTTCCGATCACCAGGATATTGGCGCCGGATCGCCGTGCCTCGGCGGGCCCCATCACCCGGCGCTGGTCGCCCAAGGCCGCGCCCGCGGGGCGGATGCCCGGCACCACCAGCAGAAAATCCGGCCCCAGCTCCTGGCGCAGCCTCACAATCTCATGCGCCGAACAGACCACGCCATCCAGCCCGCTTTGCCGCGCCAGGCTGGCCAGGCGCACAACCTGGTCACCCACCGGCGGCGTCAGCCCCAGGCCGGGCAGATCGTCATCCGCCAGACTGGTCAGCATGGTCACGGCGATCACCTTGGTGGACGGCGCAACGCTTTTGGCGGCATCGGCCGCGGCGCGCATCATCGCCGCGCCGCCCTGGGCATGAACATTCAGGATCGCCACGCCCAAACTCGCGGCGGCGCGGCAGGCACCCGCCACCGTGTTGGGAATATCGTGATATTTCATATCCAGGAAAACCGGCAGGCCCATCTCGACAAAGGTCCGCACGCCATCCGGTCCGTGCGCGCTGAAGAATTCCAGCCCCAGCTTCAAGCCGCCGACATGACCGCGCACTTGTTCCGCCAGTTCGCGCGCATAATCGGGATCGGTCGTATCTAAAGCGACAAAGACGGGATTAGGAGCCGGATTCACGGTTCCGATTTGCCACCGTTCAGACGCTCGCGCAATTCCTTGCCGGTGCGAAAGAAGGGCGCGCGTTTCTGGCCGACCGAAACCGGTTCACCGGTGCGCGGATTGCGGCCCATGCGGCTGGGGCGCACCTTGACGCTGAACGCGCCGAAGCCGCGCAACTCGACGCGATGGCCATCGGCAAGCGCCTTGCTGATGGAATCCAGCACCGTCGTCACGATGCGTTCGACATCGCGGTGATACAGGTGCGGATAACGAGCGGTAAGTCGCGCAACCAGTTCTGACTTGATCATCCCCAGCCCCCTTGAGGGACACATGCCGGGTTCACCCCGGCGGCTGGGGATAAACTGTCATGGGAGGTTCCTGCCCGTCAACGGGAAGCATCTGAAAAACCAGACTTTTTTCGTATCGGGCGGGTTTTTGGTCCGTAGGCGACCTATTTTGCCCACTGATTACCCCTTGGGGCCGCCCGGAAAGCGGCTTGCGCCACCCAAAGGTGCAAGAGAAAGTCGTTTTCAAGACAAAATATGGGGAGTGGGAGATGAGAATTCGTCATTTTGCCGTCGCTTGCGCGGCGGCGGCGGCCCTGATTCTGGCTTTGCCGGCGATCCCGTCCGCCTTGGCCGCCACTGCCCAAAAAGATAGCTGGATCGGCGCCTGGGGCTTTGCCGTGGTGCCGCCACCACCCGGCATCGCCATGCCCGTCACCGCTCCCGCCCTTGTACCGCTGGCGCCGCTTCCGGAAAGCCCGGCCGCCCAGCCCCCTCTGGTGGAGAATCCCGGCAACATTCCGGTGGCGGTCCTGGGCAGCGATCCCGCCGACGTCACCATTCGCCAGCTGGTGCGGGTCTCCGCCGCCGGCAAGCGCATCCGCCTGCGCTTCAGCAATGAAGGCGGCAGCGATGTCCTGATCTTGGGCGCGGTGCATGTGGGATTGGCCGGTCCCGATGGCAGCATATTGCCCGGCAGCGATCGGATCGCCAGCTTCGACGGACGCCGCGCCATCACCATACCTGCCGGCGCGCCGCTGCTGACAGATCCCATCGATCTTCCGGTCAAGGCGCTCGACCGGCTGCTGATCTCCAGCTACCTGCCCGGTCCGGCGGCGCGCACGGGCCATACCTTGCTGCAATATATGGCCGCCGGCGATCAGACCGCGGCGCCCCAGCTTGCGGGGCAGAAGCTGGCGCGTCTTACCGCGCTGGTGAGTGAGGTGGATGTGGATGCCACCACGGCCACCGGCGTGATCGTGTGCCTGGGCGATTCCATCACCGACGGCGCCACCTCCACCAGCAACGCTTTCCGCAGCTATCCCGACCGGCTGGCCGAGCGCCTGGCGGAAAGCGGCAAATGGGCGGTGGTCAATGCCGGCATCGGCGGCAACAAGCTGCTGCGCTACGGCACCGGCCCCAATGCCCTGGCGCGGCTGGACCGGGATGTGCTGAGCGTGCCGGGCGTAAAAGTCATCATTCTGCTGGAGGGCATCAATGATATCGGCCGCGGCTTTCAGACCAGCGGTGTTCAGGATCCCGTGAGCCTGGAGGCGCTGATCGCGGCCGACAAGCAGATCATCCAGCGCGCCCATGACCATGGCATCAAGGTGATCGGCGCCTTGCTGACGCCCTATCAGGGCGCGGGCTATGCCTCGCCCGCGGGAGAAGCGGTGCGCACCGGCTTGAACAACTGGATCAAGACCGGCGGCGCGTTCGACGGGGTGGTGGATTTTGCCGCCGCCACCGCCGATCCGGCCAATCCCCTTAGCTTCCGCGCCGACTATAATATCCGCGACAAGCTTCATCCCAACGATGCCGGATACAAAGCCATGGCCGACGCCATCGACCTCAACCTGTTCAAATAAGAAGAGCGCTAAGCCGCCTCGACCGCCAGATTGCCCTGCTGGATCAGCACACTGGCGGTATCGAAGAAGCATTGCTGCTCGGCGATCTGGCCGTCCTTGATGCGCCAATAAAGCGAAATATCGAATTGGACGTAACGGCCGCTGGCCCGGTGCAAGGCCTCGGCATCGAACACGCCCCACACAGTCTCGCCCTTCGCCGCGACCGTGCGGGGATTGAGGCGCGCCAGGTGATAGTCGGAAAACAGCAGAGCGGTATACTCCTTCACGCCCGCCACGCCTTGATAGAGGCCGCCAAAGCGGAAGAATTCACGCGGCGCCATGACCTTCCAAATCACCTCGGCGCGGATCGCCGCGAACAGCGCATCCAGCTTGCCGGACTTGAGACCGGCCATCACCGCCAGCATCAAGTTCTTGTTGGTCATGTCTTCATTCATCAATCGATCCTGTCTTGCATGCCCGTGGGTTCCATACCCAATTCATGTCAATGTTGGGAAAACAGGCAGCTCCATACGAATCACAAAGGCAGCTGCGTCAAAAGCGCGGTGTGGCTACAAGCGTGTCACGCCAATGTCAAAGTATTTTTGGCCGCATTTTCCCAACATGCTTCTAAAATATCAGCCGTCATGTCAGAGCGCGTTTTTCGCAGGTCCAATCACGATGGGAATGCCGCGGGACGGGAAATTATCCGTATACTGAGTTTTATGTGACGGCGGAAAGTTCCATGAGCCGCTCCGACCGGTGCGAAGGCCGGAGGGGTCAAGGGGCGCGGACAAACAACCCAATCGTCAGGGCGATGCCGATCAGCACCGCCGCCGCGCGTCCTCCCCTTTGTGCGCGTAGCGCATAGAAGGGGGAGGTGGCCGTAGCACCGTGGAGGCCGGTTACAAAAGGTCCACTGGACCTTTTGTCGGCCGACCGGTGCGAAGGCCGGAGGGGGTCAAGGCGCGCGGACAAACAGCCCAATCGTCAGGGCGATGCCGATCAGCACCGCCGCCGCGCGCAAAACCTTCTGGTTGACCTTGCTCACCATATGGCCGCCGATCACCCCACCGATAGCCGCACCGGCACAGGCGATGGCGGCCTGCGGCCAATGCACCTGGGGAGAAAAAACAAAAATCGCCACGGCGCTCGCATTCATCACCCCGGCCAGGACATTCTTGGTGGCATTGGCGCTGCGGATGGCCAGCCCCGCCGCCGTCAGCGCGGCCAGCATCAAAAAACCGATGCCGCCGCCGAAATAGCCGCCATAGATCGAGATGCAGAATTGCGCGAAACCCGCACCCATCTTGCCAAGCACCGGCGGGCGGTCGGCCTTGCGCGGCACGAAACTGCCATAAGCAAAGACGCTGGTGGCGAACAGCACCAGCCAAGGCACCAGCGCCTTGAAGATATCGGACGGTGTCACCAGCAGCAGCACCGCGCCCAGAATGCCGCCGGCCAGCGAAATCGCCACCAGTGCCCGGAAGGGCAGTCCACCGGCGCCGGAAACATGTCCGCGGCCGCCCCAGCCGGACGTGACCTGGCCGGGAAACAGCGCCACGGTGGAGGTGATGTTGGCGGCCAGCGCGCTCATGTCCGTCAGCATCAGGGCGGGCAAGGTCAGAAACGTGCCGCCGCCCGCCAGGGCATTCTGGATGCCCGCCCAGACCGCAACAAAAAAGAGAATGACCAGCGCCGCCATGGCTTCGCTGTGGCACAGGGGCCGTGCCTAGACAAGCGGGCCCATGCCGGAGGCCTTGTCTCGGCGCGAGGGGATCAGCTTGGCGCGGCGCACCGCCTCGCCCAAATAGCCGGGCGGTTCGCGCCAGCTATCGTCCGGCTTCTTTTCCGGCTCCTGGTCTCTATCCTTGGTGCAACGCCCAGGCATGAAAGATCCCCGTCAATTCGAACGGTATAATCCTCCTCGCCCGCGCCCGTTCCGACGAATGAAGGTAAATGCGCCTTGGGTGATATTCGGTCGCAGTGCCAGCTTACCGGACCATTTACCTTGCACTTAGCCGTCAGGTCTTGTCCGAGCGTGAAAAGCCTTGGCGCGCGCCGCGATGGCGGGTCAACACCTCGCGGATGAACCCGACATACCGCACCACGAACTCCGCTACCGCGTGCAACTTCTTCCTCTCCAGCAAATGGTGGTCACTGGCAAAACTCTGGACACGGTACTGGCCGTGGTCGCATTCAATGCCCCACCCGCCCACCAGACGCTGGTCATGGCCACGTTCCAGCCAGCGGTCGGCCAGACCGGGATGATGCCGCAACGCCTGTTCGACGGCCGCCACATCCAGCACCTGGGACGTGTCCAAAAAACCGGCCTGCCGTAACAGGCAGGCGGTGGACACATCCCTCTTCTCATATAGTTCCGGCACTTCGCTTATTTTTTCCGCCAGAATCATAGGACTGGGAGTCATGGGACTCAGGGGCATGGAACACCGCGCACTTTACTGACAATCAGTCAATGCAGTTCCCGCCTACCGGTTGCGGTGCTGCGGAATAGGGCAGTCTAGGCGATGGCGGGCAGTGCCGTCGGGACGATCCCGGCGATGACGATCTTGCGCGTGATGCCTCCCTGAGTTTTTTGCTTGAAAATCAGATCGGATGATGAGCTTACCGTGCTGGCAGTAGATACTTCAGCCCATGCGTGAACCCACGCGGCGCCCCGGAAACATGATCTTCGTCGTTCAAGACATCTGACTTCAGAACGAGGTTCGGATATTTCCGCTTCTTAAGCCTGCCTTCCAGCGCCCGATTGTCGGCGACAATGTCATTGTTCCGTCTAAGTCGAATTCGCTCATATTCTCCAGCATACATATAGACCTTGGCAGGCAGATCACGGTGGCCAGCGGCATATTTGGCCTCCATACCGAAGATATGATGCTTGTCGTACCAGAGTGATGGACTGCCCAGGATGTAACCACTGAACATGCCAGGATCTGTGAAAAGGATTTGCGCGCCCAGCAGCCCACCATAGGAATGGCCCAGAAACAAAGCGCGGCGCGGATCGGTGCGATAGCGCCGGGCGATGAACGGCTTCACCTGGTCGCGCAGATAAACCTGATAGGCCACGCCTTTGCCGTGAACCGCGCTGGCGGGCGCGCTCTGCGGGCCGTTAGGTGTCGGCGTATAATCGCGCCTCCGGCTTTGCATGCCATCTTCGCCCTTGGCATAAGACAGCCCGACGAGAATGAACTCCTCCACCTGCGGGCGTTCGAAGTTCAGGCGGCGGCTGATCTCGCGGATCACCGGGAAGCCGTAACCGGCGTCTGTGACGAAGAGGACAGGATATCGCCGGTTTGGCTCTTTCTCATAGGACGCAGGCAAGCTGACAAAGACCTGATAACCCCTTTTGGATACGGGGTCCGGCACATCCCAAACCTCGGTACCGAGCAGCACGTAAGGACTGCCTCCACCCGGCTGGCTTTTGGCAGGTTGCGCCTGAGCCTGCGCGCCATCGATGCCCCTCAACAGGCCCGCCGCCATGATGATTGCGCACACGACGTTGGCACACTTCATATTCAAGCTTCCCCTATCGATCCCCGATCGTCATGGCTTAGAGACAACCGATTGTTTGTCGATGCGGTTCTCTGGATTGTCCGCGGTGGGGCGCGTCATACGTTCCCCCTATTGCTTGCGGGAACTTTAGCGGCCGCCTTTTCAAAAGCCAGCTCCATGATGAAGACAGGCAAAGAAAAAGGCGCTTCCAAAAGAAAGCGCCCTTTCCTTTCGCGGTGCGATAAAACCTAGCGCTTTTTCGCTTTCTTCTTGGCCTTCTTGACCGCCTTTTTCGCAGCCTTTTTGACCTTTTTGGCGGTCTTCTTCACGGATTTTTTGGCCGCCTTCACGACCTTGGCCTTCTTGGCCTTGCGCCGCTTTTTCTTCGCAGGCGCGGCTGCCGGCATGCCGGTGAACAGGCCCGCCACAGCGGCTTCCAGTTCGGCGGCCCGCGCCGCCAGCTTGCTCTTCTTCGCCATAAACTCAAACTCCCTCATCAACGTTGAATGAAACGAAGCTAGAGCGATTCTGTTCAACCGACAAAAATGGGGCGACAAAAATGGGGCGACAAAAAAAGGCGCGCCATCCGGCGCGCCTTTTTCGTTTGCAAGCACTGCCGCGCCGGGCTTCGCCCGGCTTGGCGTTCGGCGGGCCGAAGCTCCACTGGAGCTTCGGCTATTCCGCCTCACTCATCGGCGCCGGCTTTCTTCTTGGGCGTTTTCTTCTTCAAGGCCGCGCCCAGAATATCGCCCAGGCTCGCGCCGCTGTCGGACGAGCCGAACTGCGCCACGGCTTCCTTCTCTTCCGAGATTTCGCGCGCCTTGATGGAGAGCGAGACCTTGCGGCTGGCCTTGTCGACGCTGGTGACCAGCGCGTCCACCTTGTCGCCCTTGCCGAAACGTTCGGGGCGCTGATCGTTGCGGTCGCGCGCCAGGTCGGCGCGGCGAATGAAGGATTTCACGCCGCCATCCAGTTCGACCTCGATGCCGCCGTCATTGACTTCGGTGACCGTGCCGGTGACGACCTGGTTCTTCCTCAGCGCGCCGCCCGCGGGGCCGGCCTTCTCGATGGGATCGCCGTCCAGCTGCTTGATGCCCAGCGAAACGCGTTCCTTCTCGATATCGATGTCCAGCACCTTGGCCTTGACCACCTGGCCCTTTTCATAGGTCTTGAGGGCTTCCTCGCCCGGAACCGTCCAGGACAGGTCTGAGAGGTGCACCATGCCGTCGATCTCGCTGTCCAAGCCGACGAACAGACCGAACTCGGTGATGGACTTGATCTCGCCCTCGATCACCGAACCGGCCGGGTGATTGGCGGTGAAGGCGTTCCAGGGATTTTCCTGGGTCTGCTTCAGGCCCAGGCTGATGCGGCGCTTGTTGGAATCCACTTCCAGCACCGCCACGTCCACGTCGGTGCCGGGGGTGACCAGCTTGGACGGGGCCATGTTCTTCTTGACCCAGGACATTTCGCTGACATGGACCAGACCTTCCACGCCGGGCTCCAGCTCGACAAAGGCGCCATAGTCGGTGACGTTGGTGACCTTGCCCTTGAACTGCACGCCCACCGGATATTTGGCGGCGACGCCTTCCCAGGGATCGGTCTGCAGCTGCTTCATGCCTAAGCTGATGCGCTGGGTGTCGTGATTGATCTTGATGATCTGCACCGTGACGGTCTGGCCCACCGCCAGCACTTCGGTCGGGTGGGAGACGCGGCGCCAGGCAATGTCGGTGACGTGCAACAGCCCATCCACGCCGCCCAGATCCACGAAAGCGCCATAGTCGGTGATGTTCTTGACCACGCCTTCGACGATCTGCTTTTCCTGCAGGGAGGCGACCAGCGAGGTGCGTTCCTCGGCACGGCGCTCTTCCAGCACGGCGCGGCGCGACACCACGATATTGCCGCGGCGGCGGTCCATCTTGAGGATCTGAAACAACTGCGCCTGGTTCATCAGCGGGCCGACATCGCGCATCGGGCGCACATCGACCTGGCTGCCGGGCAGGAAGGCCACGGCGCCGTCCAGATCGACGGTGAAGCCGCCCTTGACGCGGCCGAAGATCACGCCGGTAACGCGGGTCTGGTCGTTGAAGGCCTTTTCCAGCTTGACCCAGCTTTCCTCGCGGCGGGCCTTGTCGCGGCTCAGCACGGCTTCGCCCAGGGCGTTCTCGACGCGCTCCAGGTAAACCTCGACGGTATCGCCCACCTTGATGTCGGCGGGCACGCCCGGCATGGCGAATTCTTTGAGAGAGATGCGGCCTTCGGTCTTGAGGCCGACATCCACCATGGCGAAGTCGTTTTCGATGGCGACGATTGTGCCCTTGATGACCGCGCCTTCCTGGGGCGATTGGGTCTCGAAGCTTTGCTCCAGCATGGCCGCGAAATCTTCGCGGGACGGGGTGGCGATGGAGCTTTCGGTACGGTCTTTGGTAGCGGCGCGAGCCATTCAGATTCCTATACGTCGTTCATGCCAATGCTCCTGCGCGCTGGCGCGCTTGGGACCACGGACTTCCCACGGCCATGCCGGGGGCGGTTGGATTATCGAAAAAGGTAAGCGGGATGCCCGAAAGCCGCCGGGCCTCCTTAGCCCCTGTGGCGGTCCTTGAGCGCGCTCTCCAGTACCTTGGCCACCTTGGGAGAAACCAGGGCAAGAGCTGCCGCGAACGCCGCGTCTATACCCAAATCGGAGGTATCCAGCAAGTCGGCGTCCGGGGCCTGCTTCAGGGGCGAAACCGGCCGGCTTTTGTCGGCGGCATCCCGGGCTTGAAGCTCGGCGACCACGTCCTGTTCGGCCCGCCGGATCCCCATGGCCTTGAGTTCCGCCCAGCGGCGGCGGGCACGGACGTCCAGCCTGGCATCGACATACAGTTTGGCGGTGGCGCCGGGGCAGATGACGGTGCCGATATCGCGCCCGTCCATCACCGCCCCCGGACTGCCGCCGGGAGGCCGGGCGAGGAAATTCTGCTGAAAATCCAGTAGCGCCTGACGCACCGCCGGGATGGCGGCAACCTCGGAGGCGGCCTTGCCGACAATGTCGGTGCGGATGCGCGGATCGCCCGCCAGATTGAAGTCGATGGTCTGCGCGCCCTTAAGGGCGTCGGCCTCGTTCTTGGGATTGCCCTTGGCTTCCAGCACCGCCAGCGCGGTCAACCGGTACAGTGCCCCGGAGTCCAGATGCGAGAATCCGAAATGCTGGGCCAGCCGCTTGGCAAGGGTGCCCTTGCCGCTGGCCGCGGTCCCGTCGACGGCGATGACGATACTCATGGGGCTTCCATAACCGCACCGAGACCGCACATCAAATCCTGATATTCGGGAAATGAGGTTGCGATCATGGTGACATCGTCCACCGTCACCGGCTTTTCGCTGGCCAGACCCATGGTCAGGAACGCCATGGCAATACGGTGATCCAAATGGGTGGGGACGGTGCCGCCGCCCGGAACCGCGCCGCCTTCCACGATCAGATCATCGCCTTCGATTTCGTATTTGACGCCATTGAGTTTCAGACCGCGCGCCACCGCTTCCAGCCGGTCGCTTTCCTTGACCCGCAGCTCTTCCAAGCCGCGCATCGCGGTCTTGCCGCTGGCGAAAGCAGCCGCGACCGCAAGGATGGGATATTCGTCGATCATCGAAGGGGCGCGCGACGCCGGAACCTCGACACCCTTCAGCTCCGAATGGCGTACTACCAGGTCGCCAATCTCCTCGCCGCCGCTGCTGCGCTTGTTGGTAATTTCGATCTTCGCGCCCATTTCCAGCAAGGTTTCGATCAAGCCGGTGCGGCGGGGATTGAGCAGGATGGCGGGCAAGGTGATCTCCGAGCCCGGTACGATCAGCGCCGACACCAGGGGGAAAGCGGCGCTGGAGGGATCGCGCGGCACTTCCACATCGCAACCGGTGAGTTTGGCGGGACCTTCCACCGCGATCACTTCGCCGCCTTCCATGCGCGGTGAGACTGTAATTTTCGCGCCGAACGCCGCCAGCATCTTTTCGCTGTGATCACGGGTCAGCGCATCCTGGGAAATGCGGCTGGTGCCGTTCGCATTGAGCGCCGCCAGCAGCAGCGCCGATTTCACCTGGGCCGAAGCGGTGGCGACATGAACATTCGCAGCCTTGGCATGTTTGGCGCCATGCAAGGTCAGCGGCATCAGCGCCTTGGGCCCCTGCCCTTCATAGCGCACGCCAAAGGCTTCCAGCGGCGCCACCACCCGCGCCATGGGGCGCGAACGCAAGCTGGCATCGCCGGTGAACACCGCCGTGATCGGCGTGGTGGCCATGGCACCCATCACCAACCGCGAGCCGGTGCCGGAATTGCCGAAATCCAGTTCCATCTTGGGGCTTTGCCAATTGCCGACCCCGGTTCCCTTGACCCGCCAGCGGCCCGGGCCCTCGGCGGTCAGCTCGGCCCCAAAGCCGCGCAGAGCCCCGGCGGTGGAATGAACATCGCCGGACTCCAAAAGGCCTGTAATGCGGGTTTGCCCCTCGGCCAGGGCCCCCAGGATAAGGGCCCGTTGGGAAATGGATTTATCCCCCGGGACCTGGGCGATGCCTTTGAGGGGGCCACCCCGGCGGGCGGATAAGGGGAGCGGATTGGCGTTCTGCATCAGGGGCTTCAAAAGACCTTTACAGGCGGGGCTACCCGTGGCAAACGCGCCCCTCCAATAACCCCTTCTTCACGGGAAGATCATCTTGGTCAAGGCAGATCTTGGAACCAAACGGGCATGCCCCAGTTGCGCGGCGAGGTTTTACGACCTCACCAAGCGGCCGATCGAATGCCCCAAATGCGGTTTCAGCTATGAGCCCGAAGCGCTGTTCAAGCAGCGCCGCAGCCGCGTCGTCGAGCCCGCCGGCGCCGCCACGGTGGTCGCCGCCGAGACCGAGGACGAGGAAGAAGACGACGAAGACGAGGACAATGAGTCCGAAGCCGAGGAAGAAGAAGAAGAAGCCGAGGCCGTGGTCGAGGCACCCCTGAAGATCGCCGCGACCGGCGAGGACGAGGACGAGGAAACCGAGGAAGAAGAAGCCGAGGCAGAATCGGGCATGTCGGTTGTCGATGCCGACGAAGCCGAAGGCATCGAGGATATCGAAGTCGAAGACGACGAAGACGAGGAAGACGACGATCTGTTGGGCGAAGTGGAAGACGAGGAAGACGATGTCTCGGGCATCATCGAT
>DATEIA010000321.1:0-4881 GCA_035279305.1 Rhizomicrobium sp.
TATCTGGGGCCGGCGGCGCTGCTGCAATCCTATCGCTGGCTGATCGACAGCCGCGACGAGGAAACCGGCGAGCGGCTGGACGATCTGGAAGATCCCTTCCGTCTCTATCGCTGCCACACCATCATGAATTGCGCCAACACCTGTCCCAAGGGACTAAATCCGGCCCAGGCGATCGGCGAGATCAAGCAGATGATGGTCAAGCGGAAGGCTTAGCCAATTGTCCTCATGCTTCGACAGTCGCTAGCGGCAGCGTCGTGCGACCAGCATGAGGGTTTTTAAATTCCTCACCCTGAGCCTGTCGAAGGGTGAGCAACACCGAAAGGTGAAAGATGTTCCCCGAACGCCTGACCAAAGGCTATCGCAGTTTCCTGGGCGGCCGCTTTGCCGCCGAGCGCGCCCGCTATCAGCAATTGGCAGGGTCGGGACAAAGCCCTTCCATCATGGTGATCGGCTGTGTCGACAGTCGGGTGTCGCCGGAAGTGATTTTCGATGCCGCGCCCGGCGAATTGCTGGTGGCGCGCAATGTCGCCAATCTGGTGCCGCGCTACGAAGCGGGCGGTGGCCAGCATGGCGCCAGCGCCGCGCTGGAATTCGCGGTCCGCGCGCTTGGGGTTCGCCACATTGTGGTATTGGGCCATGCCTTTTGCGGCGGCATCAAGGCCTTTGCCAGTGACGAGGCCCCGCTGACATCCAGCGATTTCATCGGCAAATGGATGAGCCAGATCACCCCGGCGGCGCAGGCCATCGGCCCCCGGAACGGGGAGGGCGAAGACGCCTATCTGCGCAAGCTGGAATTCGCCTCGGTCGAACTCAGCCTCAAGAATTTGATGACCTTTCCCTTTGTGCGGGCTGCGGTGGAAAAGGGCGAGTTGCACCTCCACGGCGCCTATTTCGGCGTTGCCTCGGGACGGTTGTTGGTGCGCAGCGAACGAACCGGCGTGTTTGAACCGGTCTCCGACTGAGTGGGCGCGGTCTTTTTGCCCGCTGAGTGCGTCGCGCGTGCTGTGAGCCGTGGCCGCGCAGCGGTGAGCAGGTCCGGTGGACCTGCGAAAACGGCGAACGCCGCGAGCTTGGGCGAGCGGCCGTGCCGACGGATGGGCTCCGCGCGTTGCCTACGCTGTCGCTAGGCAACCCTGCTCATCGGCCAAAAATCCTCGCGCCGAGATTGTTTCGGGTTAGGCGCTTTTGGCCGACAGCCGCCGCCAGAGCAGCGCCTCGGCCAAATTGGCCAGCCAGCCATGCGGATTGGCGCCCACCACCTTGATCACCATCTGCACCAGTTTCTGGATATGCTTGCGGTGATAGATCGTCATGCTGGCCTGGCCGGCGAGCCGGGAATATTTCTTGCGGTCGTAGGGCGTTATCGCTTCCTTCTCGGGCGGAACATTGGCGCAGTAGAACGCAAAAGCCAGCTCGTCATCGTCGCTTTCGCGCACCCGGCCGAGCGCGATCCAAAGCTTTCTCCAGAAGCTGATATCCGGCTCGGCCTGGGCATGCAGCGTGTCGTAGAACAGCTTGTAATGGCGGTATTCGTCGGCTGCGATCCGGCCGGCAATTTCCTGGAGCACGGGTTCTTCGGTCGCGTCCCGGATGGCCGAGTAATAGGAAGAGGTGCCCGACTCCACCACGCAGCGGGCGATCATCTCGCCCCGGCGTGAGCCACGCACCGAGCCTGCGCCTGTGTCGGTGAAATGGGCTGGGGTATAGCCCTTGCGGAAACGGACCAAAGCGTCTTCCAGCTTGAAGCGGGGATCGGCCATTTCCGCCCAGCGTCCCAGGGCGCGGCCATGCTGGGCCTCTTCGCGGCCCCATTGCTCGATGGCGGCCAAAGTGTTGGCGCCAGTGTCGGCAAAGACCCGCTTCAAATAGGTGACATAATCGGGTGCGTTATATTCCACCAGCGCCGCCGCCTTCACTGCGGCCAGCAATGAGGGTTCGACCTTGGACGGGTCGAACAGCGACCAATGGATGTCGTCCATGGTCCAGCCCTGCTTGTAGACCGGCGCGACTGTCATATGCGCTCCCAACTCACGCAATTCCTTATACCAAATAAGGTTCCGTCAGCGAAGCGCTGCGCAGGAACAAGGACTTAGCGTCCTTGCCGGCGTCTGTCCATTGGGACGGTTGCTGCTCGCATAGGCATAGTATACAATGTATACTATGCCTGAATCGACCGGCCAGACCACACAGACCCGCATTTTTGCCGCCGCGCGCGCGCTGTTCGACCAGGGCGGGATAGAGGCGGTTTCCATGCGCCGGATCGCCGAAAAGGTCGGGATCACCCCCATGGCGATCTACAAACATTATCCCGACAAGGACGCCCTGCTGAACGCCTTGATGCTGGACGGTTTCGCGGCGTGGGAGGCGCGGGTGGCGGCGCTTAAAGCCGATGGGCCGCTCGCCTGGGCGCTGGCGATGGGCGAAGCCTTCCTGGATTTCGCGCTCAGCGAACCGCGCCGCTATGAAGCGGCCTTCCTGCTCAAAGCCAGCGCCGCGCGCAAATATCCCGGTGATTTTGTGGCGGGCCGCTCGCCGGTCATTGCGAAAATGATGGCGCATATCGATCAGGCCAAGAGCCAAGGTTTGGTCGCGGATGTTCCCACCATCGACATCACCATCAGTTTCACCGCTTTGACTCAAGGCTTGGTGGATATGTACCGCGCCGGCCGCTTCGCCGGCGAAGTGGAATTCCGCGACGCCTATCGCAAGGCGCTGCTCCATTGCATCCGGTCTTTCCGTGGGGAAAAGCGATGACCGCATTGTTATGCGCCGTTTTGAGCGGCGTGATGTTCTATCTGTCCCAAGGCCTGGACGATGTCTGGTGGCTGGCCTGGATCGCGCCGGTGCCGCTGTTGTGGCTGGCCTATGGGCAGGCGCGTCTATGGCACTTGCGGTTGGCGGCGGTAGCGGCCTTTGCCTGTGGCCAAATTTACATGGTGCAAAGCTATTGGGGGATGCTGCCGCCCCTGGGCCTTGCGCTGATGATGTTCGGCATGGGAGCGCTTTTTGCCGCCACCATCCGGTTCGCGCAGCAATGTTGGCAGAGATTGCCGCCTCTGGTCGTTCTGGTTGCCTTTCCCGCCGCCTGGACAAGTGTTGAGTTCGCCATCGGCCTGGTATCGCCGCACGGCATCTGGGGGGCGCTCGCCTATTCGCAGGTTTCCTTTCCGCCCGCGATTCAAGTCGCATCGCTGTTCGGACTGTATGCGATCACCTTCACACTTTGCCTGTTCGCCAATGCGCTGGCGCTTATCGCGCATGGAATATGGAAGGCCGCGCTGCCGGGCCTGGCAGTCAGCGCGTTGGTGCTTGCGTTTGGTTGGCTGCATCTGGGCCAGCCGCAAGGCGAGACGGTGCATGCCGCGCTGCTCGCGGATTGGGATGGCCGCCTCAAGACCACCAAAAAACTGGATTTTGCCGCCTCGCGCGCCTTGGCCGAACACTATGCGGCGATGGCGCACCAGGAAGCGGATAAGGGCGCTCGCTTTATCGTTATCCCGGAAACCGCTATTGCCGCCGATCCCATCTGGCGCGACCAGGCGCTGGCGCCGCTGGCGGAAGTAGCGCGGGAGAAAGACCTCACCCTTGTCGCCGGCGTGGTGCTGGTGAAGCCCTGGCGCAACGCCGCTTTTTCCTTCCTGCCGGACGGGTCGCAGCGCAGCTATGACAAGCGGCATCTGCTGCCGCCGGGGGAAGACAAGTTCACCCCTGGCCATGGTCCGGGACCTTTGGGGAATGGACGCTCGGTTGCCATCTGCAAGGACATGGATTTTCCCCGCACCCTGCGTAGCGACGCCCTGGATATGGAAGATAAGGGCGGCATCCGTCTGATGGCGGTGCCCGCCAACGACTTCGTCAAGGACGGCTGGATCCATGCCCGCATGGCGGTGATGCGCGGGGTCGAAAATGGTTTTGCCGTTGTGCGCTCGGCCTTTCATGGGCTGGAGACGGTTTCGGATGCGCAGGGGCGGGTGCTTGCGCGCGCCAGTACGGCGCAGCCTGGCGTGGTGCGGCTTTCGGCGAAGGTGCCGCTAGGACCGGGGCCGACGCTTTACACGCGGATCGGAGACGTGTTCGCTTGGGCTTGTGTGGTGCTGTCGCTGGGTTTCGGCGCCGCGCTACTCAAAAGGCTGCCCGTGTTAGCGGGCGCGGGTCCTAAAACGCTGCTCTCACAAGCTTAAGATCGTCGATCAGCTGTGCGGCCTTCTGGCGGTCGGCGTCGGTCTTGGCGGCGATCTCGTCTTCCTGGGCGTCGGCGATGCGCTGGTCCAGCACCGCCAGGTCCAACTCGGTCATGGGCAGGGCTTCCTCGGCCAGGACCGTGATCTTGGTGGGGCTGATTTCGGCAAAGCCGCCGCGGATGAAATAGCGGTCGTCCTTGCCGTCCACCGCCACGTCGATCATCCCGGCGCGCAGGGTCGAGACCAGCGGGCTGTGGCCCGCCATCACGCCCATATAGCCCTCGGTGCCGGGCACGGTGACCATGTCGGCCTGGACCGACAGCAGCAGCCGTTCGGGCGAAACCAGTTCGAAGGCGATCTTATTGGCCATTTTCTTTCACTCACTTCGTCATGACCCGGACAAGCCGGGCCATGACGACTTTGATTAAGCCGCTTTCGCCGTTTCCGCGGCCATCTTCTGGGCCTTGGCCACCACTTCCTCGATCGGGCCGACCATGTAGAAGGCCTGCTCGGGCAGATGGTCATACTCGCCGTCCACGATCGCCTTGAAGCTGCGGATGGTGTCGGCCAGTTCGACGAACTTGCCGGGCGAATTGGTGAACTGCTCGGCGACGAAGAAGGGCTGGGACAGGAAGCGGCTGATCTTGCGGGCGCGCGCCACCACCAGCTTGTCGTCTTCCGACAGTTCGTCCATGCCCAG
>DATEIA010000322.1:0-4236 GCA_035279305.1 Rhizomicrobium sp.
CCACAAGACCGCCTCGCCGAAATAATTGGGATGGCGTGACCAGCCCCACAGGCCCTTGTCCATCACCTTGCCCTTGTTGGCGGGATCGAGCCGGAAACTGGAAAGCTGGAAATCGGCCAGAGCCTCGAACGCCAGGCCGAAGGCCGCCAGTCCGATCCCCAGATGGTCCAGCCAGAGCATGGGCCGATGGCCGAACAGCACCGCCGTGACCAGGGGAGCGGGAACGAACCAGATGAGAATCGCTTGCAACAGGAACACCTGAATCAGGCTGATCCACCACCAGTTCGGCCCGAACCTGGCGCGCATGGCGGCATAGCGATGATCTTCGCCCCCCTGAACGTTGGAGTGCCGGGTCCAGATATGGGCCGCCAGCCGCACCCCCCACAGATTCACCAATAAAAGCACGGCGGCGGTACGCGGGCCGCTGGCATGGCCGATGGTGGCGGCGATATCCACCACACCCGCGATGCCGGGGCCCCAGAAGATGTCCACGATGCTGACATCGCGCAGTTTCAGCGAAAGCAGCCACAGCAAGGTGGCGCTCGAAACCGCGAAGATCAGGCCCCAGATCGGGGGCGAAAAAACCGGGACAGTCATGTGACAAATTGCGTGGAATCAAACACTTGTTTCAGGTTATCGTACCGGATGCGGGCGCGGCCCGGTGCAAAGGCATGACTCATGGCGTTTTCCTATAAGTCCAAATTCCAAGATGCCCTTGCCGCGCTTCGGCGTGAAGGCCGCTACCGGGTGTTCGCCGATATCCTGCGCGAACGCGGGGCCTTTCCCCAAGCGTCTTATAAATCCGGCCAGCATACGGGCGAGGCGGGACGCTCCGTCACCGTCTGGTGCTCCAACGACTATCTCAATATGGGTCAGCATCCCAAGGTGCTGGCGGCGATGCATGAGGCGGTGGATGCGGTGGGCGCCGGCTCGGGCGGCACCCGCAACATCTCCGGCACCACCCATTATCACGTCGAATTGGAACGCGAGCTGGCCGACCTGCACGGCAAGGAAGCGGCCCTGCTCTTCACCAGCGGTTTTGTCTCCAACGACGCCACTTTAAGCACCCTGTCCAAGGTGCTGCCTGGGCTGATTATTTTCTCCGACGAACTCAACCATGCCTCGATGATCGAAGGCATTCGCCATGGCGGCACGCCCAAATATGTCTTCCGCCATAACGATATGGCGCATCTGGAAGAGCTTTTGGCGGCGGCCAATCCCTCGGCGCCCAAGCTGATCGCCTTTGAGAGCGTCTATTCCATGGAGGGGGAATTCTCGCCCACCGCCGCCATCTGCGATCTGGCCGATAAATATGGCGCCCTGACCTATATCGATGAAGTTCACAGCGTGGGCATGTACGGCCCGCGCGGGGCAGGCGTGGCGGCCCGCGACGGCACCATGCACCGTATCGACATTATCGAAGGCACCCTGGCCAAGGCCTTTGGCGTGATGGGCGGCTATATCGCCGCCAGCGCCGAGCTGGTGGACTGCATCCGCAGTTTCGCGCCGGGTTTCATCTTCACCACCTCCCTGGCCCCGGCCATCGCGGCGGGTACGCTGGCCTCCATCCGTCACCTGAAATCGTCGGACGTTGAGCGCGAGGCGCTGGCCGAACGCGCCGCGACCCTGAAGAAGAAATTCGCCGCCGCCCGGTTGCCGCTGATGGAAAGCCACAGCCATATCGTGCCCTTGATGGTGGGCGATGCGGTGCTGTGCAAGGCGGTGTCGGATTCGCTGCTGGGCGACCATGGCGTCTATGTCCAGCCGATCAACTATCCCACCGTGCCGCGCGGCACCGAGCGGCTGCGCTTTACGCCTTCGCCGGCCCATAGCGACGCGATGATGGATGCGCTGGTCGAGGCCCTGGTGATCGTGTGGGACGCCCACAAGATCGCGCGTGCCGCCTGAGTGGCGGCCACGTCCTCATGCTTCGACAAGCTCAGCATGAGGACTTTGCTTATTCCTCACCCTCACCCTCACCCTCACCCTGAGCCTGTCGAAGGGTGAGGCCGTGCCCGGCAAGGAAATCTACGTCGAATTCGTCGTCATGGGGAACACCGTCAAGGTGACCGCGATCGATTCGGAGTCCGGCCTGGAAGCCAGCGTTGTGGGACCGGCTGGCGCCCCGCGCGCCGCGCTCGCCGAAGCTGCACGTAGAAAACTGGAATATGTCGCGAAGAAGCAGAGCTAATCTTTCTTCTTCTTCTTCCCCTTGCGGCCTTCGCCCTTGCCCAAGCCGATCTTCTTGGCGAAGTCGCTGCGCTTTTGGGCATAGTTGGGCGCCACCATCGGATAATTGGGCGGCAGGTTCCATCTTTCGCGATATTCGCTGGGCGACAGCTTGTAGCGTGAGCGCAGATAACGCTTGAGCATCTTGAGTCTTTTGCCGTCCTCCAGGCAGACGATATAGTCGCCATGCACCGACTTCTTGATCGGCACGGCCGGGGCCCGGGGCATGGCACGGTCATTGGCCTCTCCGGCAAAGCCGCCCAGGGTGGCGTGAACATTCTTGATGATGCCCGGCAGCTCGTGGGCGGCGACCGGATTCTTGCTGACATAGGCCGAGACGATCTCGGTCACCAGCTTGAGAATATCGTCCTCGTTGTCCTTGCCCATGCCATGCCCGATGTTGCCGCCTGTCACCATAGGACAGGTCCCGGAGCGAGGAAATCTCAGCTTTTCCCGAGTGTTGCAAGGCGCTCCTGATTTCTTGGCCAAACCGCTAGATTTGGTGCCGGGGAAGCGCTAAACCCGCCATTCCTGCGCGGGGGCGCTAGATCGGCCCTCGCGCACTTTCCGGTTGCAAAGAGGCTCTTTGATGTCGGCTGCCGCCAATTCCATGGACAAACATTCCGGCTATTTCACCCAGGGGCTGGAGGCCGCCGATCCCGAAGTCTGGAGCAGTGTACAGGACGAGCTCAACCGCCAGCGCGACAAGATCGAACTGATTGCCAGCGAGAACATCGTCTCCAAGGCCGTCTTGGAGGCCCAGGGTTCGGTGCTGACCAACAAGTATGCCGAAGGCTATCCCGGCAAGCGCTATTATGGCGGCTGCGAATATGTCGATGTCGCCGAGCAGCTGGCGATCGACCGGGCCCGGCAGCTGTTCGGCGCGGCCTTCGCCAATGTCCAGCCCCATTCCGGCGCCAATGCCAACCAGGCGGTGTTCTATGCCCTGCTCAACCCGGGCGATACCTTCATGGGCCTGGACTTGGCGGCAGGCGGCCATCTCACCCACGGCCATCCGGCCAACTATTCCGGCAAATGGTTCAAGCCGGTGCCCTACACCGTGCGCCGCGACGATCAGCGCATCGACATGGATCAGGTCGCCGCCCTGGCGCGCGAACACAAGCCCAAGCTGATCCTGGCGGGCGGCTCGGCCTATGCCCGCGTCATCGATTTTGCCGCCTTCCGCAAGATCGCGGACGAAGTCGGCGCGCTGTTCATGGTGGACATGGCGCATTTCGCCGGTCTGGTGGCGGGTGGGGTGCATCCCAGCCCGGTGCCGCACGCCGATGTGGTGACCACCACCACTCACAAGACCCTGCGCGGCCCGCGCGGCGGCATGATCCTGTCGCGCGACGAGGCGATCGGAAAAAAGATCAACTCGGCGGTGTTCCCCGGCCTGCAAGGCGGCCCCCTGATGCATGTGATCGCCGCCAAGGCGGTGGCTTTCGGCGAAGCGCTGAAGCCGGAGTTCAAGACCTATGCCAGGAATGTGGTGGAGAATGCCAAAGCGCTTGCCGAAGTCCTCAAGAGCAGTGGCCTGGACATTGTCACCGGCGGCACCGACACCCATCTGATGCTGGTCGATCTGCGCCCCAAGGGCGCCAAGGGCCGCCCCACCGAACATGCGCTGGATCGCGCCGGCATCACCTGCAACAAGAACGCCGTACCCTTCGACACCGAAAAACCCGTCGTCACCTCCGGCATCCGGCTGGGTTCGCCCGCCGGCACTGCCCGCGGTTTCGGCGTGGGCGAATTCCGCGAGATCGGCAAGCTGATCGTGGACGTGGTGGATGCCGTCGCCAAGAATGAAGCCGGCGATGCCCAGGTGGAGCAGAGCGTGGCGCGCCGGGTCGGCGAATTGTGCAACAAGTTCCCGATCTATCCATAAGAGGAAAATATGCGCTGCCCCTTCTGCGGACATGACGACAGCCAGGTGAAGGACAGCCGTCCTTCCGAGGACAATTCCGCCATCCGCCGCCGCCGCCATTGCCCGGAATGCGGCGGGCG
>DATEIA010000323.1:0-2995 GCA_035279305.1 Rhizomicrobium sp.
AGCGCAGCGGCAAATTCCTCCCGCTTGACGTCCAAACCTTGCGGTGCGGCGTGCGACATGGAAAAGGCGCGGCCCACGATATCCTCGATGGTCAAGTTCTGACGGACTGTCACTGACAGCCCCTCCAACTGGGTGAAGGCGGAAGCAAACAAAAACGGCTCATAGCGGCGGTGACCACCGCCGCGCCCCGCGCCCCGCCGATATCGCGCCTGCACATCGCACAACGTCTTGAACCAGCCATTCTCGGCCACCGGCGGGTGGGCATCGTGAAACAGCGCCACCCCACCATTCGGCGTGACGATCCGGTCCAGCATGGCCAAGATCGCGCCACGGTCCATCCAGTGGAAGGAGCGGCCCATCGCCACCAGCCGAAACGGGCCCATCGCCGGCGTAAGATCGCCCGAACCGCCCAATACTGGTGTTACGGCAACGCCTTGCGCCTGGGCGGCCAATTGGGTGGCCGCCAACATTTCGGGTTCGGGGTCCATGGCGGTGACGGACATCCCAAGGCTGGCAAAGCCTGTCGCCAGCATCCCGGTACCACAGCCCAGGTCGAGAATCGCATCGCCGGGCTCAAGACCCGCAAGCCCTGTAACGCGCTGGATCAACCGCTGGGGATAAGCCAGCCGGTAGCGCTCATAATAGGCCGCCGCGCCTTGAAAAGGGCCGCTCGCATGGCCAAGCGTCATAAAGGGAACCTTTTGGACTTTGCTTTGTTGGTCATGGGCTTATACTGCATCTTACTATAATCGAAGGCGCGAGGATTTTTGTGACCTGAGCAGAAGCGAGGAGCGATGTGGGCAAATCGGCCCATGAGCGACGAGCGACGCACTCAGGACGCAAAAAGACCGTGCCGCGGAATCGGGTTAAATGTCCAATATCGCGCTGGTAGACGACGACAAAAATATCCTGGCCTCTGTCAGCATGTTGCTGGAGCAGGAAGGCTATCATGTCCGCACCTATTCCGACGGGGCCGCGGCGCTGACCGCTCTGACCACCACGCCTCCCGATCTTGCCATCCTGGACATCAAGATGCCGCGCATGGACGGACTGGAATTGCTGCGCCGCCTGCGTCAGGCACAAGACCTGCCGGTGATCTTCCTGACCAGCAAGGATGAGGAGATCGACGAGTTGATGGGCCTCAATGCCGGGGCCGACGATTATATCCGCAAGCCCTTCTCCCAGCGCTTGCTGCTGGAGCGGGTGCGCGCGGTGCTGCGCCGGGCCGAAGGCAAGGGCGCGCCACCGGCCAATGGCGTGGAAGCGGCCAAGAAGGAAGCGCTGACGCGCGGCAAGCTGGCGCTCGATCCCCAGCGCCACGAATGCACCTGGGACGGCAAGCCGGTGCGCCTGACCGTCACCGAGTTTTTGATCCTACAGGCGCTGGCGCAACGTCCCGGTTTCGTCAAAAGCCGCGACAGCCTGATGGATGCGGCTTACGACGATCAGGTCTATGTCGACGACCGCACTATCGACAGCCACATCAAGCGGCTGCGCAAGAAGTTCAAGGTGGTGGCCGACGATTTCGACGCCATCGAGACGCTGTATGGCGTCGGATACCGTTACAGAGAATAGTGCCTCATTTCTCCGCCCTCACCTGGCGCATTCTGGGCTTCAACGCGCTGGCGCTGATTGTCTTCACCGGCGGCGTCATCCTGGTGCAGGCCAGCGGCCGCGGGCTTGTGGAAGAAAGACTGAACTCCATCCAGGAACAGGCCAACATCGTGGCCGGCACCATCGCGCAATATGCCACCGACCCCGACCGCCATACGCTCAAACCGGATGAAGCCGAACCCTTGCTGGCGCAGCTGATCGCGCCCACAAGGCTGCGCGGCCGGCTGTATGTTCCGGACGGCCATCTGGCCATCGACACCCGCAATCTCTTGGCGCGCAACGTCGTGCAGTCCGATGAATTGCCGCCGCTGGACGTCAGGAGCCGGGTCCAGGAATGGATCAAGCGGCTGCGTGACGGCCTGGTGGGGGTGCGGCCCTTCACCAAACTCGAGCCTTATTACGAAGGCGGCAATGACGGCCGGGTTTATCGCGAAGTCCGCACCGCATTGACGGGCCAGGCGGCATTCGGCGAACGGGTCGATGACCGCAACCGGCTGGTTCTCTCGGTGGCCGTGCCGATCCAGCGTTTCACCGCCATCTATGGCGTGCTGCTGCTTTCCACCGAGGGCGGCGATATTGACGGCATCCTGCAGGCCGAACGCGCCCAGCTGATCGAGGTTTTCGCCGTCGCCTTGATGGTCATGCTGCTCTCCTCGATCTATCTGGCACGCACCATCGCCGAGCCGGTGAAGCATCTGGCGGCGGCGGCCGACCGGGTGCGCTCGGGCCTGGGCGGACGCAGCGACATTCCCAATTTTCCCGAACGCACCGATGAAATCGGCGATCTCGCCGACAGTCTCAGGTCCATGACCAGCGGTCTGTATGACCGCATCGACGCCATCGAGAGCTTTGCCGCCGACGTGGCGCATGAGCTCAAGAACCCCCTCACCTCTCTCGCCAGCGCGGTGGAGATGTTTTCCCGTTCCAAGGACGACGAGACCCGCGCCCGGCTGCTGGAAATCGTGCGCGGCGACGTCAAGCGCATCGACCGGCTGATTACCGACATCTCCGACGCCTCGCGGCTGGATGCCGAACTGTCGCGCGAAATGAAGGAACCGGTGGGGCTTTCCAAGTTCCTGGCGACCTTGATCGAAGGCTACCGCTTGACCGATACCAGCCGTCCGGTGGAATTCGTCCTGCAGGACGAGCTGCCGCCCGGCACGACGGTGCGCGGGCGCGATGAAAGGCTTGGGCAGGTGTTCCGCAATCTGATCGACAATGCCATCTCCTTCAGTCCGGAAGGCGGCAAGGTGATCGTCACCGCCACCCAGCGCGACATCGTCGCCCGCGTGACGGTGGAGGATGAAGGCCCCGGCATTCCGCCCGGCAATCTGGAATCCATCTTCGACCGCTTTTACACCGAGCGGCCGGGCGAAAATTT
>DATEIA010000324.1:0-5141 GCA_035279305.1 Rhizomicrobium sp.
GCGGCAACTGGGCCCTGGCCTCGGCTTGCGTGCCTTCAAAGACCTTGCGCCCGCGCGCCAGCAGCAGCAGCCGGTCGCTGAGCCGCTCGGCATGCTGCATCACATGGGTGGAGAAAATCACCGTGGCGCCGCCGCGCGCCAGTTCCAGCACGATCTCCTCCAATACGCTCTGGTTGACCGGATCGAGACCGGAGAAAGGCTCGTCCAGGATCAGCAGGCGTGGGCGGTTCACCAACGCGGTGGCGAGCTGGACTTTCTGCGACATGCCCTTGGAGAGCTTGTCGAGAGGGGTGCGCGCCCATTGCGAAAGCCCCAACCGCTCGATCAGCGCGGTGGCGCTGTGGCCTGCGTCGGCGGCGGACAGGCCTTTCAGGCGCCCGAAATAGATCACCGTGTCCAGCACCGTCATCAGGCGGTATAGGCCGCGCTCTTCGGGCAGGAAGCCGAGCTGAGGCGCATTGGCGCGGCTGGGGGCACGGCCCAGCACTTCGATGCTGCCGGCATTGGGGCGCAGGATGTCCAGCATCATGCGGATCGAAGTGGTCTTGCCGGCGCCGTTGCCACCGAGAAAACCGAAGACGCCGCCTTCCGGCACCGAGAAACTGAGGCCGTCCACGGCGGTGAAATCGCCGAACCGCTTTACCACTCGGTCAAGAACCACAGCCGTCATCGGTCCGCCTCTTCCTGAAGGCTATCATGCCTGTCTTCCGGGTCCACCGGCTCGCCGGATTGCGCGTCCGTCTTGCGGCGTCCCGGAATCGGCGGCCAAAGCCGGCCCGGTCGAACAAGGCGCCAGGATCATGAACATTGTTAAGACCGACAGGGCCGCGATGGGGCGCATAGCCTCAGATCGGGGCCGTCATGGTTACCTTCCGGTTGAAAGCGGAACCGGCATCCGGCGGCCGCGTTTTGCATCCATGGATCGCGGACACGAAAAAGTGCTGCGGATGCGCACCTTGGCGGCGCGGCTGCGGGGCCATGCGGCGGAGACGTCCTTGAAGATGTTCCAGTACAAATTCCTGGCTACCGCCGCGGAGCTGGAAAATGCGGCGCTGAACGCCGAAAACCGGACGTGTTTTTCGCTCGTTCCCGGAATGGGAAATGATCCCGGATACAGGCATTGAAATAGCCGCCCAGGGAATCGGCGGCGATCAGGCCGTCGTAAACTTCCTGCGGCACATCCTGATAGACATAGGTGCGGCCGGAGTCCCGGAAGGTTGCGCTCAACGTGCGTGTCGCACCGTCATAACTCACGCGCGCAAGCGCGCTGGACCGGACAGAGGGCATGTTGCGATAACGAAAAAGGCGCGGGCGTGATCCCGCGCCTTTTCCTGACAGCCCGTCTGGAACTTAAGAACAGCCGCTGGTCGAGCCGCAGGTGTTGCACTTCATGCAGGTGCCGTTGCGCACCAAGGTGAAGTTGCCGCAGGCGCCGCAACTGTCGCCTTCAAAACCCTTGAGCCGCGCCTCCAACGCCCGCGCCGCGCGGCTGTCGCGCCCGCCCGCCGCATTTGCGGATGAAGAGCGGGTCATGGCCGCTTCGATGGTGGCGACTTGGGCGCCGACGGCGCTGAGCGTGGCCTCCACCCCGGCGCGGATGTCCGACAGATCCAGCTCGCTGACATGATCGACATCGTTGTCGGGGGCGAACATCTCCTGATGGAAATGCTCCTCCTCCGCCAGCATCTTAGGAGCGGCGCCGCCCTTGACCACCGTGATCTGGGTGCGGCCGCGCAGATAACCGGACGAAGCCAGCTTGGTGATCGCGACTTCCTGGGCGCCGCCATCGCCGCCGCCGCCCTTGCCCAGGTCTTCGTCACCCGAAGGGACAACATGGGCCAGATCGGTGCGTCCCAGATAGGACACGCCCAACTCGCGGAAGATGTAATCCAGCACGCTGGTGGCGTTCTTGATAGAGTCGTTGCCGATCACCAGGCCGGCCGGTTCGAAACGGGTGAAGGTGAAGGCCTCGACGAATTCCTCCAGCGGCACGCCATATTGCAGGCCCACCGAAATGGCGATGGCGAAATTGTTCATCAGGCTGCGGAAGGCGGCGCCTTCCTTGTGCATATCGATGAAGATCTCGCCCAGTCTGCCGTCCTCATACTCGCCGGTATGCAGATAGACCTTGTGGCCGCCGACAATGGCTTTCTGGGTGTAGCTTTTGCGGCGATGCGGCAGGCGCTCGCGCTCATGGCTGCGCACCTTCTCGATCACCCGTTCCACGATCCGTTCGGTGACGACCGTCTGTTGCGCCGGCAGGCGTGGGGCTTCCGGCAGGACGTCGTCTTCCTCGTCATCGGCAAAGGCGAAGACTTGGGCAGCCAGCGGCTGGCTCAATTTGGAGCCGTCGCGGTACAAGGCATTCGCCTTCAGGCCCAGTTTCCAGGACAGCATATAGGCCTCGCCGCAGTCCTTGACGGCCGCGCCGTTGGCCATGTTGATGGTCTTGGAGATGGCGCCCGAGATGAAGGGCTGCACCGCCGCCATCATCCTGATATGGGCTTCCACGCTCAGCGCCCGCTTGCCGATGCGCCCGCAGGGATTGGCGCAGTCGAACACCGGCAGATGCTGTTCCTTCAGGTACGGCGCGCCTTCCAGACTCATGGCGCCGCAGACATGTAGGTTGGCGGCGTCGATATCGGCCTTGGAGAAGCCCAAAGTCTTGAGCATGTCGAAGTCGGGCGCATCCAGCTGGGCGGCGTCGATCTTCAGCACCTTGGTGCAGAACTCCGTGCCCAAAGTGTATTTGTTGAAGACAAAGCGGATGTCGAAGGCCGCTTCCAGTTCCGCCTCGATCTGGCCGATCTCTTCCTCGCCAAAGCCCTTGCCGCGCAGGGCGTCGTAATTGATGCGGCCGGAATAGTCCTCCAAGGTGCCATAGCCCACGGCATAGGCGACGATGGCGTCGATCTCCGCCTGGCCGTAGCCCAGATTGGCCAAGGCCTCGGGAACACAGCGGTTGATGATCTTGAAATAGCCGCCGCCCGCCAGGGTTTTGAACTTGACCAGGGCGAAATCGGGCTCCACGCCGGTGGTGTCGCAGTCCATCACCAAGCCGATGGTGCCGGTGGGCGCGATGACCGTGGCCTGGGCGTTGCGGAAGCCGTGCTGCTTGCCCAGGTTTAGCGCATTATCCCAGGCGCGCTTGGCCGCCGCCGTCAGTTCGGCATCGGAGACCGATTGCAGGTCCAGCGCCACCGGCTTGGTTGCGAGTTTTTCATAGCCGCTGGCCTCGCCATGGGCGGCGCGGCGATGGTTGCGGATCACCCGCAGCATGGCATCCTTGTTGGCGGCATATTCCGGGAAAGGCCCCAACTCGCCCGCCATTTCCGCGGAAGTGGCATAGGAAACACCGGTCATCAGCGCCGAGATGGCGCCCGCGACGGCGCGGCCCTCGCGCGAATCGTACGGAACGCCAGCGGACATCAAGAGCCCACCGATATTGGCGAAGCCCAATCCCAGGGTGCGATAGTCGTAGGAAAGCTGGGCAATCTCCTTGGAGGGGAATTGCGCCATCAAAACCGAGATTTCCAGCACGATGGTCCACAGCCGCACGCCATGTTCGAAGGCTTCGACGTCGAATGTCTTGACGCCGCTTATTGGGCTGGCGCCGGCTTCGCCGGCGGGGGCTTTGCGGAAGGCCATCAGGTTGAGCGAGGCCAGATTGCAGGCGGTATCGTCCAGGAACATATATTCGCTGCACGGATTGGAGGCGCGGATTTCACCGCCCGCCGGGCAGGTGTGCCAGTCATTGATGCTGGTATGGAACTGGATGCCGGGATCGGCGCAGGCCCAGGCGGCATAGGACACTTTTTCCCACAATTCGCGCGCCTTGACGGTTTTGGCGATCTTGCCGTTGCCGCGGTTGCTGAGCTGCCAGTCGCCGTCTTCCAGCACGGCATTGAGGAAGGCGTCGGTGACCCGCACCGAATTGTTGGAATTCTGGCCCGCCACCGAGGTATAGGCCTCGCTGTCCCAATCGGTGTCGTAGGTGCGGAAGTCGATATCCTTATAGCCCTGGCGCGCGAAGCTGATCACCCGCTCGATCAGATTGTCGGGGATCATGCTCTTGCGCGCGGCTTTGATTTCGCGGCGCAGCGCCGGGTTCTTCTGCGGATCGTAGCAGTCGCCGCCCGAGCCTTCGCAATTGACACAGGCCTTCAGCACCGCCTTGAGATGCCTTTCCGCCAGCTTGGAGCCCGCCACCAGGGCGGCGACCTTCTGCTCCTCGATCACCTTCCATTCGATGAAGTCCTCAATGTCGGGATGGTCGATGTCCACGATCACCATCTTGGCGGCGCGCCGCGTGGTGCCGCCCGACTTGATGGCGCCGGCGGCGCGGTCGCCGATCTTGAGGAAGCTCATCAGGCCGGAAGACTTGCCGCCGCCCGACAATTTTTCGTCGGCGCCGCGCAAGGGCGAGAAGTTGGTGCCGGTGCCCGAACCGTATTTGAACAGCCGCGCCTCGCGGGTCCAAAGGTCCATGATGCCGCCGTCATTGACCAGATCGTCCTTGATGCTCTGGATGAAGCAGGCGTGCGGCTGGGGATGTTCATAGGCGCTGGCCGACTTGGTCAGCCGCCCGCTCTTGTGGTCGACATAATAATGCCCCTGGCCCGGGCCATCGATGCCATAGGCCCAGTGCAGGCCGGTGTTGAACCATTGCGGCGAGTTGGGGGCGCATTTCTGCGACGCCAGCATGTGGCAAAGTTCGTCGTAAAAGGCGCGGGCGTCCTTTTCGTCGTCGAAATAGCCGCCCTTCCAACCCCAATAGGTCCAGGTGCCGGCCATCCGGTCAAAAACCTGCTTGGCGGATTTTTCGCCGGTGGTTTCCTTGGAGCCGTCCTTGGCCTGCTTGCGCCAAAGAAATTCCGGCACGCCTTCTTCCGGCACCAGTTTGAGACTCTTGGGCACGCCCGCTTTGCGGAAATATTTCTGCGCCAGCACGTCGCAGGCCACCTGGCTCCAATCCTGCGGCACTTCGATGTCGGTCTGGCTGAAGACGATGGAGCCGTCGGGATTGCGGATTTCGCTGGCCGCGTTTTTGAAGGGGATGCCCTGATAAGGCGAATGACCTTCGACGGTGAAATGGCGGCGAATGTGCATGGCGGCACCCCAAAATGCGTTGAACGGAAGTT
>DATEIA010000325.1:0-4263 GCA_035279305.1 Rhizomicrobium sp.
CATGCTGCGCATGGAAAGCGTGCAGAAGGACATTCTCGACAAGGTCGAGCAGACCCTGCGGGTGGAGTTCATGTCCAACCTGGCGCGCACCGCCAAGCGCGACGCCCATGAGCAGATGGCGGAAATCTTCAACAATTTCGACCGCCAGACCGAGAGCCGCTTCATCACCGCCCTGGAAGAACGCTCGCGCGACGCCGCCGAACGCATCAAGGCGCTGATGTTCACCTTCGAGGACTTGGCCAAGCTCGATCCGGGTTCCATCCAGACCCTGCTGCGCAATGTCGAGAAGGACAAGCTGGGCCTGGCACTGAAGGGCGCCACCGACGGCCTGCGCGACGTCTTCTTCTCCAACATGAGCGAACGCGCCGGCAAGATCCTGCGTGACGACATGGAAGCGATGGGGCCGGTGCGCCTGAAGGACGTCGATGAAGCCCAGATGCGCATGGTCAATATCGCCAAGGACCTGGCCAACAAGGGCGAGATCATGATTGCCGGCGGCAGCGCCGAAGACGAGTTGGTGTACTGATGACCGCCGCAAAGAACAGCGCCCCGAAATTCACCTTCGATACCGAATTCACCGGAGCGGAAGATCGCCGCGCGCCCGCCGCCCAGGCCCGCCAGAAACAGACCCTCACCATCGAAGAGCTGGAGACTGTAAAGGCCACGGCCCGCAACGAAGGCGAGAGCAGCGCCCAGGCCCGCGCCACCGACGCCCTGGAACGCACCATCGCCGCCCTGACCATTTCGGTGCGCGCGGCGCTGGATGTCAGCCATGCCGAAATCGATCAGGTGCGCGACGATGCCGCGCGCCTGGCGATGGCGATGGCCAGGAAGATCGCCCCTGCCGCGCTCGCGGCCCTGCCCGCCGGCGATGTGGAAGCCGCGCTGCGCCAGGCGATGCATCAGGCGATCGCCGAACCGCGCATCACCTTGCGTGCCGCCCCGGCGGTGACCGAGATATTGGAGCCCAGGCTGGCCGACATCGCCCATCAAGAAGGTTATGAGGGCCGGGTGCTGATCGCCGCCGATCCCGCCATGACCGGCGCCGATTGCCGCATCGAATGGCGCGGCGGCGGCGCCGAACGCAGCGAAAGCATCATCGAGGACGCGCTGAGCGCCCTTATTTCCCGTCATTTCCCGCACACAGTGAAAGGATAGTCCCATGGCGACCGACAATGTCGATCTGCCCGATCTCAGCCAGGAAGGCGCGCCCGGTGCCTCCGGCGCGCTGCTCAACACTGACACGCCCGCGGAGACCGCGCTCAAGCATACGGCGGCGGACCTTGAAGCGGTGTTCGACGTGCCGGTCACGGTCAGCGCCGTGCTGGGCAAAAGCGGCATGGAAGTCAGTCAGCTGCTCAAGCTGGGCCGCGGCACCATCGTCGAGCTGGACCGCAAAGTCGGCGAGGCCATCGACATCTATGTCAACGACCGCCTGGTCGCGCGCGGTGAAGTCGTGCTGGTGGAAGACCGGCTGGGCATCACCATGACGGAAATCATCAAGGCCGGGTCCGGCTCTTAAGGACTGAAGGGATACCAACATGCGTTTACTTATCGTCGGCGGACTGCAGGGCCAAATCGGCCTGGCCACCAAAATCGCCATGGACAAGGGTGCCAAGGTCACCCATGCCGCGGACATAGAACAGGCCCTGGCCACCCTGCGCGGCGGCATCGGCGCCGATCTGGTGTTCTGCGATGTCAGCCTGGAGATCGGCGCCCTGGTGCGCGGTCTGGCCGCCGAACGCATCTGCACCCCGGTGGTGGCCTGCGGCATCGGCACCGACACAGGCCGCGCCGTGGCGGCTATTCGCGCGGGCGCCAAGGAATATCTGCCGCTGCCCGCCGATCCCGAACTGATCGCGGCGGTGCTGGCGGCGGTAGCCGACGAGTCCCACCAGCTCGTCTATGAAGACGAAGCCATGGCGGCGGTTCTCAGCCTGGCCGACCAGATCGCCGGCAGCGAAGCCTCCATCCTGATCACAGGCGAAAGCGGTACGGGTAAAGAAGTGTTGGCGCGCTATGTCCATCGCAAGTCGGCGCGCAACGACAAGCCCTTCATCTCCGTGAACTGTGCCGCGATCCCGGAAAATCTGCTGGAATCGGAATTGTTCGGTCACGAAAAAGGCGCCTTCACCGGCGCCATCGCCCGGCGCATCGGCAAGTTCGAGGAAGCCAATGGCGGCACCCTGTTGCTGGACGAAATCAGCGAGATGGATGCCCGTTTGCAGGCCAAGCTGCTGCGCGCCATCCAGGAACGCGAAATCGACCGGGTCGGCGGCACCAAGCCGGTCAAGGTGGACATCCGCATCATCGCCACCTCCAACCGCGACCTGGCCGAAGCGGTCAAGCACGGCACCTTCCGGGAAGACCTGCTCTACCGCTTGAACGTCGTCAATCTGCGCCTGCCCGCCTTGCGCGAGCGGCCCAAGGATATTCGCGCGCTGGCGCATCATTTCGCGCGCAAATATGCGGAAGCCAATGGCGTGCCCTATCGCCCGATCTCCTCGCAGACCGAACGCCTGCTGCTCGGCCACGCCTGGAGAGGCAATGTCCGCGAACTGGAAAACACCATCCATCGCGCCGTGCTGCTGGCGAGCGGTGCTGAGATCGGCCCGGAAGCCATCCGCCTGCCCGACGGCACCCAGGTAGGCGCCGCGCCGGCGGCGATCGCGCAAAATCCCAGCGTGCAAAGCGCGGTGGTTTCGGCCACCGCCGTGACCCGCGGACTGGTGGGGCGCACCGTCAGCGATGTCGAGCGCGACCTGATCCTGGACACCTTGGACCACTGCCTGGGCAATCGTACCCATGCCGCCAATATCCTGGGCATCTCCATCCGCACCTTGCGCAACAAGCTGCGCGAATATTCCGATTCCGGGCTGAGCATTCCCAGCCATGGCGAACAGCGGCCTGCTGAACAGAAATTGGCGGGGTAAGGAACGGTTCGCCGAAGGCGAACGAAATGGTCCAGCGGACCATTTCGAGTGACGAACGCCGCGAGCTTAAGCGAGCGGCAGGGCTTGATGTGAAAGATGTGTGAAATAAATGTCTGATATCGGCGTTACCTCCAAAGGTTTCGATCTGACGCCCGCCAGGATCGGCGACTTCATTCGCAAGTCCGATCTCGGCCTGGCGATCGGAATCATGGCCATCCTGGTGGTGCTGATTCTGCCGTTGCCGACCTGGCTGCTGGACGTGTCGCTGGCCTTTTCGCTGAGCTTCTCGATCCTGATCCTGATGACGGCGGTGTTTATCCGCAAACCGCTGGAATTCTCGTCCTTTCCCACCATCCTCCTGCTCACCACCATGCTGCGGCTGGCGCTGAACCTCGCCTCCACTCGCCTGATCCTGGGGCACGGCAATGAGGGCACCGCCGCGTCCGGCTATGTCATCCAGGCCTTCGGCAATCTGGTGATGCAGGGCAATTTCGTCATCGGGTTGATCGTTTTCGCCATTCTGATCATCGTCAACTTCATCGTCATCACCAAGGGTTCGGGCCGCATCGCCGAAGTGGCGGCGCGCTTCAGCTTGGACGCCATGCCCGGCAAGCAGATGGCGATCGACGCCGACCTGTCCGCCGGCCTGATCGACGAGAAGGAAGCCAAGGCCCGGCGCAAGAATATCGAGGCGGAATCCAATTTCTTCGGCGCCATGGACGGCGCCAGCAAATTCGTGCGCGGTGACGCCATTGCCGGCCTGCTGATCGTGGGCATCAACATCGTGGGCGGCATCATCATCGGCGTGGCGCAAAAGGGCATGAGCTTCGGCGATGCGTCCCACACCTTCACCCTGCTGACGGTGGGTGACGGGCTGGTGTCGCAGATGCCGGCGCTGATCGTTTCCACCGCCGCCGGCCTGATGGTGTCCAAGGCGGGTGTCGAAGGCGCCACCGACAAGGCGCTGATGACTCAGCTCTCCTTCTATCCCCAGGCGCTGGGCATGGCCGCCGCCGTGATGGGCATCGTGGCGGTCCTGCCGGGCATGCCGACCATCGTGTTCGGAGCCCTTTCCCTGAGCACCGGCTCGCTGGCCTATTACGCCTTTAAGCGCAAGGACGCGCGCACCGCCCTGGCAGCGGCCGAAGTCGCCCAGGCTGACGGTCCGCCCAAGGAAGAGCCGATCTCGACCGCCCTGGCGCTGGATCTGCTGCGGATCGAACTCGGCTATGGCCTGTTGCCCCTGATCAATGACGTGCAAGGCCATCGCATCACCGACCAGATCAAGGCCCTGCGCCGCCAGTTGGCGCAGGAGATGGGCTTTGTCATG
>DATEIA010000326.1:0-7328 GCA_035279305.1 Rhizomicrobium sp.
CCGCAATCCATTGCGCTATGGTCGCCGGCGCAAATCACGGGAAGATGACGTCATGAAGATTTTGGTCACCGGATCGGGCGGCATGATCGGCCGCAAACTGGTGGAGCGGCTGGTTGCCGACAAAATGCTGGGCGGCAAGCCCATTCAAAGCCTGACCTTGGTCGATGTGGTCGAGTCCCCTATTCCCGAAGGGGCTCCCGCGGATACCAAGCCCATCGCCGCCGACTTTTCCGAGAAAGGCGTGGCCGCGACCCTGATCCAGGAACGCCCGGATGTGATCTTCCATCTCGCCGCCATCGTGTCGGGCGATGCCGAGGCAAATTTCGAAAAAGGCTATCGCATCAACTTCAACGGCAGCTGGGCGCTGTTCGAAGCCATCCGCCAGGAGCGCGAAAAGGACGGCTCAAATAATAATCAGGCCAGCAGCTACAAGCCGCGCTTCGTGTTCGCTTCGACCCTGGCGGTATTCGGCCCGCCCTTCCCCGATCCGGTGCCCGACTCCTTGGCCACCACGCCGACTTCCAGCTACGGCACCCAAAAGGCGATGATCGAACTGCTGCTGGCCGACTATAGCCGCAAGGGTTATCTCGATGGCGTCGGCGTGCGCCTGCCCACCATCTGCATTCGTCCTGGAAAGCCCAACAAGGCGGCTTCCAGTTTCTTCTCCGGTATCCTGCGCGAGCCGCTGGCCGGCCAGGAAGCACCGCTGCCGGTTGGGGACGAGGTGCGCCACTGGTTCGCGTCCCCGCGTGCCGCTGTGGGCTTCTTCATCACCGCCGCCACCATCGACACTGCGAGTCTGGGACCGCGCCGTTCCATGACCATGCCGGGGGTTTCCGCCACCGTGGGCGAGCAGATCGAGGCCTTGCGCAAGGTCGGCGGGGAAAAAGCCGTGGCTTTGATCAAGCGCGTGGAAGACCCTTTCGTCGCCAATATCGTCAAGGGCTGGGCCGGGCGCTATGACCCGCAGCTTGCCAGTAGCATGGGCTTTAAGGGCGAAAGGAATTTCGACGAGATCATCAAGGTCTATCAGGAAGACGAGATGGGCCGATGAAATTTTCCCGGCCTACCGTCTTTCCGGTACTGGCCAACAAGGCCGGGATGGCGCATCGATCGGGATATGGCCGGGCGCTGCGACAGAAGATCGCTTGCGCAAAGCGCGCAACAGCGGTGTCTTACCCGGCGTCGCGGCTCTGCCGGATATGATCAAACGGGGACTGAAGCTGCCCGCGCTGCCGCTGACCGACCGAAGGAAATTTTCATGAACCGTTTGACCATTGCGCTGACCGCCACCTGCCTGTGCGCCGGGCTGACCATGGCGTTGGCCGACACCCCTTCGGCGGGAGACTGGGTCTCGTATGGGTACGACTCGGGTGGCGGGCGCTTTTCGCCATTGACCCAGATCACACCCGCCAATGTGAGTCAGCTTCAGATCGCCTGGACCTATCACATGAATCCGATCCCGTCGCAGAAGCTGGCGCGGGTGCCTTTCGCCACCACTTCTCCGCTGGTGGTGGATGGGCGGATGTTCCTAGGAACGCCCTATGGCCGGGTGGTGGCGCTGGACGCCACCACCGGCAAGCAACTCTGGGCCTATGAGCTTCCCACTGGCGACCAGCCGCCCTTTCGCGGGCTTGGCTATTGGCCCGGCGACAAGATGCATGCGCCACGCCTGATCTTCGGCACCCTGCGTGGGCGGATGATCGCGCTGGACGCCAAAACCGGCGCCCCGTCCAAGGGCTTCGGCGAGAACGGCGTCATCGACACCAAGACGCCGGAGATCATGAATGGATTGCCGGACGCGTTTTACGGCTATTCCGCGCCGCCCACGATCTACAAGAACCTCGCCATCACCGGCAGCCGGGTTCAGGAAGCCCCCTCCAAGGGCGCCGCGGGCGATGTGCGCGCCTGGGATGTACGCACCGGCAAGCTGGCCTGGACCTTTCATTCCATTCCCCGTCCGGGCGAGAAATTCCACGAGACTTGGGAAGATGACGGTTGGAAGCAACGCTCCGGCGTCAATGTCTGGAACATGCTGACCGTCGATGCCAAGCGCGGCATCGCCTATCTGCCCTTCGGCGCGCCGACCTTCGACCGCTATGGCGGCGATCACAAGGGCGCCAATCTGTTCAGCGACAGTCTGGTAGCGGTGGACGCCAATAGCGGAAAATATCTCTGGCATTTCCAGGTCACCCATCACGACATCTGGGATCTGGACCTGCACACCACGCCGGTGCTGCTGACGGTCAAAAAGGACGGCAAGACCATTCCCGCCGTGGCGGCGATGAACAAGGCGGCGCTGCTGTTCCTGCTCAACCGCGTTACCGGGGAGCCGATCTTCGGCGTCACCGAAAAACCTGTGCCGCCCTCTCCGGTCGCCAGCGAGACCGCTTGGCCGACCCAGCCCTTCCCCAACAAGCCCGAACCTTTGACGCGCATGCGCTTCGACTTGAGCGAAGTGGCGGACGTGACGCCGGAACACCGGGCCATCTGCGAAGGCATCATCAAAAAGGACCAGCTGGTGGGCTCGAAAATGTTCGAGCCGCTGCGCGACGACCGCACCATGATCCGCTTTCCCGGCGCGGCCGGCGGGCCGGAATGGGGCGGCGGCGCCTTCGACCCCCGGCGCAGCCTGTTCATCTTCAGCAGCAACCAGGTCGGCTATGTCGAACGGCTGGTGAAGCGCGATAACGGCGAATGGCACATGACCTCCGCCCGCTTTATCGATCCCAAAACCCAGACGCCCTGCCAGGCTCCGCCCTGGGGCGAGTTGATCGCGGTCAATGTGAATACGGCGGACGTAGTGTGGCGCTCGCGTTTGGGGGTCACCGACCATTTTCCGGACGGCAAGAAGGATACCGGACGGCCCAGCAATGGCGGACCCATCGTCACCGCCGGCGGCGTCACCTTTGTTGGTGGTACCGACGACCAGCGCTTCCGCGCCTTCGACAGCAAGACCGGCAAAGAGCTTTGGACCTACAAGCTGGACTATTCCGCCCACGCCACGCCCATCACCTATCGCGGCAAGGAGGGACGGCAATATGTGGCCATCGTGGCGACCGGCGGCTCCTATCTCAACAGCCCGACCGGAGGCGACAGCCTGATCGTTTTCGCTCTTCCCAAATAAGCGATCAACGAGCGGCTAGGAGAAGAGTTGATCACGCCATAGACGATCCCGACCAGGACCGTAAAACCCGGCGACGATGACGACCGACACCCAGAAAGGAGAGGCGCCGCCGCCATTGGCCAGCTTGGCTTCTTCCTTGCCTTGAACATCCGCGGCCATGGAAAGTCTCCTTTGGCCGGCTTTTCAAGCCTGGCCCGGGCTTTGTCAAATATTGGATTCTACGTCAGGGGAACCCGGGCCGACTTTACTCGGATTTACGGGCCTCTCAGTGATAGCTCCACTGAAATAGAGCTTTCTTTTTGAAATCGTCATAGAAAAGCTCATAACCGTCATCGTTGTCTCCGTGTGAAGTAAAGAACAGCCATGACGACCGGCCGCTATGGTCTAGGTCGGCCGCGTCAATCGGCGTCATCTGGCTGTCCAGGTAGTGGATATGCCGTTGTCGATCTATCACAAACCAGTAGCTGAAAAAGGTCTCGTCATCGAAGAAGTCGCAATTGGCTTTTGGATCGTTGAGACGGGCACTGAACAGCACCTCGCCGCCATTGTCCCGATAGCTTTTGACGATGGCGACCGCATTGTCGCCATAGGGCACCGGATGACCGGGCGACTGCTCGGGGGCATCGCATCGCTGGCTGGAAACCACCTTGTTTCGAAAGGCTGCAATTGCCATACGGCGCTCGTCGGGATTCAGTGCTGAGGGTTTCCAACCCTGGGGATCCCACTGGGCGGGCGTGGAAGTGCCGGCAGAGATCAATAGCAAAGGCCTGATCTTGGCCTTGTTTCCACCACCATAAAAGAAATCGGCTGCGCCTGCGCGAACCATCGGAACAGCCGCCTCAGTCTTCAAGACATGTGTGCCAATGTCAGAATACCAATGTAACTTGCCTGGGGTCCGGCTCGTGAGATCGCCAAGCGTCCGGCCATCGAAAACGACCGTCCATCGCACGCTGCCAGGATAAGCACGGCTCGCCAGGGACAGTGCCGAAGGCGTATCAAAATTGCTCGCCATAGGTTTCCAGACCAGCCCATCTTTGCGAAAGGCAATCCGGACATGTGTCCGGGCGCTGATGGGTGGATTGGCGCCTATCGCTGCTGTCTGCGGACCTTCCAAAAAGCCAACGTATAGCGGCGCATCTGCACTAGCCCGATACGAAAGCAGCATTAGTGCTCCCAAGGCGGCAAAGACAGTTTTTTGCACCGGCCCTCCTTTTCACCCCTCTAAACCGCGATCGGCGCCTTGATCCCGGCATGGGCCTGGTAATTTTCCAAGGCAAAATCCGCATATTGGAAGGCGAAAATGTCCGTCACCGCAGGGTTCAGTTTCATCACCGGCAAGGGATAGGGCTTGCGGGCAAGCTGGGCGTCGGCCTGTTCCAGATGGTTCAGATAAAGATGGGCGTCCCCGAAACTGTGCACGAAATCGCCGGGCGCCAGACCCGTCACCTGCGCCACCATCATGGTGAGCAGCGCATAGGAGGCGATGTTGAACGGCACGCCCAGGAAGATGTCGGCGGAACGCTGGTAAAGCTGGCAGGACAGTTTGCCTTGCGCGACATAGAACTGGAACAGGCAGTGGCAGGGCGGCAGCGCCATCTTGGGAACATCCGCCGGATTCCAGGCGGTGACGATCAGGCGGCGGGAATCCGGATTCTGCCGGATGTCACGGATCAGATTGGCGATCTGGTCGATGGTGCCACCCTCTTCTCCCTTGTCTGGCTGGGTCGGCCAGCTGCGCCACTGATAGCCATAGACCGGGCCCAGCTCGCCATTGGCGTCGGCCCACTCATCCCAGATGGTGACGCCATGTTCCCGCAGCCAATGGACATTGGTTTCGCCGCGCAGGAACCATAGCAGTTCATAGATGATGGATTTGAGATGCACCTTCTTGGTGGTGACCAACGGAAAGCCGTCGGCCAGGTTGAAGCGCATCTGATGGCCGAAGATCGAGCGCGTGCCGGTGCCGGTGCGGTCGTGTTTTTCCACGCCATGGCTGCGGGCGAGTTCCAGCAGATCGAGATATTGCTTCATTTTGGGGCGATTCCGGTAGGCCTTCAATTTTTAACCCCCAGCGCCTATATTGTGAAGGTCATCCGGGCTTGCCCGGGCGACTATGGCGATAAACGACTGTGTAATAAGCAGCCCGGACCCGGGGGCAGTACCCGGCGCCTCCACCATCCTCCTCCGCCAAGGCTGCGGAGGATATAGGGGGGCGAAACAGGATCGACGGATGTGTAAAGGCAGTTCTTTTGCCCGGTATGGTTCCGCCGTCATCGGACTATTGTTTAGGTGCCAACGATAATGAAATGGCCCTCGCTGCCTAACTTCGGTTAGCCAAGCGCGGTTCGGGGGGTACCGGGCAACAGAAACCCCCCACTTTCCTAGCGGACAAAACCCAATCCTCACCCTGAGCCTGTCGAAGGGTAAGAGCCCGTCCTCTCATGCTTCGGCAGTCGCTAGCGACAGCGTAGCGCGACCAGCATGAAGAAATGTCTTATTGCGTGATCTTGATGGCGATATCGCCGCGCTGAGAGACAATCGCGACTTCCGTATGGCTGCCGCGCCGGCGCAGCCGCAGATTCACTTTCGCGCCCGCCAGCTCCAGATCATTGATCCGGATCTCCTCCAGGAATCTCGGAAGCTGGGGATTGTGGAACCGAATTTCGCGCTTGGCGAAATCCAGTTCCAATCCCAAGCAGGCTTGCAACAGCGCAAAGGGCACCACGCTGGCCCAAGCCTGGGGCGCGCAAGCCACCGGATAGAGGACCGGCGCGGTGCCGCGGCGGCGCGGGAAACCGCAGAACAGTTCGGGCAAGCGCATCATCTCCATATGCGAGGCGGCGTCGAACAGGCCTTCGAAGATCGCGGCAGCGCCGCGCTTGAAGCCATAGCGCGCCAGGCCCAGGGCGATCAGTGCATTGTCGTGCGGCCATACCGAGCCATTGTGATAGGACATGGGATTGAAGCGCGGCGCATCGGCGCAAAGCGTGCGGACGCCCCAGCCGGAGAACATTTCCGGCGCCAGCAAACCGGCCGCGACGGCCCGCGCCCGTTCCGGCGCCGCGATACCGCAGACCAGGATCTGTCCGGCATTGGAACTCCTCACCCGGCACGGCTGTTTGTCGCCGTCCAGGGCCAGGGCATAGGTGCCCAAATCCTCCAGCCAGAATTTGGCCTCGAAGCGGTCGCGGAGTTTTTCCGCCGCCGCCGCCAGTTCGGCCGCGCGGGCTTCCTCGCCCAAGGCCGCCGCCATGGCCGCAGCGCCCTGCTTGGCGGCATAGACATACCCCTGTACCTCGCACAACGCGATCGGTCCGCAAGCCAAGGCGCCGTCGGCATGCATGATGGAATCGCCGGAATCCTTCCAGCCCTGATTGGTCAGTCCGTTTTCGCTGACCCGGTGATATTCGACAAAGCCGTCGCCATCGCGGTCGCCAAACGCGTCGATCCAGCCAAGCGCCGCCGTAATATTGGGCCATAGCGCGCGGATGGTTTGCACATCGCCGCTGCGCTCGAAATAGCGCGCCGCCAGCAGCACAAACAGCGGCGTGGAATCGACGCTGCCGTAATAATGGCCGAACGGCACCTCTCCCAGCACCGCCGTCTCGCAGGCGCGGGTTTCATGCAGAATTTTGCCGGGCTCGGCATCGGCGCGTGCATCGATGGCGGTGGCCTGGTGATGCGCCAGATAGCTGAGCACGCCGCGCGCCAGCGAAGGATCGAGCCACAAAAGCTGCAGCGCGGTGATCAATCCGTCCCGCCCGAACGGGGTGGAGAACCACGGCGTGCCCGCATAGGGATAGGGTCCCTGCGGGGTATCGGTCACCAGCATGCAAAGGTCCGCGCCGGCCCGGTGCAGCATGCGGTTGGCCAAATGGTTGCTGGAGGTGACGCTGCCGCCCAGGCGGGCGGCGCGCGCCGCGCCGCGCCGGGCCGCGCGGTAAGGCTGGGAGAAAGGCTGCTGCGCCGGTTCGCGCGGCATGGCGCTGTTGGTGCAGCGCACTGTCATCACCAGAGCAAATTGTTCATCCGGTTGGAGATCGAGCGCGTACAGGGCCTGGCTCTTCGACAGCTTGCGCGGCGGCGGATCGAAGCAGATTTCGCTGCGGCGCTCGACCTTGTCCAAACCGGCATAGCGATAGATGATCTTGGCGCCCGCGATCACCGCGCCCGTGACGGTGCCGCGCTTGGAACGCTGAAG
>DATEIA010000327.1:0-4703 GCA_035279305.1 Rhizomicrobium sp.
TGCGGCGAAAATCCCTCGCAGCAGATGAACCATTTCATCGAAGAGCTGCCGGACAATACTGGGTGAGGAGCGGTTCGCCGACAGGCGAACGAAATGGTCCAGTGGACCATTTCGAGCGACGAACGCCGCGAGCTTAGGCGAGCGGCCGGGTGGTGCAACAGCTACCATTCCCTTGCCGCGCGGCACGAGGCCGGGATCAGGTTCCGCGAGGCCGTATCGCCCAATCCTCCTTGACGCTGCTGCTCCGGCATGCGAGTTCAACCCGCCCAATCAGTGAGGAACCGGCTTTGACCCGCAGCGAAATCTGGCGCCTGGAAAAATATCTTCGCAACCTGTTTCGCCTCGACACCATCACCGTCGTCGAGCGTCCCAAGCAGCCCGATTCCGTCGAGATGCATATCAACGGCGAATTTGTCGGCGTGCTGTTCAAGGATGAGGAAGACGGCGAAATCTCCTACGCCTTCAACATGGCGATCCTGGAAATGGATTTGCCCGAAGCGCCCGCGTCTCGCGCTTAGAGTGAATTGGTTTCTGATTGAATCAAACCCAGCTTGTCATCCCGGCCAAGCGATGCGCCAGCATCGCGCTGAGCCGGGATCCATCTTGCAGGTGGCACGATGGATCCCGGATAGCCGCTACACGGCTTCCGGGATGACAAACTCGGGTAAATTTGATCACAACCGTCTCTAATCACGGAATTTCGCGATAAGCGTTTCCACCCCCGTGGAGATTTCCCGCCAGCGCGCGAGATAGGCGCGTTTGAAGCGGTAGGAGAAACTCACATTGGGAGCCAGGGGCCGGTCGACCGCCAGGCAATTGGGGCTGGGAAATTGGCCGGTGGCCCGCTCGCACAACAGCAGCTCCAGGCCCTTTGCCGTTTCGCCGGCAAACAGTTCATAGTCCTGGTAGCCGCTGCCGCCGGAAAAATCATAACGGGTCAGGCCAAAAGGCCCGCCCTTGCTTTTGGGGTCGGCGATATGGGGCCGGTAGATCCGGTTCAACCGCGCGTGCCCATCCAACCCGTTGCTGTCGGCGCGCAAGGACAGGCGGATAATGGGCGAATCCGGCGCGTTGCCGGCAAACAACCGCGCATCGGCCTCCGAATAGCCGCGCCAGGATGGAAATAGCGCCGTCAGGGTCACGGATTTCACCGTGCTGCCTGAGCCGGAACTCTCGAAATAGTTGGCGGGAATTGTGAAAAACACGCCGCCCACGCTTACCCCAACCTGATGAGACTGGCCGGTTGGCGCGGCGGATCGCAGGCCGGGGCGCAGGTACCAGCCCAGCAACAAGCCCGACAGAGAAAGAATGGCGAGGAAAAAAATCGCCGGTATCCACCAACCCGAGTGGCGGTGAAAGACTTCTTTTTGTCCGCTGCCGCTCATCCTGCGCGCCTAGTCTAGAGCAAAATAATTTCAGACGGAATCGTGCCCTCACCCTTCGACAGTCGTTAGCGGCAGCGTCGTGCGACCAGGGTGAGGACATACGTTAATCCTCATGCTGAGCTTGTCGAAGCATGAGTTCAGAGCGATTACGCTTGGACGCAACTTGCTCTAGCACTATGGGAACGCATCCGTGGCAAAGGCGGGCGGCGCGCCGCCCGCCTTTCAACCTGTCACAGCACCGTCAGCATCGAGGCGACCAGCGGATGGCGCACAATGTCGCCTTCCGCCAGCCGGACCACCGGAATATCCGGCACATGTTCCAGCCTTGACGCGATATCGGCCAAGCCGGAAATGCCCGGCAACAGATCGGTCTGGTCGGGATCGCCGGTAAGCACCATGGTCGAGCGCCAGCCCAGCCGGGTGAGCAGCATCTTGATCTGGGTGTAGGTGCAGTTTTGCGCCTCATCGATCACCACGAAACATTCGCTCAAGGTGCGGCCGCGCATATAGGCCACCGGCGCGATTTCGATGATGCCGTCGGCCAGCATCTGCTTCAGCCGCTTGGTGCCCAGCCTTTCGGTGAGCGCGTCATAAAGCGGCCGCAGATAGGGCGCGAGTTTCTCGGTCAGATCGCCGGGCAGGAACCCCAGGCTTTCCCCCGCTTCCACCGCCGGGCGCGACAGCACGATACGCTGTACCTTGCCGCTTTCCAGGGCCTCCACCGCCTTGGCGATCGCCAAATAGGTTTTGCCGGTTCCCGCGGGCCCAAGCGCCAAAATCACGCTCTGCGCGTCGATCGCATCCATGAAGTGTTGCTGGGCCGGGCTCATCGCCCGGACATTTTTTACGTATTTCCGGTCCCGGAATTGGCCGTCGGGATCGTGAGGTGTCCAGCCGGCGCCATGGTGATTGGGGCGTCCGGGAAAAAGCGGATGCACATTCTGTTGGGCAGCATAGGAAGAGTCGCGCGACTTCGAACGCATAGAGCGTTTGGCCATAAATACTCCCGATGTGTGAGACGGATGTTGACGTGGGGTGTGAACGAAGGGGAGGGGCTGTCCGGCGTACCGGCCCTGGATTCTGTTGGCGAACGCAGTGCGAAATGCACCAGTGCCTTGTCCCCCGTGAATAGGCGAATCACATCGCCTGTCTTCAGGGTATCGTTTTTTGCCCTAGACTGTGTGAATTTCTCACAAAGGAAATAGTGCGGAACCAAGACGATGCCTGTTTACCAGCTGGACGGCGCCAAGCCGGAAATCTCTGCCGATTGCTGGATCGCGCCGGATGCGGTGCTGATCGGGAAAGTGCGCCTGCTTCAGGGCGCAAGCATCTGGTTCGGCGCTGTGCTGCGCGGCGACAACGAATGGATCACAATCGGGCCGGACTCCAATGTTCAGGATCATAGCATCATTCACGCCGATCCGGGCCAGCCCGTGACCATCGGACGCGGCGTCACCATCGGACATCGGGTGATCGTTCACAGCGCCGCGGTCGGCGATCATTCCCTGATCGGCATGGGTGCGATCCTGCTCAATCGCGCGCGGATCGGCTGCCGCTCGCTGGTGGGGGCCGGCGCGCTGGTGACGGAAGACAAGAATTTTGAGGACGCAAAATTAATCCTGGGCGTTCCCGCCAAGGCGATGCGCGATCTTTCAGCGGACCAAATGGCGGCCATCGAACAATCGGCGGCGGTCTACAGCGCCAATGCCCGGCGCTATGAAACGTCTCTCAAGCCCGCTTGATGGATTTTTTGTCGGCGCCCTGCAGATCGTGGGGCCGGCTCCAGATCATGCGGATGCGGGTGTCGGTTTCGGGACCGAAATTGAACCAGGCGGCTTTGTCGTGCGCGGCATCGACGATGAACAGCGTGTCGGTTTTGCCCAGCTTTTGGACCAGGGCGTTGCGGATGGTGTTGATCGAGGCTTCGCTGGACAGCACCCAGGCCTGTGGCCCGAACGGATGCGCCACGCCCAAGGCAAAAATCTCTTCCTCCAGGACGGTGATGGAACGGGCTTTCATGTCGGCGACGATCACGAAATGCCCCGGCGCGCCGGCATCGGGGTCGAAGCGCGTACCGAAACTCTTGGGATGATCGGACTTGGAATGGTCGGGTTTGGAATGATCGGCAGTGTCGGCCACGGGCGCAAACAGAGAAGACAATTCGGGATCCTCGCCCGCGGGATAGAACTGCTCTTGGCCTTGGCGCGCGATCAAGGAATGGCTCGCCAGCCGTTTTTCGGCGTGAAAGCCTTTCATTTGCTCCAGGCTGTAGGGACCATAAACCCGCCCCCCGACGCTCATGGTCCAGGACTCTGCCATCTTTGACGCGACTAGATTGCGCCTTTCAGATTAATATCAATTGGTTACCCAATTGTTGTCCTTCGGAAAAGGCAGGGCAATGGCGGGTATTGCAGCGTTTCGCAGGCGCGGCAGGACCGCGCCCTACGATAGGAACTCCCATTCACCGTCCCTACGACGGCAGGCCGTCCCGGCGCGATCGAATTCGCGGCCCCGGCGATAGACCACCTGGGTGAAGTCGCGGCACAGTCGCGGGCCGCGATTATATTCCCGGTTGGTCACCACATAGCCGCGATTGCGGCCGCGGCTCCATTCATAGCGGCGGCCCACCGGCCCGCGAAAACTCTGGCCATAGGCGCGCGCCGCATAGGGTTGGTCCTGGCAATCCATGTCGCGTGCGATGGCATTGCCGGCCAAGCCGCCCAGCAGGGCGCCGCCGGCAATGCCCAAGGCCTTACCATTGGTGAACACGCCGCCCAGCACACCGCCCAAAACCCCACCCGCGATGGTGCCGGCGGTATGGTCCTTGCCGCTGCAAGCGTCCGCGAAGGCGGGATCTGCGGTGCATGCCAAGCCCAGGGCCAGCAGGACAGCGACGAGGGTGGGCTTCATTCCAGTCTCACGCAAAGGGTGGGTGGGCCGGCAATCGCAGATCACAAACACGTGTAGGTGACAATAAAGCACACGGCCCCGGCCAACGCCACCGGGGCCGTGCAATGGGTCATCCGTCAAACCGCCAATGGCCGTTTCCAAGATCGCGGCAGGCGATGCCGGTGCGGGTAAAGTCCCGGTTGCCGCGCCAGCTGGTTTCGGTGAATTCACGGCAGACCTGGCCGCCGCGGCGGAATTCGCGGGTGCTGGTGAAGGTGCCGCGATTGCCGCGATTGCGCCATTCATAGGGACGGCCGATGTCGCCGTTCAGGCCGGCGGCATAGGTGCGATAGGCGACCGGCTGGTCTTCGCAGTCGATGTCGCGCCCGATCACATTGCCCAGCAGGCCGCCCAGCACCACGCCGCCGA
>DATEIA010000328.1:0-4525 GCA_035279305.1 Rhizomicrobium sp.
ATGCGGCGGGGCGCCGTGACGGAAGGCATTGATCATGCCCTTGAACTTTTCCTCGGTCTCCTCGCGCGCATAACCGGCGATCTCGAAGGCTTTCAACATCACATCGGGATCGTGGTTGCGGATGGCGCCCGATGACAATTCATAGCCGTTGCAGACAATGTCGTACTGATAGGCTTTGAGGCCCAAAATCGTGTCATTGTCGTTTTTGTCGAGCGCGAGAAATTTTTCGCGGTGGAACTGCGGCATCGAGAAAGGATTGTGGGAGAAATCGATTTTCTTGTCGTCTTCGTTCCACTCATACATGGGAAAGTCCACGATCCAGCAGAATTTATACGCACCGTCGGGGATCAGGTTCAGCTCACGCCCGATGCGGGTGCGCGCCAGGCCCGCGATGTTGGCGGCGCGGTCGGCTTTGGCATCGGCCGAGAAGAACAAAGCGTCGCCCGCCTTCACCTTTGCAACCTTGGCCATATCGGCCAGGACATTGGCGGGAATGAATTTGGCGATGGGACCCTTGCCCGTAAGAGTTCCCCCCTCCTCCTCAAGCTGCACATAGCCCAGGCCCGCCGCGCCTTCGCCGCGCGCCCATTCGTTCAGCTTGTCGAAGAAGCTGCGCGGCTGGGAGGCGGCGCTGGGCGCCGGAATGGCCCGCACCGTCTTGTTCTTGAAGGCTTTGAACTCGACTTCGGCGCGGCCGAAAATCTCCGACACATCCACGATCTCGATGGGATTGCGCAAATCCGGCTTGTCGGTTCCATATTTGAGCATCGCCTCGGCATAGGGAATACGAATGAAGGGCGGCTTGGTCACCGCTTTGCCATTGGCGAATTCCTCGAACACCCCCGCCAGCACCGGTTCGACGGCGGCAAAGACATCGTCCTGGGTGACGAAGCTCATCTCCAGATCGAGCTGATAGAATTCGCCCGGCGAGCGGTCGGCGCGGCCATCTTCGTCACGGAAGCAGGGCGCGATCTGGAAATAGCGGTCGAAGCCCGCCACCATGATCAGCTGCTTGAACTGCTGCGGCGCCTGCGGCAAGGCATAGAACTGGCCGGGATAGCGGCGCGACGGCACCAGAAAATCGCGCGCCCCTTCCGGCGAGGACGCCGTCAGGATCGGGGTCTGAAATTCGGTAAAGCCCTGTTCGACCATGCGGCGGCGCAGACTGGTCACGATGTTCGCCCGCAGCATGATATTCTTGTGCAGCCGCTCACGGCGCAGATCGAGAAAACGGTAGGTCAGCCTGGTTTCTTCCGGATAGTCGTGATCGCCGAACACCGGCAACGGCAGTTCCTGGGCCTTGCTCTGCACGCTGGCCTGCTCAATGCGCAGTTCAACTTCGCCGGTGGGCAGATCCTTGTTCACCGTCTCGGTGCTGCGGGCCACCACTTTGCCGGTCAGGGTCAGCACCCATTCCGAGCGCGCTGTATCGACCAGCGCAAAGACGCTGGCGTCGGGCTCGATCACGCATTGGGTGATGCCGTAATGGTCGCGCAAATCGATGAAAATCAGCCCGCCATGATCGCGCCGGCGATTGACCCAGCCCGACAGGCGCACGCTTGAGCCGACATCGGCCTTGCGAAGCTGGCCGCAGGTGTGGGTGCGATAGGCGTGCATTGCGGAAAATTCCTTGGGAAAGCCAGGGTTTTTGGCGGTTTATGGGGGGTTGGTCAAGGGTCGGGCGGGGACGCGGAAATAGCCGGTTTTTCCCGTCACAAAGCCTGGTTATCGTGACCTGCGCCGAGGGAATCGTACATGAAATTCGCACCGCTTTGCGGCCTGGTCCTGGCCCTGCTGACCACGCCCGTACTGGCCCAGACTCCTCAACCGGACCCTGCCCGCAACATCATCATCTTTGTGGCGGACGGATTGCGCTATGGCAGCGTCACGCAAGACAACATGCCCAATATGTACAAGCTCAAGACCGAGGGCGTGGATTTCACCAACAGCCATTCGCTGTTTCCCACCATCACCATGGTCAATGCCAGCGCCATCGCCACCGGCCATTACATCGGCGACACCGGCAATTTCGGCAACATGCTCTATGTGGGCCAGCCTTTCATCAGCATGAACGGCAGTCCTATCGTCGCTTTGGAAAACGACATGGTTCTGGCGGAGATGAACGAAAAGTTCGGCGGCAATTACCTCAATGAGGACACGCTGATCGCCCGTGCCCGGGCGCAAGGTTTTGCCACGGCCGTGATCGGCAAACTGGGGCCGATGCGCATCCAGGATTCCACTGCCACGTCCGACAGCAATCAGAGCTTGTTGATCGATGACAATACGGGTCATGAGGGTGGCTTTGGCCTGCCCGCCTGGTTCACCCGCGAGATGAAGACCGCCTTTGTCGCGCCGCAGGCTCCCAGAAGCAGCGTCCCCAACATCGAACAAGAAGTCTGGCTGATGAAGGCGACGACCCGGATCGTGTTGCCGCACTTTGCGGCGGGCGGAAAACCTTTCGCGCTTCTGTTCTGGAGCCGCGATCCCGACGCCACCCAGCATGGCACCAGAGACAGTGTGGGCGAATATGTGCCGGGCATCAACGGACCCAGCGGCAAGGCAGGCACCCGCAACGCCGACACCGTGCTGGGCGAGTTGTTGGCGGCTTTGAAGGAACAAGGACTGGATAAAACCACCGACATCTTCGTCACCGCCGATCACGGATTTCTCACCATCAGCCGCACCACTGCCACCAGCCCATCGGCCAAGTCCGGGGACACGCCTTCGACCGACACCGCGTTTGGCTTTCTGGCCACAGATATCGCGCATGCCCTTCGGATGCGCTTGTTCGATCCCGCGCGCAATTTCGCCAGCGTGGATTATGGCGGCGGCGCCAAATTGAGCGGCGGCTCGGGCCTTTTGGGCGACCCCAAAAATCCCGAGGCCGTGGTCGTGGCGAATGGCGGCGCCGACCTGATTTATTTGCCCAAGAAAAACGCGCCGCGACTGGCGGGCGATATCGTCAAATTCCTCACCAGCCAGGACTATGTCGGGGCGGTCTTCGTCAACGACAGGCTGGGCACGTTTCCGGGCGCCCTTTCGATGAGCGACTTGAACCTGATCGGATCGGCGAAAACGCCGGCGCCATCCATCTATGTCAGTTTCCGGAGTTTCGCCACGGAATGCGAGAACCCGCTGCAATGCGGGGTGGGCGTTCATGATACCGGCGGCGCCACCGGCCAGGGCAGTCACGGTTCGCTGTCGCGCGCCGAGACCCGCAATTTCATGGCCGCCATCGGACCCAGCTTCAAAGCCGGCTATATCGATCCCGCGCCGGTTTCCAATGCCGATATCGCGCCCACCCTGGCCCATATCGCGGGCATCACGCTGCCAGCCAAGGGCAAGCTCAAGGGACGCGTGATCGGCGAAGCCCTGGCAGGGGGCAGCGAAGCGACGGCGGTGCGCAAGACCATCCAGTCCGCACCGGCCGAGAATGGCGCGCGCACCATTCTGAATTTCCAGCAGGTGGGCGAGCAGCGCTATTTCGATGCCGCCGGTTTTTCGGGGCGTGCGGTCGGCCTTAATCTCCCATAGCCGTCACAAAAGCGTACAAAAGCCGCGAATCTCGCTATCACCGGCTCCTCCCTAGCGCGCGCGCAGCGCGCCTGCGATGGGGAGGTGGCCATAGCAGCGCTTGCGATGCGAAGGCCGGAGGGGAAGCATGAGAATTGTTGAGACAAACGACGAGCTTAGGACCTTGGTCGCGGAACTGGGGCATGCGCCCTATCTGGCGCTGGACACCGAATTCCTGCGCGACCAGACCTATTATCCCAAGCTCTGCTTGATCCAGATCGCCGCGCCCGGAATCGAGGCCATCATCGATCCCTTGGCATCCGGAATCGATCTGGCGCCTTTTTACGAACTGATCCGCCGTCCCCACATCATCAAGGTGCTGCATGCGGCGCGGCAGGATATCGAAATCTTCTTCCTGCAGGGCGGCGTGCTGCCCGACCCTTTGTTCGACAGCCAGATCGCGGCGATGGTCTGCGGCTTTGGCGACGCCGCGTCGTATGAAACCTTGGCGCGCAAGATCGCCCATGTCGAAATCGACAAGTCGGCCCGCTTCACCGACTGGAGCCACCGTCCCCTCAGCAAGCGGCAGCTGGAATATGCCCTGGCCGACGTCACGCATTTGCGCGTGATCTATGAATGGATGAAGGCACGGCTGGAAAAGACCGGCCGCGCGGCTTGGGTGGCGGAGGACGTTGCCGCGTTGCAGGACCCTGCCCTTTACCGGATTGAGCCGGAACAAGCTTGGCGGCGGCTCAAGCCGCGCACCACCAACAAGCGCTTCCTGGCGGTGCTGGCGTCCCTGGCTGCCTGGCGGGAACGCGAGGCCCAGGCGCGCGACATTCCCCGTGGCCGGGTGCTGAAGGACGAAGCTCTGAGCGAGATCGCCGCCCATCCGCCGGAAACGCCGGAGGCGCTGGAACGCATCCGCGCCGTCCCCAAGGGCTTCGCCAATTCCAGGCTGGGCAAGGGATTGATGGAAGCCATTGCCCAAGGCCTTACCGCCCAGCCGCCC
>DATEIA010000329.1:0-4216 GCA_035279305.1 Rhizomicrobium sp.
TGTCACCGCCATGCCCTTCTACGACCGGGCGCGTTTCGGCATCGCCTATCTGCCCCAGGCGCCCTTTGTGCCGCGCGGCCTGACGGTGGAGCAAAATCTCACCTTGGTTCTGGAAGCGCGTCTTGGCGCCGCCGCCGCGCGCAAGGCAAAAATGGCCGAACTGATCGAGGAGTTTCGCTTGGAGGAGGTTCGCGGCAAACGCGTGGGCAATCTGTCGGGCGGTCAGCGCCGCCGCTGCGAGATCGCCATCACCCTGGCTTGCGAGCCCAGCTACGCCATGCTGGACGAACCTTTCGCCGGCGTGGATCCCCATGCCACCGGCGAAATCGGCCAGATGATCCACCATCTGGCCGAGCGCGGTATCGGTGTGTTGATCACCGATCACAAGGCGCGGGAATTGTTGGGAATCGTCGATCGCGCCTATGTGATCGAAAGCGGACGGGTGCTGGCCCAAGGCGATGTCGAGCAGATCGTCGCCGATCAGGATGTGCGCCGTGTTTATCTGGGCGAGGAATTCCGGCTTTGACCACCCCCGGCCTGGAAGCAGCGCCCCCCGGCCTGCGTGTCACGTTGCGCAATTTCCTGCGCGGAGATTATGCGCGCGGCTTCTTTGCCCGCATCGTCTCCCAGGCGGCGGCGGTGATCGTCCTGATCGAGGCGATTTTCCTGGCGGAGCATTTCACCTGGGTGTTCCGCGACGCGGTGCGCCACGAAGCCGACCTGCCGGGCATCGGCTTGATCCTGGCCTGCACCTCGACCGAGATTTTCGACCTGGCTTTGGCGGTGGCGATCCTGATGGCGGGCTATCTGACCTTGCTGCGCATGCGCGAAAGCCGCGAATTGCTGGTGCTGTTCGGATCGGGGCTCGGTCCCTATCAAGTGGGCGCGCTGATCGCGATCCTGTCGCTGGCCGGGCTTGCTGTCGGTCTGCTGGGCTCCGGCGTGGCCGATCCCTTATCGCGCTATGCCCAGCGTTCCATCCTGTTCAGCTCCGAGCTGCGCTCCTTGAAAAAGGGAGTCGCCAAGAACGAGTTCTATTATTTTCCTTCCTATGTCGCCTATGCCATGGATCGTGTGGAAGGCGGGGCGCCGCCGCCGCGCGCACCGGGCGCCGTGCCGGTGATCGACGCCAGCGCCAAGCCGGGCCATGATCGCACCTTGTTCGTCTATCAGCAGACCGGCGCGAACACATCGCGGGTGGTGACCGCGGCCCAGGCGCGGCTGGACGGTCCCGACCGCGGCGGCAAGATCATATTGAACCTGAATGACTTTACCTCGCATACCTTCGACGATCCCCATCCCGCGCGCGGCGAAAATGGCGAGGCGCGTGGCGTGCCTTGCACCAACTGCGCCCAGATTCTGAAAGAGGCGGCGTCCTCGGACCTGCCGCCCGTCAGCATGAAAGTGCGCGACATGAGCCAGTTGATGATGGTGGATCAGCTGCTGCCCTTCACCGCCCGCAACAGCAATGTCGTGGAGCAGACCATATTCGAGCAGTTCTTCGCGCCCCAGGCCGGGATGGACCGCGCCGCCCAGATGAAGCTTCTGGCGGAACGCTTTTCCCGCAGCCTGTTGTCCTTCCTGGCGCCCTTGATGGCATTGCTGGGGGTTGCGATGACCAACCGGCTGACCAATTGGTTCGCGCTGCCGCTGTCCTGCCTGCTGTTGATGGCGGTGAATCTGTTGTGCCAATGGGTGATCACCAGCACCGCCCCCACCGGCGTGGCGGGCGCGCTTTTGCCGCCTTTGCTGCTCTATGGCGGGATCGCCTATGCCGTTTTCACCTTGGTCGTGTGGCGCCACAATGACTTTGTGCGGCCGCAATTGGCGCGCGCATGAGTTCGGGCACAAACGGTTCGGGCGCGCGCGCCATCCATCTCACGCCCTGGGGGCTTTATTCGCGCTATATGCTGGGCGCCTATCTGCGCCACACCATGATGGTTTCGGCGGCCTTGATGACCATCGCCCTGACCATCGATTTGTGGCCGCAGATTGCCTTGTTCCACGGCGAGCCGTTGCCTGTGGCGACCGGCATCGCCCGGCTGGCACTGCTCAGGATACCTGATCTGCTGCCGCCTTTTCTTCCCTTCGCCACCTTCCTGGGCGTGGTGTGGAGCGAAAGCGCCTTTACCGAATCCCGCGAGCGCCTGCTGATTTGGAACAGCGGCCGCTCGCCGCTCTTTTGCCTGATGCCCGCGTTGTTTGCGGGCCTGGCGATGGGCGCGGGCTTGTTCGCGATGGATGCCTGGCTCAGGCCCGCCGCGATCCACATTCAGATCGCGGAAAAACTGGGCCGTGAAGGCATCCGGCTGGATCGCAGCCAAAGCGGCGGCAATCACTGGATTGCCTTGCCGGACGGATTGCTGCGCGCCGAGATCGCCTATGGCCCGCCCGTGCGTTTGCGCAATGTGACCATCTATAAGTTGGACGCGGAAGGCCATCTTGCCGAGGTCGATACCGCGTCCGTGGCGCACCCGCTGGCCAAGGACCGCTGGTTGCTGGAAAAGGGTCGTTCCTGGCATGCCGAATTCACCGATTCCGGCAATGTGCTCAGCACCGCCGCCAGGCCGGTGGAGACCCAGACGCCCTTTGTCCAAAAAACGGTGGCGATGAAGTTGGATGATTTGTGGCTGCGCAATTTGGGCCTGTCGCCGCAATATCTCAGGCTGGACGATCTACGCCGCCTGGCGCATGCCGAAATCATGTCGCGCGACCTCAGCGCCTATAAGACGCGCTTGGCGGTGATATTTGCGGAGGCTGCATTCACCTGTGTCATGGCATTGTTGGGCGCGGCGCTGTCGATGCTGTATTTTGCTTATGAGACCCGCTGGGTGGCGCTGGTGACGGTTTTGCTGGCGGGCTATCTCGCCCATTTCGCCTCCAAGGCTTTCATCCTGATGGGCGAGTTCGCCTATATGAAGCCTTTTTTCGCCGGATGGCTGGCGCCGATATTGCTGACTTTGGCATTGGCCTGGACCCTGCATGTGATCCAGAGGAAACGCGGCTTGGGCGTGGAGCTGGCGGACACACCGCATTATCAAGATCAGCCTTAGCCTCCGCCTGCGCGCGCGAGGGTCACTTCTGGATAAGATGCTCGTGGATGGCTTTGCCGCTGGCGATGTCGGTGCCGATGATATCCAGTGACGGCACGTCGGGCATCAAGCCGCCGTCCTCGACCTGCAAATAGACATAGGCCAGTTTCACCGTGCGATTGCCGATCGCCAGGGTCGCTTGGGGGCGGTGGTGTTCGTCCCAGCCGAGGGTCAGCTTGCGTTGCGGCAAGGCGGCGATGGTGAAGCTGACCGGCTGGCCGGCTTTATTGGCCGCGATGCGAACCCCATAGGCCATCATTCGTTCGATGAAATTCAGGCTTTTCTTGCTGCCGTCGATATTGAATTTGCGCCAGAAGGCGTCCACGGGATTGCGGGAATCGAAATCGCCCTTGGCATCCAGCTTCGCGGCATAGACCACGGTATTGGCGTTGGGCGAGCGTTGCACATAAAAAAGCTGATTGGGCTCATCCGGCACTTTGAATTCGGGCCGAAGATGCACGATCTCGTTGCTCTCGGTGACGCCGCTGGAAAAGTCGCGGGCCTGCGCCGGCAGCGCCGCCAGAAGGGCGATCAGCATAAGGGGAAAAAGAGGAAATTTCATCGCAGGCCAACGCGCGCCGCGCGGTCCTCATGATCGGGGAGGCAAATGCCCGTGGACCCGTGCCGCCCCGCCCGGGTCAACCTATAGCCGCTGGGAAGGGTGGCCAGAGCGGCCTGGGGGTACAAGGGCATATGCCAAAGGTAAATCAAGCCTCGCCGAGACGGCAATGTCTCTTATTGGCTTATTTTGGGCGGTTTATTTTGCTAGTGTCGTGGTTTCGAAGTTCGCCATATCATCGATATCAGGCTCTTGGCGAACTTCGAAACCAAAACGACACTAGGAATCAAAAAATTGCTAGTGTCCTTACGATTCCGAAATTCGCTAACACCCGATATAGGGATTATGCGAATTTCGGAATCGGGACACTAGCGTCGCCCGGGACCGGCCAGGGCAAGAGCACCGGCAAAGGGAGTGAGCATGCATTCCGCGACAGACATCATGACGGATTCCATCACGGATTCTGCGCCGCTGCGCCGTGGCCGCATTTTTATCATCACCTTGATGGCGCTGTTTACCGCCGGTGCGGCGGTCAGCATGCGGGCCGCGACAGCCGTGCATATGC
>DATEIA010000330.1:0-7160 GCA_035279305.1 Rhizomicrobium sp.
GACGGTGTCGCCTTCCTTGATGGTGCTGTCATTGCCGAAAATCACGCAGCCGACATTGTCGGTTTCCAGGTTCAGGGCCATGCCCTTGATGCCGCCGGGAAACTCGACCATCTCGCCGGCCTGGACATTGTCCAGGCCATGAACGCGGGCAATGCCGTCGCCGACGCTCAGCACTTCGCCGACTTCGCTGACCTGCGCCTCGGCGCCGAAATTCTGGATCTCGCGCTTCAGGATGGCGGAGATTTCGGCCGGTTGGATATCCATCTTCGTGTTCCTTCAGTTCGTATTCTATTGGCTCACCACGTTCATGGTGAGGAGGCTAATTCCTGCCCTCGCTTATGCTCGGGCGTCCCTGCCTCGCGGCACGCTCGGTCGCGTGCCGCTGCGGCGTTCGTCGCTCGAAATGGTCCACTGGACCATTTCGTTTACTTCGTAAACCGCTCCTCACCCTTTCATAGCTACGCGCAAGCCGTCGAGCTTGGTGCGAAGCGAAGAGTCGATCATGCGCGAGCCGACCTTGACGACGAGACCGCCGAGCAAGGAGGGATCGACTTTGGCGTGAAGGCGCGGTTCCTTGCCCAGCTTGGATTTGAGCACGGTCTTGAGTTCGGCGATTTCGGCATCGTTCAGCGCGCGGGCGGCGGTGACTTCGGCTTCGGTTTCGCCGCGCGATTTGGCGAGCAGGCTCTCGAAGGCCGCGATGACATGGGTGAGGATGAACAAGCGGCGCTTTTGCGCCAGCAGCAGGACGAATTTGGTGGTGAGGGCATGGGCGCCCATCTTGTCCAGGATCGCCGCAAGCGCCTTGGCATGATCCGCTGCGCTGAACACCGGCGACCGCACCAGGCGGGCCAGGTCGGGGCTGGTTTCCAGGGCCCGGTTCAGGCTGGCCAGATCGGCGCTGACGGCATCGACAGCCTTCTGATCATGGGCCAGTTCGAACAGGGCATTGGCATAGCGCCCTGCCAATCCACCTTCCGCGGTTCCGCTCGCCACTTTGGTCCTTTGCTTCTTTGGCGCGCAGGCGCGCCAATCTGCCGTCGATTGCTATGATAAGCTATTGAATTAGCTGTAAATTTTTGCAGCCGCGCGAGTCACCCCGGCGATGCGGGTGCCAGTTAGCATGGGGCATGACGCCCGCGCAATAATCACTGCCAAGCCATGCTGTCACAGGTGTTTTTGGTCAAATCGGGCGCAGGAACCGTGACAGACGGATGTTGCTCAACCAGGACTTGAGGTCCCGGACGTTCAGATAGTCGTAGGAGCCCAGCATCAGGTCGGCCCGGGCCACCAGATTCTCCGCCGGTATGAAGCCCACGCCGCCATCTTTCGGCGCCATACGGCTGTCGGAGGAATTGTCGCGATTGTCGCCCATGGCAAAGATGTGATTGGCGGGCACGGTAAAGACTTGGGTGTCGTCCAGCGGGCCGTCCCAGCGGCTTTTGAACACCGTGTGTTTGCTGCCGCCGGGAAAAGTCTCGATGAATTTGCCGATCGGGTGCAGGCTTCCGTCGTTCTCCTCGACTTTGCCGGCGCCCGCATTCTCGAGCGGCGCCATTTGTCCGTTGATCACCAGACGGCCCCCGACCATATGCACCTTGTCGCCGGGCAGGCCGATGACGCGCTTGATCAAGGTGTTTTTGGTGTTGCCGGGATGGCGGAAAATCACCACATCGCCGCGCTCTGGCAGTTTGCCGAACAGCCGCTCTTTCGAAGATGGGCCCAGGCCATAGGGCAGCGACCAGCGGCTATAGCCATAGGCGAATTTGGTGCCCAGCAACATGTCGCCGATCTGCAGATTGGGCTCCATCGAGCCGGAAGGAATGTAGAAAGGCTGGGCGATGGCGGTGGTGGCGCCGGCCACCATGAGGATCGCGGTCAGGGGTTCGATCAGCCAGCCGATCAGGCTGCGGGCAAAGACTTTCATGGCGGGCATTGTCGCTGTCCCGGCCCGTATGACAATAGCTTTTCGCGTTAATCCTTGACCGGAAGGGCCCAAAAGCCGATATGCGGCGCTCGAGCGGCCGGTTGGCCGCTCGAGCTATTATTTTATGGCCTACCGCTTCGCTACTTGAGTCCCGGATGATGGAGATTTCACAGGAATTTGGCTTTGACGCGGCCCATTATCTGGGCAATAGCGCGGCGGAAAACCGTCGCCTGCACGGCCATTCCTTCTATGCCGAAGTCGTTTTGCGCGGCGCGCCCAATCCGGCCACCGGCTTCCTGCGCGATTTCGGTGAGGTCGATGCCGCGCTCAAGGCGATCCGCGAAAGCCTGGACCACCGCTTGTTGAACGAGATCGAGGAGCTGGGCATTCCCACCCTCGAGAATCTGGCCAGATACATTTACACCCGTGCCAAGGCGGTGCTGCCCGAAGTGGTGCGGGTCAAGCTGCGCCGTCCCTCCTACAACCAGACCTGCAGCTACGAGGGCTGATCCTCATGCTTCGACAAGCTCAGCATGAGGATATAGTTGTAATCCTCACCCTGAGCTTATCGAAGGGTGAGGAATGAGGATTCCGATGTCCCAAAAAAATCTTCAGCTCGGTCGCGCCGCCAAGCCTCCCGCCTCGCCGGAAGAAGCCGTGCTCGATGCCGTGCCCAATCCGCATAGGGGCGAGGATTATCTGGTGCGCTTCACCGCGCCGGAGTTCACCACGCTGTGCCCGATCACCGGCCAGCCCGATTTCGCGCATTTCGTGCTGGATTATGTGCCCGGCAAGACACTCGTCGAATCCAAATCGCTCAAGCTGTTCCTGGGCAGTTTCCGCAATATCGGGGGCTTTCACGAAGACTGTACCGTGAAGATCGGCAAGCGCGTGCAGGCTGCGATCAAGCCCAAATATATCCGCATAGCCGGTTACTGGTACCCGCGCGGCGGCATGCCCATCGATGTCTTCTGGCAAAGCGGAAAACTTCCCTCGGGCGTGTGGCTTCCAGATACTGGGGTGCCGCCATACCGGGGGCGCGGCTAATGGGTCCCCGGTCAAGCCGGGGGACGCCAGCTTTTCCAACGCACGCCGCTCATGCCACCATCATTTCGGTGAGAAGGCCAGAGGCGGCCGATCCATCAAGGGAGATATTCATGGCCGACTCAGCACCTGGGCAAGTGAGCTATTTGGAAATTGGTTCCGCGGATGTAGCGGCCACGCGAGCTTTCTTTGGCGCTGTGTTCGCGTGGCCCTGTCATGACGAAGCCTGGTTCCAAACACCAACGCTCAAGGCCGGACTTCATGGTAATGACCCGTCGCCGCAAATCTATGTGTATTTCAAAGTATCTGATCTTGAAGTGGCGGCGGCTCGCGTGAGAGCGGCCGGAGGCGAGACCGATGCTGTCGCCGACGAGGCCGGATTCGGCCGTTTTGTGAATTGTCACGCTCCTGGCGGCATTCGTTTTGGTCTTCATCAAATTTAAGGGTGGGTCATTCGTCCAGGCTGAACGCAAACAGCAGGGCGAGGAGAAAAGGACGGGCCTCAGCGGCTTTCCTAGCGAGTCTGGTAGTGCCGAAAAATCCTTTGCGGAAATGCTTGCGCAAATCCGCCGTTCGCCATTTGGACGAGGCGAGGATTAGGCTCCAAATCGTTGGAAAAGAAATGGCTCCCCGGGCAAGATTCGAACTTGCGGCCAACCGGTTAACAGCCGATTGCTCTACCACTGAGCTACCGAGGAACAAGGCACTCTTTAAGGAGGCGCTATCTAGCGTCTCCCTTTTGCCATGACTACATCAAACTGTGAAAAGCGAAAGAATTTTTCCATGGACCCAAAGGGATGACCAAAAAACACACGATCCGGCTTGGAAAACGCCGGCTGCCCTTGCCCGGTTCATGGATCGTGCGGGTTTTCATTGGCGTGGCCCTGATTTTGGGTGGATTCCTGGGCTTCCTGCCGGTGCTGGGGTTCTGGATGATTCCGCTGGGCCTGATGGTCCTGTCCGTAGATCTTCCGATCGCACGGCGCTGGCGCCGCCGCCTCGAAGTGTGGTGGGGCAATCGCGGCAAGGCCCGGGCCACGAAACGGGCCGCCAAGCACCCCAAAGAAAAATGAGGCCGGGAGGTTATCCCGGCCCCAAGGCGTTGGGTAATGGTGGGGTGTCTTCAAGGAAGACGGCGGGAGAATGCACCGGGAACTGTTAACAAGGCCTTAACCGTGACATGGAAAAGCCTAAAAAGTTCCCAGACTTGACAAAAAATCAGAAGCCACCAAGGCTTAGCTTAGGCCGCTACTGGAAATTTTCTTGCAGTGATCGCTGTGACTGTCTCCGGCGTGGTTCCCGTGGGCGATATTTCCGGGCAAACCAAGCTTGCGGATCTGTGGAGGCCACGCCCGGAATTGAACCGGGGTTCACGGATTTGCAATCCGCTGCGTCACCACTCCGCCACGTGGCCTCACAAGATGAGCCGGACCTGGGTCCGGCGCGCGGCTGGCGGCTATAACAGATAGCCGCAGCTTCCCACAACCCGGCTTAGGGCCGGCGTAGAACCGCTTCGCCGCGCGGCCCCGGCGGCAAAGCGGCCGCGTTGTCAGGGCCTGGACCGGGCCCTATAAGCGTGAAGCTTTCGAAAAGGTCTGCTGCGATGTCCGAATCTGCGCGCTTCAACATGGTCGAGGCCCAGGTCCGCTCCTCCAATGTCACGGATCCGCGCATCCTGGCGGCGATGAATGCGGTGGCGCGGGAGAGGTTCGTACCCGGCGCTTTGCGGGCTCTGGCTTATGCCGATGTGCCGGTGGCGGTGGCGCCCGGACGCTATCTGCTGGACCCGCGCAGTTTCGCCAAGCTGGTCCAACTGGCCCAGATTGGCCCCGCCGACCGGATCCTGGATGTGGGCTGTGGCACTGGCTATTCCGCCGCCGTGCTGGCGCGGCTGGGGGCCGAGGTCGTGGCGCTGGAACAGGATGCCGATTTGGTACGGATTGCCAGTGAGTTATTGGCAAATGCTGTAGGTAAGGTTGAAGTGGTGCAGGGGGGATTGATCGAGGGCGTCAAGGGCCAGGGCCCGTTTGACGTGATCTTTGTCAACGGCGCCATCGAACAGGCGCCGGAGAGTTTGCTGTCCCAGCTTGCTGAAGGCGGCCGGCTGGTGACGGTCCTCAAGGATGGCCAGAGCCGGGCCTGGTTGTTTCTCAAACAGAATGGCCAGATCGGCAGACGCCCCGGTTTCGACGCCGAGATTCCGGTGCTGGCGGGCTTCAAAAAGGCAATGGGCTTTGTGTTCTAACAACATGCACAGGCCCGCCTCCCCCTCGTGCGCCTAAGCGCACGGGAGGGGGGGGAGGTGGCTGTAGCAGCGCTTGAAGGCGCCTAGGCGCAAGCCAGAGCGCCGAAAGCAAGCTGCGAAAGCCGGAGGGGGTCAGAAGTTAACTTTATCTTTGCCGTATGGTCATCACTGTCCTAGGCTGAAAATCCCCCGCCGGACCTGATTTGGCGGTTCCCTGGAGCTGCCTATGTCGAATCCTCAACACGAGCCGACCATGGAGGAGATCCTTGCCTCCATTCGCAAGATTATTTCCGAGGATGCTCCGGAAGGCGGCGCGCCGGCTGAGGCTGCCGCTCCTGCACCCGCCGCTCCACCTCCTGCCGCCGCTGCTCCGGCGGCTCCCGCGCCGCCCCCGCCCCAGCCCGTCTATGAGGATGTGCTGGAACTGACTCAGGAAGTCGAAGAGACGCCCGCTCCGGCGGCGCCCGAACCGGTGGAGGAGATCGTGTTTGAGAATGTCGCGCCCCCTTCCGACATCTTTTCCGACCAGACCCGCAAGGCGATGGAAGACACGTTCAATGCGATTCCCGACGAGCCGGAACCCGAAGAGCCCGTGCATCGTCCGGCGCCCGCCTTGGCCCCCGTTGATGGCGCGACGGTGGAGAATGTGTTTGAGCGCGCGGTGCGCGAAAGCTTTGAGCCGGTGCTGCAAAAATATATCGCGGACAATTCCAGCGCGGTGATCGAGCGCATGAAGCCCTTGATCCGCGAATGGATGGACGAGCATTTCCCGGCTTTGCTGGAAGGCGTGGTACGGGCGGAAGTTGAGCGCGTTGTAAAGGCGCGGGGCACAAAACGTTAGGGCGCGGTTCTTTGGCCTAGCTTTTCTTGGTGAGCGAAGCGAGCTTAGAAAAGCTGGCCCCGCTTCGAGCCCGCAGTCGGCGGGCGAGGGCGGTAGGCCCTACGATTACTTCAAAATTCCTCGCGCCCTGGGCCTGAGGCCATGGCTTGACCTAAACGGCAAAAAGCCCGAAAGCGTCGGCTGAACTTCCCGGTTTTCCCATGCTCGACAAGACCTTCAATCCCCAGGACGTGGAAAAGCGCATCGCCGCCCAATGGAAGGCGTCCGGCGCCTTTGCTTGCGGCAACCGTCCGGAGGCGGAAGCCTTTTCCATCGTCATTCCGCCGCCTAATGTCACCGGGCGGCTGCATATCGGCCACGCCCTCAACAACAGCCTGCAGGACATACTGGCGCGCTTCGAACGCATGCGCGGTGCGGACGTTTTGTGGCAGCCGGGCACCGATCATGCCGGCATCGCCACCCAGCTGATCGTCGAGCGCCAGCTGGCCGAGCGGCAGATGTCGCGCATCGGCTTGGGGCGCGAGAAATTCCTGGAAGAAGTGTGGAAATGGAAGGCCGAATCCGGCGGCGCCATTGTCGAGCAGCAGCACCGGTTGGGCGCATCCGCCGACTGGAGCCGCGAGCGCTTCACCATGGACGAGGGGTTGAGCCGCGCCGTCCTCAAGGTATTCGTCGAACTCTACAAGCAAGGGTTGATCTACAAGGACAAGCGTCTGGTCAACTGGGACCCCCGCCTGCAAACGGCGGTGTCGGACCTGGAAGTCGAGAATATCGAGATCAAAGGCACGCTCTGGCACGTCAAATATCCCATCGAAGACAGCGACCAGTTCATCACCGTCGCCACCACCAGGCCCGAAACCATGCTGGGCGATACGGCGGTGGCGGTACATCCTGAGGACGAACGCTATAAGGCGCTGGTCGGCAAGACCGCGATCCTGCCGCTGACCGGGCGGCTGATCCCCATCATCGCGGACGAATATTCCGATCCGGAAAAAGGCACCGGCGCGGTCAAGATCACGCCCGGCCACGACTTCAACGATTTCGAAGTCGGCAAGCGCCACAAGCTGCCGCTGATCAACATCATCAACAAGGACGGCACCCTC
>DATEIA010000331.1:0-8211 GCA_035279305.1 Rhizomicrobium sp.
GGATATCGCGCTGACCAAACGCGGCAAGCATCTGGGTGAAGACATCCCCATGTGCGGCGTGCCGGTGCATGCCGCCGAGTCCTATCTGGAAAAACTGATCCGCAAGGGCCATCGCGTGGCGGTGTGCGAGCAGGTCGAAGATCCGGCCGAGGCCAAGAAGCGCGGTTCCAAATCGGTGGTGCGGCGCGAAGTGGTGCGGCTGGTGACGCCGGGCACCTTGACCGAGGACGCGCTTCTGGAAGCGCGCGCCTCCAACCTGCTGGCGGCGCTGGGGCGCAGCGGCGCGGATTTCGCGCTGGCCAGCGCCGACATGTCGACCGGGGAATTTTCCGTCGCCGCCGTCGGGCGCGAAGAGATCGCCACCGAACTGGCGCGGCTGGCTCCGCGCGAATTGCTGATCCCCGATTCGCTTCTCGGCCAGGACGATTTCGCACTTCTGTTCAAATCGCAGGGCCTTGCGCTGTCGCCTTTGCCGGGCAGCCGCTTTGATTCCGCCCATGGCGAACGGGCGCTCAAGACGCACTACAACATGCTGTCGCTGGATGGATTGGGCGCTTTTTCCCGCGCCGAACTTTCGGCGGCGGGCGCGCTGGTCAGCTATCTCGAATTGACTCAGAAGGGTCAAAAGGTCGCGCTGCAACGGATCGCGCGGGTCTCGCCGTCCCATTTCATGGGTATCGACGCCGCGACGCGGCGCAATCTGGAACTGACCCAGACCTTGTCGGGCCAGCGCAGCGGATCGCTGTTGGCTCAGATCGACCGCACTGTAACGGCCTCAGGTGCACGCATGCTGGCGGGCCGCTTGGCCGCGCCGCTGACGGATGTGAAGCACATCGCCGCCCGCCATGATGCGGTCGAGGCCTTTTCCAAAGAGTCCGAACTGCGCCGCAAGGCGCGCGAGGCCTTGCGTGCCGCACCCGACATCGCCCGCGCCCTGGGACGGCTGTCGGTGGCGCGCGGCGGCCCGCGCGATCTCGCCAATCTGCGCGACGGGGTGAAGGCGGCGCGGGGATTGCGCGATGGCTTGAAAAAAGAATCCCTGGGCGGCGAGGCGCTGAGTGCAATCGAGGCTCTGACCCAGAATATCGCGGCGGTATCACGCCTGTCGGACCGGCTGGAGTTTTTGCTGGTGGAGGAACCGCCCTATCTGGCGCGCGATGGCGGCTTCATCAAAAGCGGGGCGCATGCGCCATTGGACGAATTGCGCGCGCTGCGGGATGAATCCCGCCGCATCATCGCCGGGCTGGAAGGCAAGTATCGCCAGTCCAGCGGCGTCGCCCAGCTCAAGATCAAGCATAATGGCGTCTTGGGCTATTTCATTGAAGTCAGCCAGCAGCATGCCGACAAATTGATAATGGACAAGGAAACCTTCCGCCACCGCCAGACCATGGCGGGAGCGGTTCGGTTCTCCACCGACGAGCTGGCCAGCCTGGCCTCGCGCATCGCCGAAAGCGGCGAAGCGGCGCTGGCGCAGGAAAGTGCTTTGTTCGCCGAAATGGCGATGCTGGCGTTGGAGCATGGCGAGGCTTTGTCGGCCATCGCCGAGGCGCTGGCGGTGCTGGATGTGGCCTCGGCCCTGGGCGAACTCGCCATCGCCGCCCGCTATGTGCGGCCCAGAATGGACAATGGCCTGACATTCGACATAAAGCGTGGGCGGCATCCGGTGGTGGAGGCCGCGCTGCAAGCGGTGAATGCCGGGCCCTTTGTGCCCAATGACTGCGACCTCTCACCCAACGCAAAAGGCCGCTTATGGCTGGTCACCGGTCCCAATATGGCGGGCAAATCCACCTTCCTGCGCCAGAATGCCTTGATCGCGATCCTGGCCCAGATGGGCAGCTTTGTTCCGGCGGAGGCCGCCCATATCGGCGTGGTGGACCGCCTGTTCAGCCGGGTGGGCGCGGGCGACGATCTGGCGGCGGGGCGTTCCACCTTCATGGTGGAGATGGTCGAGACGGCGGCCATCCTCAACCAGGCGACGGCCAAGAGCCTTGTTATTTTGGATGAGATCGGGCGCGGTACCGCCACCTATGACGGCCTCGCCATAGCCTGGGCGGCGGCCGAGCATCTGCATGAAGCCAACAAAAGCCGCGCGCTGTTCGCCACCCACTATCACGAGATGGTGGCCTTGGCGGAACGGCTGAAGTCCATGGCTTGCTACACCATGAAGGTGCGGGAATGGAACGACAGCATCGTCTTCCTGCATGAGGTGGTGTCTGGTGTCGCCGACCGCTCCTACGGCATCCATGTCGCCAAGCTGGCAGGTCTGCCGGATGCGGTGGTGAACCGCGCCGAGGAAGTGTTGCGGGCCCTGGAAGAGGGGCGTGAAGGCCACAAGCCGCTGGCCAAGATCGACGACCTGCCGCTGTTCGGCGCCACCGCGCCCAAGCCCAAGGTGAGCGAAGTGGAAGATGCCTTGAAGACCATCGAGCCCGATGCCTTGTCACCCAAAGAGGCGCTGGAAGTTCTCTACAGCCTGAAAAAGAAACTACCCTCCCCTTGAGGGAGGGTCGAAGGCGGCTTCTCGCGTTAGCGTGAAGACGGCTTCGGGGAGGGGTTGGAAAGTACGGAGTCGGACCCCTCCCCGAAATTCGCTTCGCAAATTTCGACCCTCCCTCAAGGGGAGGGTGAAACTGTTTCTCCGATCCTGTAGCCTGACCCCATGAGCAGCCCCGCTACCGCCCCGCGTGGCCCCCGCAAATTTCTGGTCGTGATCGACAAGACCAAGGAATGCGCCGTGGCCTTGCGTTTCGCCACCCGCCGCGCCCAGCATACTGGCGGGCGGGTGACCCTGCTTTGTCCCGCCACCCTGCCGGACTTCCAGCAATGGCGCGGGGTGGAAGAGATCATGCGCGACGAAGCCTATGCCGAGGCCGAAAGTCTGGTGCTGGACGCCGCCAAGGTGGTGAACGAGCTGGCCGGCATCGTGCCGGAACTGGTGATCCGCTACGGCCTGACCACAGAATGCCTCAGCCAGTTGCTGAAGGAAGACCCCGATATCTCCATCCTGGTGCTGGCCTCGGGCATCGCCAAGGAAGGCCCAGGCCCTTTGGTCTCCATGTTCGGCACGGCGGTGCAGGCGATTCCGGTGACCATTGTTCCGGGAAACTTCACGGATGAACAAATCGATGCCTTAGCGTAGGGCGCGCGGGTCTTTTGCGCCCTGAGTTTGTCGCGCGTGCTCAGGGGCTCTGGGCCCGCTCCGCGCGACGCTCCTGCTCAGGTCGCAAAATCCCTCGCGCGGCGCTTGGCCCTTGCACGGGGCGTTGGGTGGGCGGATAACCCGGCCATGGGAAAGATCCTGGTCGGCGTGGCCGTCGCGATTGTGTTCATGGTCCTGTGCCTGGGGCTCTATACCCTTTGGCGGGGCGGCGACACGGCCCGCACCTGGTCTAATAAACTCATGCGGATCAGGGTGTTAGCCCAGGCTATCGCCATCGTGATCATCATGACCGTGCTGTATTTTTCGCAGCGTTGAACAAAGCCCCCCAGGCTTATATGTAAGCCGCCCAAAGACCGAAAAAGCCGACCCGAAAGAGCACTGCCATGGCCAAGACGCTGCCAAAAACATTGTACGACAAGATCTGGGACGCCCATCTGGTGGACGCCCCGCCGGGCGAGACTCCCGTACTCTATATCGACCGTCACCTGGTGCATGAAGTCACCAGCCCCCAGGCCTTTGAAGGCCTGCGCCTGACCAACCGCAAGGTACGCCGCCCCGAACTGACCCTGGCGGTGGCCGACCACAATGTGCCGACCAAGGACCGCGACAAGGGCATCACCGAGCCGGAATCCAAGCTGCAGGTCGAGACCCTGGAAAAGAACGCGCATGATTTCGGCGTCGAATATTTCGCCATGGACGATATCCGCCAAGGCATCGTGCATATCATCGGGCCGGAACAGGGCTGGACCCTGCCGGGCACCACCATCGTCTGCGGCGACAGCCACACCTCGACCCATGGGGCCTTCGGTGCGCTGGCCTTCGGCATCGGCACGTCGGAAGTTGAGCATGTGCTGGCAACCCAGACCCTGCGCGCCCAGCCTTCCAAGAACATGCGTGTCACCGTGAACGGCAAGTTGCCGGAGGGCGTCACCGCCAAGGACATCGCCCTGGCGGTGATCGCCAAGATCGGCACCGCCGGCGGCACCGGCTATGTCATCGAATATGCCGGTGAGGCGATCCGCGGTCTTTCCATGGAAGGCCGCATGACCTTGTGCAACCTGACCATCGAAGGCGGCGCTCGCGCCGGTTTGATCGCGGTGGATGACGTCACACTGAATTATGTGAAGGGCAAACCGCGCGCGCCCAAGGGCGCCACCTGGGAAGGCGCGGCGATGTACTGGAAGACCTTGCAGTCCGATCCCGACGCCAAGTTCGATGCCGAAGTGATTTTGGACGCGCGCGACATCGTGCCGATGGTGACCTGGGGCACCTCGCCGGAACAGGCGCTGCCCATCACCGCCAATGTGCCCGATCCGCATTTGATGGCTGACGCGCACAAGCGCGAAGCGGCGGAACGCGCCTTGGCCTATATGGGACTGACCGCCAACATGCCGATCACCGATATCAAGGTGGATCATGTCTTTATCGGTTCCTGCACCAATGGCCGGATCGAAGATTTGCGGGCCGCCGCTGTTATCGCCAAGGGCAAAAAGGTTGCCCCTGGCGTCAACGCCATCGTGGTGCCGGGTTCCGGCCTGGTGAAGGAACAGGCCGAGGAAGAAGGCCTGGACAAGGTATTCGTCGAGGCGGGCTTTGAATGGCGCGATCCGGGCTGCTCCATGTGCCTGGCGATGAATGCCGACAAGCTGAAAGAGGGCGAGCGCTGCGCTTCCACCTCCAACCGCAATTTCGAAGGCCGCCAGGGCCGTGGTGGGCGCACGCATCTGGTCTCGCCGGCGATGGCGGCGGCGGCGGCGGTCACGGGCCATCTGACGGACGTGCGGACGCTTTAGGCGCGCGTCTTTGGCCTAGCTTTTCTTGGCGAGCGAAGCGAGCTTAGAAAAGCTGGCCCCGCTTCGAGCCCGCATAGCGGGCGAGGGCGGTGCGTCCTGCTCACGCCACAAAATACATCGCGCCTTAATCCCAGCTTGTCATGGCCCGCGAATGCGGGCCACCCAGTTGGGCACAAAGCTGTGACAGCGCAGGATGGAATATCGACCCATTTGCACGATTTGAGTTGGTGTCACCTGGGTGGCCCGGATTCCCAGGCCATGACAGTTGTGGATTGGTTTAGAAGAAGCTCACCGGATCGACGTCCACCGCGATGCGCACGGCGGCGGGGACTTTTACCAATGCCAGCCAGGCTTTGAGATAGGCCTGCACATCCACCCCGCGCGCCGCCTGCACCAGCAAGCGTTCGCGGGTTTGGCCGCGCAACAAGGAATAGAAAGCCGGTGTCGGGCCCCACACTTTGACATCGCGCGCGCTGGGCGCGGTCTTGCCCAATTGCCTCGCGATGGCGCGTACCGTCTCGCCGTCATAGCCGCTGATCACCAGGGCGGCGAGGCGGCCAAAGGGCGGCGACTGGCTGGCTTCGCGAAACTGCCGTTCCTGTTCGTAGAAACCGTCGCGGTCGCCACGCGCCAGCGCCTGCATCACCGCATCGTCGGGATTGCGGGTCTGGAGCAGCACCAGGCCCGGCTTTTCCGCGCGCCCGGCGCGGCCCGACACCTGGTGCAGCAACTGAAAGGTGCGCTCGCGCGCCCGCAGATCGCCGTCACTGCCGCCCAAATCCGCATCCACCACGCCGACCAAGGTCAGTTGCGGAAAATGATGGCCCTTGGCGACGATCTGGGTGCCGATCAAGACATCGATCTCCCGCCTGGCCATGGCGCGGATGGCGGCCTGGGTTTCCGCGGGTCCATGCATGGTGTCGGACGAGGCGATGGCGTAACGCGCGGCGGGAAAGAAGTGCGCGAATTCTTCCGCCACCCGTTCCACGCCGGGGCCGCAGGCAATCAGCGTGCCCGCCTGGCTGCATTGCGGACATTGGGTCGGCATCGGCAGTTCATAACCGCATTGATGGCAGGCCAGGCGCTTTTTATATTTGTGCTCCACCAGCCAGGCCGAACAATGCGGGCAGGTGAATTTGTGGCCGCAGGCCTCGCACAGGGTCAGCGGCGCATAGCCCCGCCGGTTGAGGAACAGCATCGCCTGCTCGCCCGCTGCCAGCACCTTTTCCAGCGCGGTGCGTAGCGGCGGTGACAGCCATTGGCCCTTCTTTTCCGTATCCGGCGCATCCCGTTCGTGACGCAGGTCAATTAGCTTCACCTCCGGCATCTCAGCCACGCCATGCCGTGACGCCAAGGTCAGATAGGTGTAGCGCCCGCCTTTGGCATTGACGAAACTCTCCAGCGATGGCGTGGCGCTGGCCAGGATCACCGGGCAATCCTCGATGCGGGCGCGCACCACCGCCATGTCGCGGGCGTGATAGATGGCGCCGTCCTGCTGCTTGAAAGCCTGCTCATGCTCCTCGTCCACAATTACCAGGCCAAGGTCGGGAAACGGCAGGAACAGCGACGAGCGCGCCCCCACCACCACCTGGGCCTCGCCCTTCATCACGGCGCGATAGGCGCGGCGGCGCTCCTTTTGCGACAGATCGCTGTGCCATTCGCAGGGCCGCACACCAAAGCGCGCCGCGAATCGTTCCAGGAACTGCACCGTCAGCGCGATCTCCGGCAGCAGGATCAGCACTTGTTTGTCTTGTTGGAGTGCCGCCGCCACCGCTTCGAAATAGACTTCGGTCTTTCCCGATCCCGTCACGCCATCCAGCAAGGTCGCGGAAAATTTCTTCGCCGCCACCGCATCGCGCAAAGCGGCCACGGCGCGCGCCTGATCGCCGTTCAGCTCGGGCGCGGCAAACCCGGCATTGGGCTGCGGAAACGGCGCGAACTCCGGCAGATCGGTGGGAATCAGCGCGCCTGCCTGGATCAGGCCGCGCACCACCGCCGGTGAGACATTGGCATCTTCCGCCAGTCCGGTGACGCTGCGCGCCAATCCGTCACCCGCGATTTCCAGGGCGCGGACGCGCGCCTGCGACAGGCGCGGCGGCGTCACACTGGCTTTGACGTAAGCGACGCGGCGCGCTTCCGGTTCGAAAGCGCCTCTGCTGCGCAGCGCCATGGCCAGGATCGCGCCCGGCGGATTGAGGGTGTAATCCGCCACCCAGTCGATGAAGTCGCATAGCTTGGGCGGTAAGGCTGGCGCACCTTCCAGCGGTTCCGCCAGCTTCAGCCGGTTGTCGCCGACCGTGCCTTCGGCTTTGCCCCATACCGCGCCCAGCACGGTGCGGTTCCCCAAAGGGGCGCAAACCAGCGCGCCGCGCGGCGCGGTGACACCGGGTGGCAGCTTATAGTCATAGGCCCCCGCCAGCGGCAGCGGCAGCAGCACGCCGACAACGGGCTTTTGCAGCAATTCCGGCGGCGGCGCGGGGTTTAAGCGGGTGCGCATCTTGGGCTACACTTCGCCCCGCCCCATCCCAAGGTCAATATAAGGTCCATAGGCTTGCCATGAAAATCTTCCTCGATACCGCCGATGTGGCGGAAATCCGCGAATATGCCGCCAGCGGCCTGGTCGATGGCATCACCACCAATCCTTCGCTGGCCGCCAAGACGGGCCGCGACTATGTCGAATCGCTGAAGGAAATTTGCGGCCTTGTGCCGGGCGCGGTGAGCGGTGAAGTGCTGGCCACCGACTATGACGGCATGATGAAGGAAGCCGCGGTCCTGACCAAGATCGCCAAGAATATCGCGGTGAAGGTGCCGCTGACCTGGGACGGGCTGAAGGCCTGTGCCGTCTTGTCCAAGAACGGCACCATGGTCAATGTCACGCTGTGCTTCTCGCCGGTCCAGGCCTGGATGGCGGCCAAGGCGGGCGCGAGTTTCATTTCGCCCTTTATCGGCCGCGTCGATGACGCGGGCGAGGACGGCATGGGCCTGATCCGCGACATCCGCGCCGTCTATGACAATTACAGCTTCAAGACGGAAATCCTGGCGGCTTCGATCCGCACGGTCAGCCATGTGCGCGAGTCGCTTCTGGCCGGCGCCGATGTCGGCACCATGCCGACGGATATTTTCAAGAAGCTGCTGAGCCATCCCTTGACCGACAAGGGTCTGGCCGCCTTCGTCGCCGACGCCAAGAAGGCGAACGTCACCATCAAGGGATAAATGTGACGGAGGGCGCCGACGCGCTGCGCAAGAACTGGCTGGCGG
>DATEIA010000332.1:0-3291 GCA_035279305.1 Rhizomicrobium sp.
GGTGTCGCGGCGGCGGGCGTGGCAGCCACCGCCGGGCTCTATCGATTCACCGACCTGTTCGTGAAGCACTATGCGCCCACGCCGTATGACGATGTGTTGGCGGCGCTGATCGACCGGGAACAAGCCACCCGCTTTGGCGCCTCGGTTTCCGGGACGATGGACACAAAAGCCCTGGCGGCGAAATTGCGCCCGATGCTCAAGTCCGGCGGCTTGGGTGCCGCCGCCAAGACCGATGCCCTGGCCGGCCGTGTGATCGAAGTGGATGGCTGGGTGGTGCCGCAAAGCGTGGCGCTGCTCTCGGCACTGGCGGCCAAGGTTTAAACGCGTTTCGCCGGTATCAAGCCACGCAGCGAATTGCCGAAATAGACTTCGCCCTCCAAGTCATCCGGCGTGAGCCTGGCTTCACGCGCCTTGCCCTGCGCGATCAGTTCGGCGCGCAGCTGCCCGGCCAAAACGCCCGCCGCCAAGGGCGGCGTCAGCAGCAGTCCATCGCGCGCGACAAAGATGTTGCTGCGCGCCCCTTCGGTGAGTTCTCCCTGCTGGTTGACAAAGATCACTTCATCGTTTCCCAGCCGTCTGACTTCGCCTTCGTAAAGCTCACGCCAATTGGTCTTGTGGCGCAGAAACATGTCTTCGCTGTGGGTTCGCTCCGGTGAAACCGCATAGGTCCAGTGGGGTGGATTGAACGCGAGATCATGCGCGCTGGCGTCATGATCCCCCGCTTCGTTCAAAGTGAGGCGCACGCGCAACGCCCCTTGTTTGCCCGCCACCGCCTTTTCCAAGGCTGCCAGTGCCGTGGCCCGGTCAAAAGCCAGTCCAAATACCCGCGCCGATTGCTCCATCCGCGCCAGATGTGCCGTCAGCCGGACGAAGCCTTTTTCCCACCTCAGCGTTTCAATCAATTCCAACGGCTTGCGCGCGGTTTCGAAGAACCGCGCCTTCAGCAGGCATTCGGCATACTCGCCGGCCGCATCGGAATCCTGCACCACGCCACCGCCTATTCCCAACGCGCCCTCATCGCCCCATACGGTCAGGGTGCGGATGGCGACATTGAAGCGCGCCGAGCCGTCGGGACCAAAGCACCCGATGGCGCCGCAATAGGTGCCGCGCGGGCTCGCCTCCAATTCGCGCAAGATTTCCATGGCGCGGATCTTGGGCGCACCGGTCACCGAGCCGCAGGGAAACAACGCCCGCAGCATGTCGGCCACACCCGCATCCGCCCGTTTCCTTGCCGTGACGGTGGAAACCATGGTGTGCAGGGTTGGATAGGTCTCGACCTTGAACAGATCGCTGACCTCCACACTGCCGGCTTGCGCGATGCGGCTGAGATCGTTGCGGATCAGATCCACGATCATCAGATTTTCGGCACGGTCCTTGGGGCTGGCGGCCAGCGCCGCGCGCTCGGCTTGGTCATCGCCCTTGCGCGCAGACGTGCCTTTCATCGGACGCGCGGTGATCCGGCCATCGCCAGACAGATCGAAGAACAGTTCCGGCGAAAGACTGAGAATGCGCACGCCCCCCTCTTCAGCATCGACATAGGCGCAATGCGCCGCGCCGCTTTGCGGCAACAATTGCTCGTACAAGGCGAGCGGTGAGCCCGCGAAGGCGAAGCGCGCGCGAAAACTCAGATTGGCCTGATAGATGTCGCCGGCGGCGATATAATCCTTCACCCGCGCGAAGCGGCTCGCATAATCGCCGGCGGTCCATTCCGGCCGCAAGGGTCCGGCATAGGCGCGCGCCCTGGCCGGGGGCGCCATCGCGCCCGGCGCGCCAAACACGCCAAGCCGCAAGAGGGGGCCGGCAGACTGCGGCTGCGCCAAACGCGGTTCCAGGGCATAGCCCAGTTCGTAGGCCAGCCAGCCCGCAACATGATGCCCCTGCGCCAAGCCTGCCTGGACCGCAGCCAGGGCGGCGGGCACCTCGGCAGGCGTATCGGCCCGGATGACCGCCACAGGCTCGGAAAAGACCCGGCGGGGGCCGTCGTCCAGGATAACCAGCATGGGCGGTTTGTGCCCCCCTCCCGGCTCCGGTTCAACCTCCAGCAAGATACAACTTTAGATTGCACACGATAGTGCGCGCATCTTGAACAGCCGCTTCTGCGACTTATTTCTGTTCTGCCGGCGGCCCATGACGGGAGCCGGACAGCCGCTCAAAGGAGGGCTGGAGATGAACAGGCATACGAGTTTTGGAAGCCCCTATCTGCTGGGCTTCGAGCATCTGGAAAGGCTGCTGGAGCGCACCGCCCGTACCGCCGGTGACGCCTATCCGCCCTACAATATCGAAGGCTTGGAGGATGGCGGAATCCGCATCACGCTCGCGGTGGCGGGCTTTTCCCAGGACGAGCTCAGCGTCACCGAAGAGGATCGCCAACTGGTGGTGCGCGGGCGCCAAGCTGAGGTTAACGGCAAAACGTTCCTTCACCGCGGCATTGCATCGCGACAATTTTTGCGCAGCTTTGTCTTGGCCGATGGCATCGAAGTTGCCGCTGCCGCGTTGGAAAATGGATTGCTGAAGATCGATTTGGCCCGCAAGCACGTCCAGCCAACCGTGCGGGTGGTTGATATCAAGACTGGAGGCTTGCCATGACGGACAGATTCGAAATCGATGACAATGACGAGCGGCGGTTCACCGCCGGACGCATTGCCTATATCAAGCCCACGGGCAGCGATGAGGCGCACCGGCTCGGCCTGCTCCCGGCCAATATCGACCTGCCCGACGGCATGAAGCTTTATGTGCTTCACGCCGAGGATGGCAGCGTGCTGGGCTTCACCGATGGCTATGCCAGCGCTTATGGCGCGGCGGTCCAGAATGAGCTGACGCCGGTTAGCCTACACTAAACCGGGCCGGCGAAAAACAAGAAGCCGCGGGATTAACCTCCCGCGGCTTTTTTGTTTAGATGCACTATGCGCAAGACCCTCCTCGCCCTCGCTTTTCTCATAGCCTCCCCTGCCCTGGCCCAAGAGCAGCAACAGCCGCCGCCGACAGACACGGCCGCGCCGGCGCCCCAGGCCGTGACGCACGCGCCCGCCAATCCGCCCATGACCGGGCCGCGCATCCTGATTTCCACCTCCATGGGCGACATCACCTTGCAGCTGGATTCGGTGCGCGCCCCCAAAAGCGTGGCCAATGTCCTGCGCTATGTGTGGGAGAAGCATTACGACAACACTGCCTTCTATCGGGTGGCGCACGGCTTCGTGATCCAGATGGGCAGCTTCGACGCCAAGGGAAAGGGGCGGCCCATCCACAAGGGGATCGTGCCGCTGGAAGCCAATAACGGTCTCTCCAATCTGC
>DATEIA010000333.1:0-14835 GCA_035279305.1 Rhizomicrobium sp.
AAGGAATGTATCCGCGCCGCCAAGGATCGCATCGTCTTCATCAATACCGGCTTCCTGGACCGCACCGGCGATGAGATGCATACCTCGATGTATGCCGGCCCGATGGTGCGCAAGGGCGAGATGAAGACCTCCAAATGGCTGGCAGCCTATGAAGACCAGAATGTCGATATCGGCCTGGCCTGCGGTTTCCAGGGCAAGGCGCAGATCGGCAAGGGCATGTGGGCGATGCCCGACAGGATGGCCGATATGCTGAAGGCCAAGATCGGCCATCCAAACGCGGGCGCAAGTTGTGCCTGGGTGCCGTCGCCCACCGCCGCCACGCTTCATGTCTTGCACTATCATCAGGTCAGCGTGAAGGCGCGGCAGGATGAGCTGAAATCGCGCCCCCGCGCCAAGCTGTCCGACATTCTCACCATTCCCTTGGCCGACCGGCCCAACTGGTCGCCTGAGGAAGTGCAGCAGGAGTTGGATAATAACGCCCAGGGCATATTGGGGTATGTGGTGCGCTGGGTGGACCAGGGCGTGGGTTGCTCGAAAGTGCCCGACATCCACAATGTCGGATTGATGGAAGACCGCGCCACCTTGCGTATTTCCAGCCAGCACATGGCCAACTGGCTGGCGCACGGCATCTGCAATCAGGAGCAAGTTCTGGAAAGCCTCAAGCGCATGGCCAAAGTGGTGGACCAGCAGAATGCCGGCGACCCGTTCTACAAAGCCATGGCGCCATCTTACGACGGCATCGCCTTTGCGGCGGCCTGCGATCTGGTGTTCAAGGGCAAGGAGCAGCCGTCGGGCTATACCGAGCCGCTGCTGCATCGGGCACGACGGGCGTTAAAAGGGTGAGGGCGGAATAGACAAAGGTCCAGTGGACCTTTGTCCCGCCCGAACGCCGCAGCGTCGCGCAGCCAAGCGCGACGCGAGGCCGGGCAACAGCGCCTTGTGACGCCATTTTTGTTTCCGGTTTTTACTTCGACTTATCCAGCGCCTTGAGAATGGCGTCGGTCATGGCGGTCGTGCCGACCTTGGTCATGCCGGGCTGCATGATGTCGCCGGTGCGATAGCCTTCGGCCAGAACCGTGTCGACCGCCTTTTCCAGCCGCGCCGCTTCATCCTTCATGCCGAAGGAATAACGCAAACACATGGCAAAGGAGAGAATGGAGGCGATGGGATTGGCCAGGCCCTTGCCCGCGATATCGGGCGCCGAGCCATGGATCGGCTCATACAGCGCCGACGGCAGGCCGTTGGGTTTCCTGTCGCCCAGCGAGGCGCTGGGCAGCATGCCGATGGAGCCGGTCAGCTGCGCCGCCTCGTCCGACAGCACATCGCCGAATAGATTGTCGGTGACCAGCACGTCGAATTGCTTGGGATTGCGCACCAGCTGCATGGCGGCATTGTCGGCCAGAATGTGGTGCAGCTCGACATCGGCATAGTCGGAACTGTGCAGGGCGGTGATGACTTCCTTCCACAAAAGGCCGGTCATCATCACGTTCGATTTTTCGGCACTATGCACCTTGTTGGACCGCAGCCGCGCCATGTCGAAGGCGACACGGCAAACCCGCTCGATCTCGCTGGTGGTATAGGTGCCGGTATCGACGGCGCGCTTCTGTCCATCGGCGAGGGTCTTGGTTTCCTTGGGTTCGCCGAAATAGACCCCGCCCATCAACTCGCGCACGATCAAGATGTCGAGCCCCGCGACAATCTCGGGCTTGAGCGTCGAAGCATCCTTCAGGGCGTCGAAGCACAGCGCCGGGCGCAGGTTGGCGTACACGCCCATATCCTTGCGGACCCGCAACAAGCCGCGCTCGGCGCGTTTTTCGAACGGCAGGCCATCCCATTTGGGACCGCCGACCGAGCCCATCAACACCGCATCGGCGGCAATCGCCTTGACGAAGGTCTCGTCGGGATCGGGCCGGCCGGTGGCATCAATCGCGGCGCCGCCCAGCAGCGCTTCCTCGGTCTTGTAGGGCAGGCCTTTTTGCCCATACCAGCCGACCACGCGCATGGTGGCGTCCAGAACTTCAGGACCGATACCGTCACCCGGCAGCAAAAGGAGCTTGTATTCGTTCATGATTGTCCTTGAATCGGCCTACAGCCAGGGCGCTTGGCTGTGCTGATTTTTCTCGAAAAGGGAGATCTTGTCCTCGGCCCGCAGGGTCAGGCTGATATCGTCCCAGCCGTTCAGCAGCACCTGCTTGCGGAAGGCATCGACCTCGAACTTGATCATGCCACCGTCGGGACCGCGGATTTCTTGGCTCTCCAGATCGATGGAGATGATGGCGTTGGCGCCGCGCATCGCATCGTCCATCAGTTTATCGACCTGCTCCTGCGGCAGCTTGATCGGCAGGATGCCGTTCTTGAAGCAGTTGCCATAGAAGATATCGGCGAAGCTGGGGGCGATGACGCAGCGGATGCCAAAGTCCAGCAGCGCCCAGGGCGCGTGCTCGCGGCTGGAGCCGCAGCCGAAATTGTCGCCCGTCACCAAAATCTTGGCCTTGCGATAGGCCGGCTTGTTGAGCACAAAGTCCGGCTTCTCGCTGCCGTCGGGATTGAAGCGCATCTCATCGAACAGCGCCTTGCCCAGGCCGGTGCGGTGAATGGTCTTCAGATACTGTTTGGGGATGATCATGTCGGTATCGACATTGATCATGTTGAGGGGAGCGGCGACGCCCTCGAGCTTGTTGAATGGTTCCATGGCGGGCGGGACCATAGCCAATTCCGCGCAAAAGTGAACCCCGCGCAAAAGCGACAAAAAACCGCCTTTCGGCGGGCTTTTCGGACGATGAAGCCCGTCGCCGCCGCGACGATGGCACCGCCGAGAGGGCCGATCCCTGGGCTTGGGGCATGAAATATTTTTCGCTTGGGCGTGGAAAAAATAATGCCGCCTTCCGGATGAAAGGCGGCACCAATATCGCGGGTTGATCCCGCTTTTCCTTTTGTCCCCAACCGGCGCGACGGACCAACGCCCGGTGCGCCGCTGCGGCTTACGCCGATAACACCTTGATTCTTGATCTTGTTTCCTCGACCCCAGCCGGCGGTCTTTGCCGCCTTTACCAAGCATGGCTCCCTTTGGCGGGGCCACTTGCAACCAGACTATGCCAGGACGCGGACGAAGACAAATATGTCCGACAAATATTTCCCTTTTTTTGAGAGCTTGCGGCACTCGCAAATGCCGGATGGCGCCATCGCTACCAAGATCGTCCTGAACAAGACCAAGGGTCCGTCCCGGCACAGGCTGGACATCAAAGAAGGCTTGCGGTGGTATTGCGACGCCAACAAAGGCTGGTTCCGCAACCGGACCTGAAGAACAAGAACGCCTGGAGGAAATATGGATCGCCGCACATGGATGACCGGGGTGCTGGGCACGGCTGCCGCCGCGCTGTGGACACCGCCCAGCGCTTTCGCGCTCGGCCTGCCCAAGGACAAAATCAAGCGCATTCGCTACTACAAGACACCAACCGATGCGGCGGGGCGGCCCAATGTGCATCAGCCCACCATCAACCAGTCCGCCAATATCGTCACCATCGAGACCGAAAGCGGTCTGATCGGAATCGGTGAAGGCGGTGAGCCTTCGACCATGGAACAGTGCGCCGGCCTGCTGATCGGCGAGGATCCGTTCCAAATCGAGCGGCATTGGCAAACCATGTTCCGCGCCTATTTCTATCCGGCGGGGCGCGAAAAAACCCATTCGCTGGGCGGGCTGGATTTGGCCCTGTGGGATATCAAGGGCAAGGCGCTGGGCGTGCCGGTCTGGCAGCTGCTGGGCGGCAAGGCGCGCGAACATATCGAATGCTATGCCACCGCCTATCCCAAGCCCAAAGGCGGCACGCTGGAAGATGCGGCCCGGGCCTGTATCGCCGAAGGTTTCCGCGCCTATCGCACCGCCACCGCGGGGGGACGGGAATTCGATCGTTTCGACGCCGTCCGGCAGACCTATGAAGATTGCGTCGCCATCCGCAAGGGCGCGGGCAAGGACGGCGCCTGGGCGATTGATTTTCACGGCGTGCTGGATCAGGAAGACGCCATCACCCTGGCCACCATGATCGAGCCGCTGCATCCCTATTTCTGCGAAGATCTGGTGCGCGGCGAGAATATCGAAATCTACAAGACCATCCGGCCGCGCCTGCGCGTGCCGATCGCGGTGGGCGAGATTTATGGCGCCAAGTGGGACACCAACATGCTGCTGGAAAATCAGTTGATCGATTTTGCCCGCTGTACCGTTCCCAATGTCGGCGGCATCACCGAGTATATGAAGATCTGCGCCATCGCCGAAACCCATTATTGCGGCATGATTCCGCATTTCACCGGCCCCATCGGCGAAACTGCCCTGGTCCATTGCCTAACGGCGACCTCGGTGAAAGCCCTGATGGAAATGACCAACGCGGGACGCCAGCCCTGGCCCTATCTGCCGCAGGCCTATGACTTCCACGATGGCAAGCTATGGCCTAATGAGCGCCCCGGCCTGGGCGTGACGCTGGATACCAGCAAGCTGCAATTGATCGGCGATTGGAGCGAGCGTTATGCGCCGATCCGCATCAACCACCGCCCGGATGGTAGCTATACGAACTGGTAATGCACGCTCCATGGCCGGCTCGGCGTGAGTCGGCCATGGAGAAACTTGTTTATCCCGCCGCCTTGTAAGCAGCGACCGCCTTTTGCGCGCGGGCGGCGATATCGGCGTCGCTGAAATCCGGCTTGAACAATTCCGATCCCAGGCCGAAGCCCGCCGCGCCGGCTTTGCGCCATTCCGACATGTTGCCCGCGCCGACGCCGCCCACCGCATAGACCGGGAGGTTTTTCGGCAGCACCGCCAGCATGGCCTGCAGATGACCGATGCCACCGCTTGAGGCGGGAAACAACTTAAGATACTTCGCGCCCGCCGCCACCGCCGCGAAGCCTTCGCTGGGGGTATAGAAGCCCGGCATCACCGTCAGGCCTTTGGCCACGCCGCGCGCGATCACGGCGGGATCGGTGTTGGGTGTCACCATCAATTTGCCGCCGGCATCGGCAACGCGGTCCGCATCCGCCACGCTCAGCACGGTCCCCGCGCCGGTCAGGCAGCGGCCGCCGAAAAGTTTGGCGAGGGTCGCGATGCTCTCGAAGGGCTCGGGTGAATTGAGCGGCACTTCGATGGCGCGGATGCCGGCGGCAAACAGCGCCTCGGCCACGCCCTCGATCCTGGCGGGGGTGACGCCGCGCAGGATGGCCACCAGAGGCAGTTCGGCCAGCAACCGATCAGAACTCATGAAAAAATTTCCGCATGGGCATGAACCAGGCCCGCCAAGGCCGCGCGATCGCCGTCGATCGCCGCACTTTTCATATCATAGGCGCCGAGCGCCTTGCCATAAAGCGCCGCCAGCGCCGGGGTACAGATCAACTGCACGGGCCCATCGAACTCAAACAGCGCCATGGCGGTTGCGATGTCCTTGCCTAGGATCAGGCCCGACAGATAGGACGCCGCATCGCCCTTGGCCATTTCGCCGGTGACCACGCGGCTGCGCGCGCTGAACAACAAATAGAGCAGGTCGGCTTTGCGATTTTGCCGCGCGAAGTCGAGTCCCAGCATAAAGGCGGGACTTTGTGCATCGACCTCGCTACTGTCGCGCGCCAGCACGCTGTGACGGCGCAACAGCTCGAACAATTCGCCCGACAAGGCGGTCTGAAACTGGGTCACCGCGCCGTCGATCGCCGAAACCCATTTGGCATGGGTGCCGGGCAGGCAAAAAAGATGACGGCCCTTCGTCAGATTGGCGTACAGGCGCAACGCGCCCAATATCTGCGTCTCCTCGCCGCGCATCACATCCGGGGCGCCGGTTTTTCCCCGGCAAGTCAGGCCGGGCAGGATGGCGATGCCGCGGTCCTGCGCATCGAACCGCAAGGCCGCGGCCGCGATGGCGGACGGCCTGGCCGGGCACTTCAGATAAGGCACTTCCCGCCAGCCGATGGTGGAGCCCACCATGCCGCTGAGTATGGCCGGCAGTATCCCATGCGCCTTATCCCAGGGCGCCACGGCGGCCGCAAAGCGTGCGGCGCAATCGGGCGCCGCAGCGCCCTCTCCCTCGCCGCGCGCCAGCACATTGCCGCCCGCGTCGCAGAGATAAAGGCGCAACCGGCTGGTGCCCCAATCTCCCGCAATGAAAACCGCCTTGCTCATGGCGGTCTTCTACAGGCAGCTTTAGTCCTTGTCGAACAGGGTCCGCAGCTCGTCCTTGGCCTTTTCCAGCACGCGCCGGCGACGTGCCGGCAAGTCCTTGCCGGACCATTTCCGTAACGGCCGGTTGTTTTTCTTCTTCGCCGCCACGATCAAGACCGCTTGAGGCGTAGCGCGTTCCTGCCCGCCAGTATCCGCTGATAGAAGGCGCGGTCCTGGCTTGCCACCCGGATGGTCACAAGATTGCTGCCGCGGCGCACGCCTTCCGCAAAAACCGCCGCATCGCGTTCGCTGATCCCAGCTTCGATCAGGGCGCCAACCACGCCGCCGGCGGCGCCACCCGCCACGGCACCGGCAAGGGCGCCGGGCAACCATCCGGCGGCAACAACCGCGCCGATACCCGGCAAGACAAAGGCACCCAGCCCGGCAAGCAATCCTGCCGCACCGCCAAGCGCGGCTCCGACGCCCGCGCTGCGATTCACCGTGTGGCTGCGCGACTCACGGCTCTGTATCCGGCCCTGGGAAGGCGCGATAATACCGATATCGCCTTCGGGCAGGCCTGTCGCCTTCAATTCATCGACCACAGCGCGAGCCTCAACCCCGTCGCGATAAAGACGGGAAAGTGTGATCATCATGGTGGAACTCCGCAAAGCTACATCGCCACGCGACAGCAACACGCAACGGTCAGGGCCGTTCCGTCCGGAACCGAATTTAATGTCACCGGTTGTGCTTTGCGCATCCATAAGGAGGTAGGCATGGCGCGCAAATATTCCAAGGGCGCTTCAAAGAAAGTCGAAAAGGTGATGCATGAGCGAAAGAAAGGCACGCTGAAAAGCGGCTCCGGCCGGAAGGTGAAAAGCCGCAAGCAGGCCATCGCCATCGGGCTGTCGGAAGCTCGCAAGGCCGGCGCACAGGTCCCCCAAAAAACCAAAAGCAAAAAGACAAAGAAGAAAAGTTAGCGCCCCTTATTTGGGCGGCACCAATCCCCGATGTTCCAGCAGCGGTCCGATATCGGGATCCTTGCCGTAAAAGGCCCGGAACATCGGGCCGTAATCCATCGTATGGCCTTTGGACAGGATAAGGTCGCGGAACCGTTGGCCGTTGGTCCGGCTCAGCCCGCCATGGGCGGTGAACCAGGCATAGGCATCGTTATCCAGCATTGCCGTCCATTGATAGGCGTAATAGCCGGATGCATAGCCATTGGCCCAGATGTGCAGAAAATAGCTGGAGCGGTAACGTGTCGGTACATTGGGAAAATCGGTGCCGGTTTTCTTCAGCGCCTGGGATTCAAACGCGTCCACCTCCTGTTTCGGGGCTCCCGGCGGCAAAGTATGCCATTGCATGTCCAGCTGCGACGCCGCCAGCAACTCGCCCAGCGCATAGCCTTGGCCCCAGGTTTCGGACTTCTTGATCTTGTCCACCAGCGTCTGGGGAATCGGCGCGCCGGTCTTGTCGTTGACCGCATAATGCTTGAGCACCTCGGGATGGAGCGCCCAATGCTCGTTGAACTGGGAAGGGAATTCGACAAAGTCGCGCGCCACATTGGTGCCCGACACCAGCGGATAGGTCTGGTTGGCGAACAAGCCGTGCAAGGCGTGGCCGAATTCGTGAAACATGGTGCCGACATCGTCGAAGCTGATCAGCGCCTTCTGTCCCGGCGCGGGCTTGGTGAAGTTGGCGACATTGTAGATCACCGGCTTGGTGCCGAGCAGCTTGGACTGGCCGACGAAATTGCTCATCCAGGCGCCGCCGGTTTTGTTGTCCCGCTTGAAATAGTCGAAATACATCAGCCCGAGAGATGAGCCGTTCTCCTCGAACACTTCGAACACCATCACATCGGGATGATAGACCGGAATGTCCTTGCGCTGCTTGAAGGTGATGCCGTAGAGCCGGGTGGCGGCATAGAAGACGCCGTCCTTGAGTACCCTATTGATCTCGAAATAGGGTTTGAGCGCATCCTGATCCAGGTCATAGCGATCCTTGCGCACCTTCTCGGCATAACGCTGCCAATCCCAGGGCTTGAGGTCGAAACGCTTGTCCTCCTTGTCGATCGCCGCCTGGATCAGCCTGGCTTCGGCCGCCGCCTTGGCGCGGGTCGCGGGCACAAGCTGGCGGATGAACCTCTCCACCGCTTGCGGCGTCTGGGCCATCTGGTCGTAAAGGGCATAGGCCGCATAGTTGGGATAGCCCAGCAATTTGGCCTTCTCCGCGCGCAGGACCGCAAGCTGGGAGATAATGGCGCGCGTATCGTTGATGTCGCCTTTCTCGGTGCGGGTCCAACTATGGTTGAACAGTTTCTCGCGCACCGCGCGATTTTCCAGAGAGGTCAATAGCGGTTGTTGCGTGGTGTTCTGCAGCGCAATGACGTATTTGCCCTTCAGCCCCCGCCCCTGCGCGGCCTGGGCCGCGCTGGCGATTTCGGCCGCGCTCAGGCCATCCAGCTTCGCCTTGTCGTCGACCACCAGTGCTCCCGCCTTGGCCCCCGCCACCAGCTTTTGCTGAAAAGACGTTTCCAGGCTGGCACCCTGCTTGTTGATCTGCTGCAGCCGCGCCCTGCCGGCGCCTCCCAGATTTGCGCCGGCATGGACGAACTGGCGGTAGTACAGGGTCAGGACCTGCAGGGCTTCGGCATCCAGCTTGAGGCTGGCGCGGCGGTCGTAAAGCGCCTTCACCCGCGCGAACAATTTGGCATTGAGAAAAATGGCGTCGCTGTGCGCCGCCAGCTTGGGCGCCACCGCCGTCTGCACCTTGTCGAGCGCCGGATTTGTGTTGGCTTGCACCACACCGAAGAAGGCGTTGTTCACCCGCTCCAGCATCCGGCCCGAACGCTCCATCGCCACGATGGTGTTGTCGAAAGTCGGTTCCGCCTTGTTGCCGGCGATGGCGGCGATCTCGGCCAGCTGCTGTTGCATGCCCTTTTCAAAGCCGGGCTGGTAGTCGCCGTCCTTGATGAGATCGAAACGCGGCGCCTGGTACGGCAGCGAGCTGGGCGCATCGAAAGGGCCGGCAGCGGCGTAGGCGGGAGCCGGAGCCGCCAAAACTAAAGCGGCCGGCGCGGCACAGAGCAAGGCCAATCCGGTGAGTGAAATTATGCCGCGCATATCGGCCCCCAACAAGTGAGAGGCGATATTACCCAGCAGGCGCGGCTTCGCTAGTGTCGTGGTTTCGAAGTTCGCCACATCATCGATATCAGGCTCTTGGCGAATTCCGGAATCGGGACACTAGATCGTCTTGCCGGTCGCGTGAAGGGCGGCGGTCGCGGCCTGGACATCCTCGCGGATAGCCTGTTGCTTATGCTTGCCCAGGATCAGGACCGTCTTGACGATCCAATCATATTCACCGGGCAAAGCGGCGCGGACGCCGGTAACCTGGCTGGGATCGATCTTCACACGCGCGCCATCGGGCTGGGTCAGGCTGACCAGAGCCGGTTTGGCCGGATCCAGGCCCTTGCCGATCTGAAACTTCAGGGTTTTGGCGATACCGCCGACATAAGCGCGGGTTTCGGCGGGAAGGCTGGCGCCTTTCAGATGATCCTCCAGCCGGCCCGGTCCGGCATTATAAGCGGCAAACATCGCCGGAGAACCATATTTGTGATGCAACCAGCGCAGATAGGCCGCGCCGGCCATGATGTTGTCGCGCGGCTCAAAAGGATTGCCGCCCAGTCTGTATTGCGCGGCCATCTCCCTATAGGTCGCGGGCAAAACCTGCATCAGGCCCACCGCGCCGGCACGGCTGACGATCGGCACGCCCTGGCCCAGCATGGTGCGTCCGCCGCTCTCCTGCCGCATCACCGCGACGATCCAGGCCTTGGGAACACGAAAACGCCGCGAGGCCTCGGTGATGATTCCGTCCCACCGGCCCAGCAATTGGGCCGGGCTCATGGTGGATTCTTCGTCGAAGGCCGAAGGCACCACGGGCGCAGCTTGGCCCAGCAGCCGCGGCAGGGCCGGCCGGCTCGCAACGGCATTGCTCTGGCCCTTGAGGTTGATGCCCGGGATCATCAGAACGGCCGCGATGCAAAAGCTGCCGGCAATCGTGGCGCGGATGAAACCGCGCGGCAGCGGTTTGGAAGCGGCAAGAACAAGAGGCTCAGAATCGGACACAGTGGCTCCAAAGGGGTCAAAGTGAGGAAGCTGTAACTTGATGATCAGAATCGACGGGCGCTCAAAACTTTTTATCGGTCATGGAACCAAACGGCGCCACGCATAACGCACCCCAGCAACGGGGAGATAACTTCACCCGCGTCCGATTTCAAGCAGGAACGGTTAAGGGAACAAAAGTTCCTGTTTTTCAACGAGAACCCGCGGCGCGCAGATGCACCGTCAAGGCTTTGATATCGCCGTTATTTTGCGCGATGACGGAAAGGAATTCGTCGCGCTGCGCCAGAGCCAGCCATATTCCCGCCACGCCAAGGTCCACCAGCACAGGTCTGACGCCATCGGTTCGCACGCGGAAATCGATTTCCATCGGCGCGCTGTTTGTGCCCACCATATTCGTGGTGACGACAAAGTCACCCGGCGCGCGCTCGCGCGAAGACATCACGCGCAAGCTCTGCCCGGAATAGAGCGCGAAATAGGTCTGGTACCTGCTCGTCGCATAATCCCGATAGGCCCCGACATAGGCATCGAGATCGGCTTGCGGCGCGTCCGCCGCGTAACGGCCCAGCATGAACAGCGCCACGCGTTTCACATCCGTCAGCCCCAGAAGAAAAGCGGCGAAGCGTTCACGGCGCTGATCGGGACTGACGGCGCGGTCGTTGAGAATATCAAAACCGGCCTGGATATTGCCGCTGACGAAGTCCTCGGCCACATTGGCGGCCCAGGCCGCCGGCGCGAATGAAGACGCGAACGTCAGCGCGCCCGCGCTGAGCAGCAGATGCCTGCGATGCATGAATGCGATCCTTCGCCAGACCGCTTCTGGCGCGGTCATTGGGCCCCGGCCGCTCGTGTAGCATGCCAATGGAGCCCGAAATATGACCGTCCGCCGAAGGACTATGCGGTTTTGATGTTCGGCCTACCCGATGACAAGCAAAGGCCGAACAGGCGCGATTGTGACGGGGGCGCCGTACCGGCTGCGCCCATAGTCATTTGTAAATGCTTGTTTTTTCCCCCATTCGACGCCCCGCTTGACGCCGCTGAGGCGGCATAGCAAGCAGGGCGCCAAAACGGGGTGCCAGGTGCAGCGATTTTTCCAGGCCTTGATGCCGCGCGAAGAGAAATTCTTCGCCCTTTTCAACGATCACGCCCGCACCTTGGTGGAAGGCGCCATCGCCTTGCGCGATCTGCTGGAAGGTGGCCCCGGCGTCGCCGATGCCTGCCGCCGCATCATCGCCCATGAGAACCGGGCCGACACGATCGCCCGCGACGTGCTGCTGGGCGTGCGCCGCAGCTTCATTACCCCCTTCGATCGCGGCGACATCAAGGACCTGATCGGGCTGTTGGACGATTCCATCGACCAAATGCAAAAGACCGCCAAGGCCATCACCTTGTTCGAAGTCTCCAGCTTCGAATTGCAGATGCGCCAGATGGCGGACATCATCTTGCGCTGCGCCGAACTAACGGAAGAGGCCGTGGGCCTGCTGGGCGATATGCGCGACAACCAAGCGCGCATCAACACCATCGCCGAGGAAATCACCCGGCTTGAGGAACAAGCCGACGAGTTGAACGACCAGGGCATCAAGGCGCTGTATCTGAAGCACAGGAACAGCGACACCATGGCCTTTATCGTGGGCAATGAAATCTACGACCATCTCGAAAAGGTCGTGGATCGCTTCGAAGACGTCGCCAACCGCATCAGCGGCATCGTCATCGAGCAGGTATAGGGCCGCATGCTTCTGATCATTGCCCTGATCGCCATCGCCCTGATCTTCGACTTTCTCAATGGCCTGCATGACGCGGCCAATTCCATCGCCACCATCGTTTCCACCCGCGTGCTGTCGCCGCGCTATGCCGTGGTCTGGGCGGCCTTCTTCAACTTCATCGCCTTCGCGGTGTTCGGCCTGCATGTCGCCGCCACCATCGGCACCGGTATCATCTCGCCCAGCATCATCGACGACCAGGTGATCTTCGGCGCTCTGATGGGGGCCATTATCTGGAACGTGGTGACTTGGCTTGCCGGCATTCCCTCGTCTTCCTCCCACGCACTGATCGGCGGGCTGGTGGGCGCGGGACTCTGCAAAGGCGGCTGGTCGGTGATCGTCTGGTCCGGACTGGGCAAAACCGCCTCCGCCATTATGCTGTCGCCTGCCACCGGTTTCTTTCTTGCCTTGGTGCTGATCCTGGCTGTCTCCTGGATGTTCGTGCGCGCCAATCCGCTGTGGGTGGATAAGCTATTCCGGCATGTCCAATTCCTCTCCGCCAGCGCCTATAGCCTGGGCCATGGCGGCAATGACGCGCAAAAGACCATGGGCATCATCGCGGCGCTTCTGTTCGCGCATGGCGTGGAAGGCGGCACTTTCCACGTTCCTTTCTGGGTCGTGATCTCCTGCCAGGCGGCCATGGCTCTGGGAACCTTGTTCGGCGGCTGGCGCATTGTGCGCACCATGGGCTCGCGCATCACCCATCTGACGCCGATGCAGGGGACCTGCGCCGAAACGGCGGGCGCGCTGACCCTGTTCGGCGCCACCTGGCTGGGCGTGCCGGTCTCCACCACCCACACCATCACCGGCGCCATTGTCGGCGTCGGCGCGGCGCGGCGGGTCAATTCGGTGCGCTGGAACGTGGCCAAGGACATTGTCGTCGCCTGGGTCGTGACCATGCCGGCGGCGGGCTTGATCGCGGCGCTGTTCTATCTGATCGCCACCGCGTTCAAACTGTCATAATCGCCGCGCGTAATCGGCCGTTAACCAAGTGCTTGTACGGTTTGCCCGCAAGCATCCGGCCGGTTGGGCCGTAGACGGATGAATTGTAGACTGCTTGCGCGAATCATTTGGTGGCGCGGTGCGGGGCGATCCTCTTTTTCGCGAGCATGGCAAGCAGGTGGCGGCGCTTTGCTGGCGGACCTCCCAAAAGCACGGCTCTGCCGTTGAAGTCCTGCTGATCACCTCGCTCAACAGCAAGCGCTGGATCCTGCCCAAGGGCTGGCCGGAGCCGGAACTGGGTCCGGCGGAAAACGCCGCTCGCGAAGCTTTTGAAGAAGCCGGGGTGATGGGCAAGATCGGCGCTCAGCCCATCGGCAGCTATTACTATCTGAAGGAAAAAAAGGATGGCGGCGGCATGCCCTGCAGCGTTGACGTTTTCGCCCTGGCCGTCACCAAGCAGCTGGACGACTGGCCGGAAAAGAATGTCCGCGAGTTGCACTGGTGTCCGATTGAGCAAGCCACCGCCAAAGTCGCGGAGCCGGGCCTGCGCCAACTGCTGAAGGCCTTCCGCAAGCAGCATCTACCCTCAAAAGTCCGTCACACCGGCTAAGACACGGACGGAGACTGCCTTCGAATTCTGGAGACGCTTGTGTGGACGGCCCCCGGAATTCAATCCGCCCGGGGAAGGCGCGGGGCTTACCTGAACCAATCCTGCGAAGCAATTAAGTGCGGGACTTCCCGGGCGGCGCGGCCATGACGGCGGCGCGCTACGCGCGGCCACTACGCTGGCGCTAGGCCGCCTAGCGCCGCCTATGGGCGCTTGCCTGCGCCATGTCTTTCGTCCGCGAGGCGGACGAAAGACATGGCGCACCCGAAGAGATTCGAACTCCTGACCCCCAGATTCGTAGTCTGGTGCTCTATCCAGCTGAGCTACGGGTGCGTTTTGAGGGCCGGAACCTATTGGGGAGGCTCTCCAAAGGCAAGAACTACCCGTGCCAGGCCGGGACATTGTCGCGCCATCCCCCCAATTCCCGCCAAGTCCCGGTGGAAACGTGTAGATTTCCGCCCCAAGCGGCATAGTGATCCCTTGTCCCATCCCGCCCTGCTGGTTAAGACTGGCAGACAGACCGCCAGGTCCAGTGTGGCGGGGGGTTGGGCGCCAAACTCCAATTTCGGTCGCATGGGGGCCGGGCAGTGGCGCCGGGCAGCGGAGAACATGATGAGGGGAATTCCAGCAAGGCAGGGGCTCAAAAAGGGCCTATTTTTGGCTTTTGCGGTGACCGCGGGCCTGAGCCTGACTGCCTGCTCCGATATCGATAATATGTTCGGCGACTCCGGCGCCGATATGGCCGCGGACGTTCCCGCCGATGCCGGCGCGCCGCCGGCGGCCAGCCTTGCAGCGCCCTTGCCCGCCGCGCCTGGCGCGGCACCGGTCGCCACCATCACCCCGATCACTATCGAAGGCGGCTCCGACACCGGAACCGCCGTCAACAAGACCGTGCAATCCCTGCGTGCCCAGATCGCCGGCCTGCAACAAAGGCTGGCCTCCAACGCCGCGCGCCTGATCGAGTTGCGCAATCAGGGTGCCGGGGCCGCCGGCGCCTATCAGGACGCCAAGGCCCATATCACCACCCGTCTGCAGGTCGGCACCACCCGCGGCAATCCCGAATTGGTGGCGCAATGGAATACCGCCCAGAGCCAGCTCGACGCGCTGTCGGCCAATGTGAACGCCCTGAACGCGCTGGGGACCGACGTCACCAACGACAGCTCGACCGCGCATTACGCGCTGGACCAGATCGGCGCCACTTACAATGTTTCCGGCGCGGTGGATGAAGATCACCGCCAGCTGCGCCTGCTGGAAGACGAAACCAGCCAGACCATTGTGATG
>DATEIA010000334.1:0-8553 GCA_035279305.1 Rhizomicrobium sp.
GCCGGTCCATCGCCTTGATTCATGATCGCGGCCAAAACTTTTATCGCCGCCCGCGTATGCCGGCGCGCCAGCGCCTTGATCTGCGCCGCCGCCTTGGACTTGGCGTTCAACTCATCAGCTCCTGGCGGAAATGAAAAAGCCCCGCTTTCGCGAGGCCACCGGCGGGAGCGCTTTCAATCGGGCGCATCAACTCACCATAAAAAAACTCTACCGCACCTTTTATAGTCCGGTCAACTGCCCGGAACGCGCCGCCTGCAAATTACAAGACGTCTTGAATCCTCGCCGGGAAAACGCACCGCCACTGCATGGCAAAAAACTTTTCTCAAGGCGGCAGTGTTAAGCATCCCCGCTACTTTCTCTTATCAGGGTACAAAAAAACCCGCTTGCGCGAGACGTGAAACCGCGGATGCGTTCGATCTCGTTAAAAAGTCAGGCAAACACCAGCGCGCTCGCCGCCCACACCACCATGCACGGCACCAGCCACCAGGCGATGCTGATCTTGGATAATCCCCGTTTGGGCGCGGGCTTCTGGCGATTATCGTTGCCGGGACGCCAGCCGCAGAAATCCTTCGCGGACAGCACCGCACGATCATAAAGGTAGCCACGCATGACAGCTCTCCTTTCCGTATGGAATCCTACGTGCGGAACCGGGGAAAGTTCCGGCGGATTCGCAATCTTTCCGCTCCAATTGCCTTAGCTTTTTACCGCACTTGCTACGCGACCGCCGGCAACATCGCGCCTGCATTCCTGCCAAGCGCACTAACCCACCATCGGAAATGGTGTGCTCTCTTTTTATAAAACGGTCAACCTTCTGTCTTGCCTTCTCCACAAATTACAAGACGTCTTGATTCACATTTTGCGACTCAGCGCGCCCAGGGAAAGGAACTTTTAAATCTGGAATGCGATCGCACCGCGCAATCCGCCTGCCGCACTCAGACCAGATGAAGCAAATGCAGCGCCATGCCCGCGGCGCAACTTCCCGCCAGCACCACGATCACGCCCAGCCGCCCGCGGATATCTATACATCCCTCGCAAGCCCAAGCTTTTCCCTCAGGCGGTCCGCAATATCCCCTGGATGTTCGAGATATCCGCCGGGAGAAATCTTTACCGTTTTTCCATCCTTGAGATAAAAAACAAGATTGGTCACATGCGGAGGCCATGGCGATCTTGTCCCATAGATCGGCTCCCGAACCGCATCAACGCCTCTCACATCGCCGGCTGGCACGTCCAGCAAGGCCTTGTCCGCACACATCAAACGACCATCTTCAATCCAGATCGCTTCGTCATGGTTGGCGATAGCAATACGAATGGTTCCGAACGCCAAGAACGAAAGAATGATCAGGCATTCAACACCAATCACGACGTCGGCAATATGGAACATGTTCTTGACCCAGCCATCGGCCTTTCCGGTCAACAGAAGGTGGCCGTACCAGATCAAGACCAAAACGATCATACCGAGCAACAGGACCGTGCCGGATATTATTCTGGCCCTCGAAAAATGCGCGATCACATCGCGCTGCCCGTCTGCCTTGCCCATCCCCAGCCCACAGCCAATCTACAAAACTGCCACTCTATTAAGGCACCATCAATCGCGGATCATAATACGGATTGTGGGTTACGTACTTATCATACGCACTACCCATCTGTCTTAAAACAGTCTCGCCAAGCTCTTGATTGCTCATGCGCTCATGTCAATCCGGCCAGATAAAACAGCATCCCGGCAAGGCAGCTCCCCGCCAACACCAACACCACGCCGGCGCCAAACCGAAAGATCACCACCAGCGCCGCCAGCGCGATGATGAAGGCAGGCCAATGAACTGACTCCAAAACCGGCAGTCGAAACGGACCGGCCATCACTATGCGCGCGAACAAGGTGTGCAACCCAAGCCAAACCGCCAGATTCAAGATCACGCCCACCACCGCCGCCGTCACGCCCGACAGCGCCGCGTTCAGCCGCTTGTTGCCGGTCAGCGCCTCGACATAGGGCGCCCCGGCGAAAATCCACAGAAAGGACGGCACAAAGGTGGACCACATGGCGATCAATCCGCCCAGGGTACCCGCGATCATCGGATCAAGCGTCCCAGGCTGGCGCGCCGCCGCCAGGAAACCGACAAACTGCACCACACTGATCAGCGGTCCCGGCGTGGTCTCGGCCAAGCCCAGTCCTACCAGCATCTCGTCGGGCTTCAGCCAGTGATAATGCTCCACCGCCTGCTGCGCCATATAGGACAAGACCGCATAGGCGCCGCCAAAAGTGACGACCGCCATCTTGGCGTTGAAGACCGCGACAGCCGCATAGATATTGCCCGCGCCCAACATCGCCAGCGTCATCAGCAACGGCGCAAACCACAGCAACCCGCCAACCGCCACAATCGTCGCCAGCCGCATTACCGACGGCCTGACATGCGCCGGCAGCTCTCGCGCAAACGCATCGTCAATCAGCCCTTCTTCTCCGGCCAGAGCGGCACCATGTCCACCGCTCCGCGTCTCTCCAGCCAGCCAGCCGAACCCGGCCGCCGCCACAATGATCAAGGGAAACGGCACGGCAAAAACAAAGATCGCGATAAAGGCCGCCGCCGCCACGCCAACCAAGACGCGGCTTTTCAACGCCCGCCTGCCGATGCGCACTACCGCATCCAGTACAATCGCCAGCACCGCCGCCTTCAAACCGAAGAACAGCGCCGCCACCCATGCGACCTGGCCATAGGCGGCATAAACCCAGCTCAATATCCCAAGACTCACCAATCCCGGCAGGATGAACAATGTTCCGGAGACGATGCCGCCCCGCATGCGATGCATCAGCCAACCGATATAGACCGCCAGTTGCTGCGCCTCCGGCCCCGGCAGCAACATGCAATAGTTCAGCGCATGCAGGAACCGTCGCTCGCTGATCCACTTTTTTTCCTCGACCAGGATACGGTGCATCACCGCGATCTGCCCGGCGGGTCCACCGAAGCTTAGCAGCGCGATCCGCGCCCAGACGCGCGTGGCTTCCGCGAATGTGACAGTTGGCAAAGACATGGCCGTCTGTATATAGGCGAGGCACCGGCCCAACAACCGGACGCTCTGCGGTCAAACCACGGCTTGAAAAGCCTCAGGCGGCTTCCGAGAATTCCGTCGCCATGCCGCGCGAAAAGTCATGGAAGATCGCAATCAGCTCGTCGGCATAGGCCGAGCGCGGCGCGCCAGCCGGGAAGCGGTAGTTCCAGAAGCTGGTGATATGGGAAATCGCTCCCATCCGTTCGCCGATATCCAGGAACAGCTTGGGTGCGTCCAGCAGGAATTCGCGAAACAGCTTGGGGTCCTGGCGCTCGATCAATCCCGCATAGGCATCGTCGTAAATCGCGATGATGCGGCGAATCTCCGTGCTGTTAACCTTGGCGCCGCGCAAAATGACATTTTTGCTGGATTCCAGCAGGGCACGCTCGTCCGAAGTGAGCTTGCCGATCGGCATGATCGCCTTGATGCCGCGCAGCGCCCGGATCAGGTTGGGCCAAGATTCGTCCAGGCACCATTTGTAATAGATAAAGCCGCGCCAGCTGAACACACCTTCGCTGAATTCCGCGGGCCTCAGGTTCAGGGTGGCGCGCAGCGGCTCCAGCTTGTCGTCCACCTCACTGGAGAGCAGCGCCTCGACCATGCGGCTGGTGGAGCCATTGCGCCGGCTGCCGCCGGACGCCATCGAGGTCAGGCGGCTGATTTCCCGGGCGGCATAGTCATGCATGCGATTCTGGTCGGCCTCGGAAATCGCGAAATAGCAGGAATCTGGCTTGATGTCATTGACGCGCAGATGCTCGCGCAACAGGAACGGGTCCAGCGACGGCACGCCGTCGATCAGGCGCAGGACGTCCAGGTCGCGCCGCATATCCTTCTTTTCTTTGTAATTGACCGCTTCCTGAAGCAAGGCCTCGAAGCCGCGCTGGCCGATTAACAGCGAGCGCCCGCCGAACTTCAAATCGCTGCGCTCGAAGGGAATGATGATCTTGGTCGCCAATGCGCGGCGTGCCGGGAAGAAATCGACTTCGTCCGCCCGCAAGCGATGCTTGAGGATCAGTGAGCTGTTGAGGATACCGGATATGAACAGCGGCGCGCTGCGATGCGCGTCGTTTTCAGCATTGGCTTCGGCGATGGCGAGCAGGTTCAGAACCCGATTGGACGATGCCGCGCCCAACCCGCTGAGACTGCGTACGGAACGGTCAGAACTCATTGACCCTGCTGTCCTTCGAAAGGTTGCTGGAATTGCACGCCGATGCCTTCGTCATGATGACGTACCACCCAGGCGCGTGTCTGGCCCAATTGGATAAGCTCGCCGATGGCGGGGCGCGCCGCGGTTTTCAGCATGGCGCCTTGCAGCGAGATATCCATCAGCTTGCAGAGCGTCTCTAAGCCGTCGCTTGTCGTGAAATGATCGATCTGGACCGGAGCAGCGGCGCGGCGGTGGCGGCGCAGACGGGTGACCCCGGTCATGCCGTCCGCGACAAAGGCGGCCAGATCCTGCTCCAACCTCTGGCGCTTGGCTTCCTTGCAGACAAATCTCAGCCCCAACTCGCCTTCGACATAGCGGGTGGTGGCGCCTTCGAAACGGCCGAAACTGTCGATATAGAGCACCACAAAACAATCCAGCGGCGGCGGTTCGGGACAATAGATGCCGGCGCCACCAGCAGACAGGTTGATGATGGTGCAATCCAGCGTAAGTTCTTCCGCCGGGACAAATAGCTTGCCCGCCAGCCTGACCTGGAATCGCTCGCTGCGGCGTTGATCCAGCGCCAACCGCGCATTGCTTGCCATGACACCCCTCGCTCCGAGGCGGTTCTGCCCCGTACGCATCACAATAGGCTCGGAAGTTTAAAAAAGTGCGTGCGGGGAACCGTCCGTGTAAGGTTGATGCTGACGCCGTCATCGCGCTCCGGTTGGAAAGTCATGGTTAGGAATGTGTTGCAAACTCTCCCGATTAACTGACTTCCAGTCAGTTTTGGAGAAGCGTTGCCGCCGTCCAGCCAATAGCCGCCAGAACCACATTGATCGAAATCAACTTGTCCGGCTCCGCCGCCATCCTATAGTCCGCACACTTAATACGCGGGAGCATCAAGATGGCTCAGACTGACGCGGGCTACGGCACCATCGCCAAGCTCCTGCACTGGCTGATTTTTGTCCTATTGGCGGTGCAGTATGCCATCGGCTCCATTATGCCCCATATCGGCCGCAAGACCCTGAATGAGGGTTGGGTCAATTGGCACTTCTCGGTGGGCGCTGCGATCCTGTTCTTTATCGTTATCCGGCTGGTCTGGCGGCTGCTGCATCCCGTCCCCCAGCCGGCCGCTTTCTCGCCTGTTGAGAGAGCCATTTCCGGCCTAACCCACTGGGCGCTCTATCTGCTGATCCTGGCCATGACCCTGCTGGGCTGGGCGGCAACCAATTCGCGCGGCTGGGACGTCAGCCTGTTCGGTCTTGTTACCCTGCCCAAAATCTCCCCCACCGGCTCGGAATGGGGCCATGAATGCGGCGATATTCACAATGTGCTGGTCTATGTCCTTCTGGGCTTTATCCTGCTTCATGTTGCGGCTGCGGCCTGGCACTATTTCTTCAAGCGCGATCAAGTCGTTGGCCGCATGCTGTTCTCGAAAACCGCCTAAGATCCTGGACCGGCTACCATCTCCGCCTGGGCCTTGTGAACCAACCCATGCGCGCCTAGGCTTTCGCCATGGTGACTAAGCCGCCCGCGAACTTTTCCGCCTCCGACCAGCGCAGCCGCATGGTGCTGGATCAGATCGAAAAAGAGCGCGCCGCAGCCGACGCCAAGACCGCGAAACTCAAGGCGCTGCGCTTGGCCAAGGAAGCCGAAGACAAAGCCAATGCCGCCCAGCATCCCGCGCCGGCCAAGCCGCGCCGCAAGCGCATCACCTGACGTCCCAAGCGCGGCTTCCATGCTGACCTTCGCCGCCAATCTGTCCTGGATGTTCAAGGAACATGATTTCCTGGACCGGTTTGCCGCCGCGGCGGATGCGGGTTTTGAATGGGTGGAGTATCTTTTTCCCTACGACCACGATCCCGAGGATATCGCCGCCCGCCTGTCGCGCCACAAGCTCAAGCTGGCGCTGTTCAACGCCCCGCCCGGCGAACTCTCCAACAACGAACGCGGTTTTGCCTGCCTTCCCGCGCGCCGCGCCGATTTCCGCAGTTCGCTCGCCATCGCCCTGGTCTATGCGCGCGCCACCGGCGCACCGCGCCTGCATGTGATGGCGGGCATAGTGGAAGGAAGCCGCGATACGGCCATGGCAACCTATAAGGACTCCCTGAACTATGCTTGCGATGCCGCCGCCGGCCTGGACATATTGATCGAGCCGCTGAACCCGGTCGACACGCCCGGCTATCTGCTGAACGATTTCGGCCTCGCCCAGCAGGTCATCGCCGAATTGAAGCGCCCCAATCTCAAGCTTCAGTTCGACATCTATCACCATCAGATGATTCACGGTGAAGTGTTGCGCGGCCTCCAAACCCTGCTGCCTATCACCGGCCATGTCCAGATATCCTCGCTTCCAGGCCGCCACGAACCCACCACCGGCGAGGTTGACGATGCCGGCGTGCTGCGCGCCCTGGAAAAGCTTGGTTATCGCGGCATTGTCGGTTGCGAATACAATCCCCGGGCCGGCACTTTGGAAGGCCTGTCCTGGATGAAAGCGCTGGCTTAGAGCAAGTTACGTTCAAGCGTAATCGCTCTGACCCATTCTTCGACAGTCGTTAGCGGCAGCGTCGTGCGACCAGCATGAGGATTAACTTATTTCCTCACCCTGAGCTTGTCGAAGGGTGAGGGAGTACGATTCCATCTGAAATTATTTTGCTCTAGCGTCCCAGGACTATCGCCGCGCCCGCCAGCGCGCCCGCGCCGATCAAACTGTCGAAACGGTCCAGAACCCCGCCATGTCCCGGGATCACACCGCTGTAATCCTTGATCCCTGCCCGCCGCTTGACCCAAGACGCGGCAAGATCGCCAAGCAAAGCCGTCACCGCGATCCCCGCTCCCAGCAGCGCCGACACCGGAAACCCCAGTCCCGCGAGATGTCCGGCAACCGCCCCCAGAATGACGGCGCCTGCCCCACCCGCCACCGCGCCCTCCACGGTTTTGCCGGGACTGATGGCGCGCGCCAATTTGATCCGACCCAAAAGCCGTCCGAAAATTTCCGAAAACCCGTCAAAGCCGGCCACCACCAGATAGAGGAAAACCAGTGTCACGCGCGAAAGATTGGCGGCGCTGAATAGCAAGCCGCCGGCAAAACCCAAATAGGCCATGGCGATCGCGCAGCGCGGCCCCCATCCGGGAATGCGCGCAAGCACTCTAACAAGTTCGGCCGCGCCCGCCGTGAGGATCAGCGCCGCCGCCAAAACGAACCAGCCCGCGATCATCGTTCCAAGGATCGCATGCACGACCAGAACATAGACGGCATATTTCCGCCAAAACTGTTGCCCGGGCTGGGCCCGCCGTCCCGCAAGCACCATCAAAACCGCGCCAAGCAGAAAAATCGGCAGGGTGATGGCCAGGACCGGCGCGATCATGCCGACCGGTTGCACAGGATCGCGCCGGACACGCAATCGACGGAAAACTCCGTCACCCCATGCAGAATTTCGCCATCGGCCATCAGATCGAAAGGCGCCGCCGCCCGCGCCCATGCGCGCTGACCGCTGCGCCGGGGCACGGAAGGATAAATTCCGGCCAACATTGCGATATTATGGCTGACTTGGCGCAGCCGCGGCGCGTCGAATTCCATCGTATGAAACCGGCCATCATTCAACCTGGCGTCAGGAAATGCGCGATACTGCGCGGCATGGCTGATATTGCTGATGGCCAGCCCGGTGAGCAGCCTGCTGCGTGGCGGCTCGCCGTCATAGGATATCTCGATCTCGGACCGTTCCGGCTTGGTCAGAAGTCCGGCAAGGGTATAGGAATGAAGCCCGGCATTGGCAAAGCCTCTCGCCCGGGCGACCACCGAGGCGACATAGCCCATCGCGATGCCACCGGCACAGATCGCCTTGGTGACGCGTCCGTCGGCCTGCTTTGCCTGCAACAGCAACAAATCCATCGGCTGCTCCACGCCGTACTTCAAACCCGCCATCGCCAGCGGCATGGAGGCAAATCCCATAGCCCGCGCCAGGCTGTTGCCGCGCCCCGCCGGAAACACCATCAGGCATTGCCGGCTGGCATCCAGCGCGGGCAGGATATCGAACACCGTGCCGTCGCCACCCACCGCGGCGATGCCGTCAAAATCATGCTCTTCCGCGACGATATGGGCCGCGTCGCCCGGCCGCTCGCAGATCACGACCTTGGTGGCGCCATAACGCAGGCGGCGCAGCCAGGTCTCCCGAAAAATCCGATGGCGCATGCCGCCGGACGCCGGATTGACAATCGCCAGCCATCGTCGCCGCATCGCGCTCATCCCATGCCGTGCCGGTCGCGCAACACCCAATAGAGCCCGCGCGCGTTGGAGATCGGCTGGCGCACCGCCAAAGTGACCAGGATCACTTCCAGGCAGGCGGCAATGCCATAGAGAAATACGAAAT
>DATEIA010000335.1:0-17991 GCA_035279305.1 Rhizomicrobium sp.
GCGTTCATGCCGATGGTGAGGCCGAACAAAGTGAAGGCCAGCATCACCGACAGCAAAGTGAGGATGGCGCGGGTGGGCTTGCGCATCACCGCGGCCCAGACCAGGGGAAAGTATTTCATGCCGCCCCCTATGCCGTCGCCAGGACACGTTCGATCAATTGGCCCTTGTCCATTTCCAGCCGGCGGCTGGCATGGTCGGCGGCCTTGGGATCGTGGGTCACCATCAGGATGGTCTTCTTGTGCTGGCGGTTAAGCTGCTGCAGCAGGGAGAGGATTTCATCGGCGGTGGCGCGGTCCAGATCGCCGGTCGGTTCGTCGCAGAGCAGGAGAGGGGGATCGGCGACAATGGCGCGGGCGATGCCGACGCGCTGCTGCTGGCCACCCGACATTTCGCCCGGCTTGTGCGATGCGCGGTCCTTGAGATTGACGATCTCCAGCGCGATCTCGACCCGGCGGGTCCGTTCGCTCTTGGAAAGATTGGTGAGCAACAGCGGCAGCTCGACATTGCCCGCCGCCGACAGCATGGGCATCAGATTGTAGAACTGGAAGATGAAGCCGACATGGCCGGCGCGCCATTTGGTGAGCTGGCCGCCGGAAAGCGTTTCCAGATGTTCGCCGCCCACCATCACCTCGCCGGAATCGGCATGATCCAAACCGCCCACGAGATTGAGGATGGTGGTTTTGCCCGAACCCGAAGGTCCCATCAGGGAGACAAACTGCCCGGCGGGAATTTCCAAGTTCAATCCGTGCAGGACGGGCACGGATTCCTTGCCGCGTTTGTAGGTCTTCACAACATTGCGCAACGAGATGGCGGCGGACATGGAAAACTCCCTTTGGCGATCCGAGGCAGGTTACAGGAGATGTTTAATATGTCATACGATGTAGAATATATTCCAGGCCGTCAAACTGTCATGTCTGAGTTGGTACCTTGCATGACAAGGTAGGCATAATATGATGCCGATGTCCAGAGGGAATTTCTGACAGTTCGTCAGGACGGGAGGGGCGGGGAAAAACGGCCCACCCCGTGATTTTCGTGAATAGCGAGCGCCCAAAGACAAGTGCCTTCCGCCGCATGTGAACGTCTCCCAAAACGCGTTGGTACTTTCACGCCGTCTTTATTGCGGCTGGCCGTGCTTGGCGGAAAAGCAGAAGGCCAGGCTTACAATCGCACTCGCAATGACCATGGAGAAAACGATGGGCGGCATGATCTTAAGCGGCAGGAATAATCCGCCCAGCACAACGACCAGCCCGATCAGAACCTCCTGCCATGCTCGCAAGCGCAGAAATTTGGCGCCCTTGTCCGGGTCGAGGTTGAGGAACGCGACCCGCGACCGAAGCCAGGGCAATTTGGGCAGGGCATTGTTGGTCACCATCGCCATCAGGCCCAGTATGGCAAAAACGCCGCGGCTGAACGGCAGCATATTCATCGTTGATAACAGGCCTAGCGAACGGACGATGATGAAAGCCTGCAGCAGCGTCAGGATCACACTGATGGGCACCAGGACAACGCTCGCCCACTTTTTCCACGGCCGCAGGCTTTCGACGGGGGCACTGGCCGTCCGCGCCCGCCACGTCAGCCGCGCCATGATGAACAAGACCGCGCCAGGCATCGCCAACAGGACAGCCGAACTGGTTGGCGATATCGCCGCACCGTTTAAGTCATAGCGCGGCAGATGCGTCCAGTCCGGCAGCAGTAAAACCCGCCATGCCGCCGCCGCGAGCATGGCAACGACCAAGGCCCAGGCTATCCAAAAAACTTTGCGCTCGATCATCGGGCTTTTCCCGTTGCCTTGCGCAGTCTGGGCTCGGCCGGCAGGCCCACGCCCACTGTTTCCGCGAAGGACAGCAGCGCATCTTCCAACACCGACAATTTCAGCCGGTAGGTGATGGTGGTGCCACTTTTGTCGGAATCGACCAGGTCAGCTTCGCGCAAGACCGCGAAATGGGCCGACAAAGTGGATTTGGAAAGCGCGAAATGCTCCGCGAGTTCGCCCGCACTCATGGCCCGCTTGCGCAGCAGCTGCAGGATTTGCCGCCGCGTGGGATCGGACAAAGCCTTGAAAACCGAATTCATGATTCGATATTTGGCAAAATACAGAATATTGTCAAGTCCGCGGCTTTCATGGAACAAAGCAAGTGACCGGAGAGGAAGAACTGGAAACCGAGGGCGGGCTGCAGCGCCGGCTCGAGTGTCACGCCTATGACCGCCTGATCATTTTGTCCGATGGCGTGTTCGCCATCGCCATTACGTTGGCGGCCTTTGAGATCAAGGCGCCGGCCAACTGGCGCGACCTTGCGGAATTGTGGGCGCAACTGCGGCTTCCGGTCTTTGCCTATCTTCTCAGTTTCGGCATGGTCGCTTCTTATTGGAATAGCCAGCGCACGCTGTTCGCGCGTCTTGTGCGCGTCGATACGCCGCTCACGCTGTTGGCGTTGCTGCAATTGCTGTTCATCGCCCTGATCCCGGTGGCGACGGGATTACTCTACGATCATTCCAAGCAAATCGGCTCCCCGACAATTTATTTGGCGACGCTGGCAGCCTGCGGCTATGTCACTGCCGCGCTGTGGTTCTATGCCGCCTTACGCCCGGCAATGATGCATCCGCAAAGCCGGGCTCGCGACTATTGGGAAAGATTTGCCAAGGCGCTTGTCGCGCCTCTGGCAATGACATGGTTTGCCGCGACGGGGGATCAGTCCACCGCTTCCATGGCCGGAATTGTGGCGTTGCTGCTGGTCTGCAGGTTGGTTTTCTGGCGCCGGCGGGGCATAGCTCAAAAATAATCATTTTATATCAATGGATTAAAAAATTCTCCGCGGCCTTGGATATAACTGACCAGTCAGTTATTTATATAGGCATGACCAAGAAACGCTGGCAACGCCGCAAGGAGGCGCGGGCTCCGGAGATTCTGGAGGCGGCGCTGGCCTGTTTCGCGCAAAAAGGTTTTGCCGGCACGCGCATGGATGAGATTGCGCGCAAGTGCGGCATCACCAAGGGCACCATCTATCTTTACTTCGACAGCAAGGAGAGCGTGTTCAAGGCGCTGGCGCGCGCCTCGATCGGCGAACAGTTGGGCGCGGTGCGAAGTCTGGTGGAGAATTTCCAAGGGCCCAGCGCGCAACTGTTGCGTCTGGTGCTGTCCACCATGGGCAGTTTTGTGCGCACCAGCGACCGGGTGATCCTGCCCAAGATGCTCTTGGCGGAGTCGGGCAATTTCCCCGAGCTGGCGAAATTCTGGCGCGAGGAAATCATCGAACAGGGCATCGTGCTGCTCGGCGGCATCATCCGGCGCGGCACCGCGCGCGGCGAATTCCGCGCCATCGTCCCGGAACATGCGGCGCGGCTGTGCGCGGCGCCCATTCTGCTGATCGCCCTCTGGCGCACCACCTTCGCGCAGTTCGATGCGCAGCCTTACGACCATGAAGGATTGATCGAAGCCCATCTGCAGGTGCTGCTGCAGGGGTTGGAAGCGAGGCCGGGATGAAAAAACTTTCCCTTCTTATCGCGCTGTTGCCGCTGCTGGGGGCCTGCGAGCAAAAAAAACACCAGCCCTGGCTGGGCTATGGCGAAGGCGACACCGCTTATATCTCCGCGCCGCAGCCCGGCTGGGTCACGGTCCTGAAAATCGAGCGTGGCGCGCTGGTGCATCGCGGCGATCTTCTGTTCGTGCTGGACAGTGTGTACGAACAGGCCGGGGCGCAGCAGGCGGTGGCGAACCTGGCCCAGGCCCGCGCCGGCCTTGAGCAGGAAATCGCCAACCTGGCTTACGCCAAGACCACGCTGGACCGGCAGAACCAGCTGGCGCGCGACAATGCCGGCACGCCCACCCAGCGCGACCTGGCGCTGTCCAACTATCGCCAGTCCGAAGCGCGCATCGCGCAACTGCGCTCGCAGATCGCCCAGATGCAAGCCGGCCTGACATCGGCGAATTACGGTTTGGGACAGCGCGATGTCGTGGCCCAGACCGAAGGACGGGTGCAGGACATTTATTTCCGCGAGGGCGAGTATGTCCCCGCCGCCACGCCGGTGGTGGCGGTGTTGCCGCCCAAGAATGTCTTTGTGCGCTTTTTTGTGCCCGAGCCGGACCTGCCGCGCATCAAGCTCGGCGGCACGGTGCGCATCACCTGTGACGGCTGCAAGGCAATGGATGCCAAGGTGACGTTCCTGGCGGCGCGCGAAGAATTCACCCAGCCGGTGATCTTCAGCCAGGGCAATCGCGAGAAGCTGGTGTTCAAGGCCGAGGCGCGCCTGCCGCAAGGGCTCGATCTTCATCCCGGCCAGCCGGTCGAAGTGCGGCCGCTTTGAGAGGGTGGCCATGACCGAAATGGCGATCGACGTGAAGGGGCTGACCAAACGCTTCGGCAGCAAGGTGGCGGTCGATCATGTCGATATCGCGGTGCCGCGCGGCCAGGTGTGGGGATTTCTGGGCCCCAACGGTTCGGGCAAGACCACCACCATCCGCATGCTGTGCGGCCTGTTGACGGCGGACGAGGGCGAGGGTGTCTGCCTGGGATTGAATTTCCGTACCCAGGCCGAAGCGATCAAGCGCCAGGTCGGCTACATGACCCAAAAGTTCAGCTTCTGGGAGGACCTGTCGATCCGCGAGAATCTGGAATTCGTGGCGCGGCTGTATGGCGTGGCCGATGCGCGGGCGCGGGTGGAGCAGAGTTTGCGGCGGCTGGGGCTTGAGAAGCGCCAGGATCAATTGGCGGGACAGCTATCGGGCGGCTGGAAACAGCGCATGGCGCTGGCCGCCTGCCTGCTGCACGATCCGCAACTGCTGCTGCTGGACGAACCGACGGCTGGTGTCGATCCCAAGGCGCGGCGCGATTTCTGGGAACAGATCCATGCCTTGAGCGACCAGGGCCTGACCGTTTTGGTCTCCACACATTATATGGACGAGGCCGAACGCTGCGACCGCATTGTCTATATCCTGAACGGCAAGCTGGTGGCCGGCGGCACGGTGTCTGAGGTGATCGCCGGATCGGGCCTGGTGACCTTTGTGCTGGAAGGAAAAGAGGCGCGCCACTTGATCGGCGATTTCCAGGACAAGCCCGGGGTGGATTATGCCGGTTTCTTCGGCGCCGCGCTGCATGTCAGCGGCAAGGACCGCGCCGCGCTGGAACGCACCGTCGCGCCTTATAAGAGCCGGCCCGGCCTGACGGTGCGTCAGGAAGCGCCGAGCCTGGAAGACGTCTTCATCCAATTGCAGGAAAAAGCGTGATGTTCTCGCTGCGGCGCGTGGGCGCGATCTTGGTCAAGGAATTCCTCCAGATGCGGCGCGACCGCATCACCTTGGCGATGATCATCGGCATTCCCCTGATGCAACTGTTCCTGTTCGGCTTTGCCATAAACTTCAATCCCAAGGCGCTGCCCACCGCGGTCAGCATCGCCGATCCCGGCGTCTATGCCCGCTCCATCGTCGCGGCGATGAAGAATTCCAGCTATTTCGAGATCGTGGCGGAAACCCGCTCGCCAACCGAGGCACGGCGGCTGCTCCAGGAAGGCAAGGTGCTGTTCGTACTGGAAGTGCCGGTCCATTTCAGCCGCGACTTGATCAAGGGCGCCACGCCAGACCTGTTGCTGGAAGTCGACGCCACCGATCCCGCCTCCAGCGGCTATGCCATCAGCGCCTTCAAGGCCATCGCCGCCACCGCGCTGCGCGACGACCTGAAAGGTTCGCTCAAGAACCGAGTCCAGGGCGAGCCGCCGTTCCATGCCGTGACGCATCTGCTCTACAATCCAGAATCCAACACCCATTACAGCATTGTGCCGGGGCTGCTCGCCGTCATCCTCACCATGACCATGGTGCTGATGACTTGCCTGGCGCTGACGCGGGAGCGCGAACGCGGGACATACGAGAATCTGCTGGCCATGCCCGCCACGCCGCTGGAAATCATGATCGGCAAGATCGCGCCCAATGTGCTGGTGGGGCTGGTGCAGAGCGCCATCGTGCTGGCGATGGCGCGCTATGTCTTTGCCGTGCCGTTCCTGGGATCGCTGACCTTGCTGGGCCTGGGCGTCACCATTTTCATCATCGCCAATCTGGCGGTGGGCTATACCTTTTCCACCATCGCCCAGAACCAGCTTCAGGCGATGCAGATGACGGTGTTTTTCCTGTTGCCGTCGATCCTGCTGTCGGGTTTCGCCTTTCCCTTTGCCGGCATGCCGACTTGGGCGCAAGGACTGGGCGAGATTCTGCCTGCCACCCATTTTCTGCGCATCGTGCGCGGCGTGCTGCTGAAAGCCAATAGGATGGACGAGATCGCGGGCGAGCTTTGGCCGCTGCTGGCATTTACCCTGGTGGCGGGAAGCATCGCGCTGCTGCGGTTCAGACGGACGTTGGATTGAGTAGCGACTTTTCCTCCCTCAAGGGGAGAGGGATTGTCAAAGCGGATTGGCGTTGGTGCCGGGATGGCCGAAGCGGCCGGAAGGTCCGCCGCTGGGAGGTGGCGCGCTTTGCTGGCTGCTGCCGCTATCGCGCGTGCCGTGGCCGCCACCGGACTCGGAACGCTGACCGCGATTGCCGTCGTCATGACCGCCCCTGCGATAACTCTGGTTGCCGGAGTTATCGCCTTGATTGGCATTGGCCTGGTCGCGATTGCCGCGCCGGTCGCCGTCTCGGTCGCCACGCCGGTCGCCGCGGTCACCACCGCGATAGCCGTCCTGGTCGCGGCGATACCCGTCGCGATAGCCGCCGCCATAGCCGCGATGATAGCTGTTATACGGAACATAGCGGGGTCCGTAGGCGTAAGGATAATAGTCCGGCTCGCCGCTGTAATAATTGCCATAATAGCCGCCGCGATAATGGCCGTCGCCGCGATAGTCCGAGACGCAGCCGCCCAGCAGCATCAGGCTGCCGAGGGCGCCGAGAACCATGCCTGTGCGATTCATCTTACTCTCCATGCCGGAGGATTTCCGGCGTCTGCAGGATCGCAAAACCGGGATGAATGGCACATGAATGGCTGGTCGGAATCCGTCTGTCCGCGAAAAACAGGCGCCAGTCTTCTCCGTCCATGAGAGGTTTTTTTCTGGCCGCGGAAATTCCGGGCAGATTGCGACACCCCAGACCGTGCGCTGGGAAAGGCTCCGGCGGCGGCCAAGACGGTGTGTTACGAAAAACGACATTCAGTGTTCCTATTTCGGAACACCATTACGAAAACCGCGCAAAACAGCGCAAATGCAAATACTGATTGATTGTTATTTGGTACGCAACCCCTGGAGGAATCGAGCGCCACATGCTTGTCTCCCTTCGCCGGGCTTGGGGAAGCTATGCGTCTTTTGTTGTCAGCCATTATTGTGGCCGGTTCTTTGTTGGCCGGTTCCTTGTCCGCGAACCCGCGTCTGGCGCCGGGCAAGCCCGCCGGCGTGAAAGCTGCCGGCGTGACATCGGAAAGACGAGAAGTGCTTTTGATAACCGGCATAACGCTGGCTTCCGCCGGCCTGGCGATCATCCTGGTCGCTGACAAGGGCAGCAGCGCGCCCACCTCCACCACACCCTAGGTGTGGGTCTCAACAGGCTGTCGCGTCGGTCGGTATCGTTTATACGCCCAGCTGGATCGAAAACCTGACCTTGTCGTCCGGCTGCACATGCCATGAATCGCTAGTGTCCCGATTCTGAAATTCGCATGATCCCTATATCGGGTTCTAGCGAATTTCAGAATCGTAAGGACACTAGCCAACTTATTGATTCCTAGTGTCGTTTTGGTTTCGAAGTTCGCCAAGGGTCTGATATCGATGATATGGCGAACTTCGAAACCACGACACTAGGCTAAACTTCTCGCGGCTCGGCGTTTGTCACCCATGCATAGATCCAGGAAACTGCCGCCGCTCCTATTGCTCCAAACGCAATGGTCAGCACAGCTACTCCGGTCTGATATGGCCAGCTTAAAAGTGCCTTGTCGCTTTCCGTCTCGCTTGTGGAGAGAAACAATACTGCCATCGTCGCGCAAACCGGAATTAGTAGTATCCCGAATGTGCACATCAGCATCCAGAAATTTCTCCTGGTTTGGCGAATTGCAGTTCGAACACGATCTTGCCAGCCCGTACTGGGTGCGCCGACTGCGATGGCGGGAAGTATGAGGTACAGCCAAATATAGACGATTGAGAAAAAGAGTAGTGGTAATCCATAAAAAACGCCCCACGGCGCGGGCAGGAATTCCGCTTGTCCGGAGACATGCATCACCAGATCGAACACGAAGGTCCATGCTACATATCGCCGGACGTATGGCATTAGTATTGATGGCGATTCCAGGGAGGTCCTTCTTAGGAGAATGAAGCGGTAGATCGCAATTTCTATCGGAGCAAGAATTACCGCCTGGAAAAAAAGTTTGACCAGCAAAAGTATCTGAAGAGGAAGGAAATCTGCGTAAGTCAAAAGACTTGGTGTCTCGGACGACCGTACGGCCTGGTCAGCCATACTCGCCGGCAGCAGATTGCTGATCTCCACGGTGGCGATGCTAACCAGAACATAAGCGATGGTCACGCCCACGAACAGCAAGGGCATCGCTCTGACAATTTGCCAGCTGCTCTTGATGGCGCGGCACACAATTTGTCGAGCTTTTGGCCGCGCGTCCCAACCCTGCATTTGGCTCCCCAGCTGCTGGAAAACTTGCCATAATGATCGTTGCAATACCAGCTTGACGGCACCGGGCCCAGATTAGGTTACGCGTGCCGATTTTTTGGCCATTTCGTGGCGGACGATTCCGCCGATATCGATTTCGCGCGAGTGTGCGTGGACCAAAAAAGTGCAGCTGACGAATCGTCAGTCACTGCCCAGAAAAGCCATAGTTGGAGCATTTTCCTGCCCCATCCTTTGACCAGCATCGCGGCGGGCGGAATCAAGACCGCATCGCCTTTTCGCGCGCTATGCGGTACGGACAGTCAAGCATGAGGGGTGAATGAGCGAAGCGCAGATCCTATGGCTTGCCATCGGCGGGCTGGCGGGCTGGCTGGCCGGCATCCTGATGAAGGGCAGCGGCTACGGGCTTGCCGGCGACATTATCATCGGCATCGTGGGCGGCTTCATCGGCGGCTGGCTGGCCGAAATGTTGGGATTGGCGGTGGCGGGCGATATCGTGCCTTCGATCGTCACCGCGGTATTCGGCGCGGCGATCTTCATCTCGGTGATGCGGATGTTCGCCAAAGCTGCTTGAGAGCACGTCTTACGCCTTGCCGAACAGCCAGGGCAGCAGGCGCGAGGCCGCGACACTCGCCAGCAGTTGCGCGGCGATGAAACTGGGCGCGGAGGTTGGCGCTATGCCGGAGAAACTGTCGGTCAGCATGCGGGCAATCGTCACCGCGGGATTGGCGAAAGAGGTCGAAGCGGTAAACCAATAAGCCCCGGTAATGTAGAGACCGACCAGCAGCGGTGTATGCGCGGGCTTGAAGCGCTGTGCGCCCGCGATGGTGAGCAGCAGCCCGAAGGTGGCGACAAATTCCGCCAGTCCTTGCGGCGCACCGTCGCGCAGATGCGCGGAGACTTGCAGGATCGGCACGGCGAACATGGCATGGGTGAGCCAAACGCCCAGGATCGCCGCCACCAGCTGGGTCCCGCTATAAAGCGCGGCCTGGCTCCAAGCCATCTCGCCGCGCATCGCGGCATATAGCGAAACGCACGGATTGAAATGCGCCCCCGACAAAGGCGCCAAGACGGTGATCAGCACCACCAGCACCGCGCCGGTGGCCAGGGCATTGGCTAGCAGGGCGATGGCGGCGTTTGCGTCCGCCAGCCGCTCGGCCATGATGCCGGAGCCCACCACCGCGGCCAGCAGCAAAGCCGTGCCAAGAAATTCCGCCGCCAGGCGGCGCATCATGGCTGTTTGGCGATGTCCGCCACTTTCGTCTGCAGCGACAAGCGGTCCAGGCCGGATATCTTCAGATTGGCGAAGATGTCGATACGGTTGGAAAGCATGCGATAGGTCTCGGCAAAGGCCAGCGCGATCTCCGCGGGCGTGCCTTGGGCGGCGGCGGGGTCGGGCATGCCCCAATGCGCGGTCATGGGCTGGCCGGGCCAGATCGGGCAAACTTCGCCCGCCGCGTTGTCGCAGACGGTGATGACGAAATCCAGCGGCGGCGAATCCGGCTTGGCGAATTCATCCCAGGGCTTGGAGCGCAATTGGCTGATGTCGTGGCCCAGGCGTCCCAGCATATCCAGGGCGTGCGGATTGACCTCGCCCTTGGGAAGGGAACCGGCGGAAAAGGCGTGGAACCGCCCGGGCGCGGCCGCATTGAGGATGGCTTCGGCGATAATCGAACGCGCCGAATTGCCGGTGCAGAGGAACAACACATTGTAGGGCCGGTGCGCCGCGCTGGTCATCGGCAGTTTCCCTTCTTTGGCGTGCAATTTTGCGCCGCGGCGGCACTGAGTGGCGCGCATATTTCCGGACGGCCATTGCAGCAGTCTTCGGTGAGGAATTTGAGCAGGGAGGTCATCCGCGGAAAGTCGGCGGTATAGATAATGGAGCGGCCGTCGCGGCGCGCCCGTATCAAGCCCGCATTGGACAAAACCAGCAACTGCGCGGACATGGTGTTGGGCTGCGTATCGAGCTTGCGGGCGATATCGCCCGCCGCCAAGCCGGCGGGACCCGCCTTCACCAAAAGGCGGAAAATCGCCAACCGGCCGCCATGCGCCAGGGCCGATAATGTGTCCGCCGCGGATTCGATCTTCATGTTTCTACATCGCAACAGATGTTCGAAGGCCGGTATCGCAACCCTGTGACAGTCAAAAGATGGGCGTCCCGCGTCTGGATATTTCAATAATACGTGAATAGTTGTATAATAGAATTATTTGCCTGGCAAGGACGGCGCATGAAGGGAGGCAGTTATGCGGTGCATTGAAGTATGGACGCGGCGCTGTCCGATCTCGCAATGCTGGGTACGGTGCGCATGAGTCGCATCGTCTTTTCTTTTCGCGAAACTCTTGGTTCACCAATCTTTTGACGCCGTTGACTTATGGTGCGGTTGACTTATCGCGCTGTTGACTTGGGCCGCGCGCGGGAGGATGATTTGCCTGTTGCCGTGATGGAGTTCGCTCCGACGCACCGCTTCTTCGACGTATCGGCCTACTGCATGCAGAGGCTCGAGGCTCAGTTCTTGGCCAACAAGGCTGGACCAGTAACGTGCCGGAGGAACCGGGTTTCGCCAGGCGGACGGCCACAGCGGCGGATCGTGCAGAAGGAGGTTTCCGCATGGAAGTTACTCCACCTGAAATAACAAGCGGCTCGCCGCTCTAGCCGGGCCTGCGAGCCTGGGCCGATAGGCTGGCGTCATCGCCGCCTTGCCGGCCTTTTCTAGACAGTATTGACCGTGAACGCGGGTTTACCCGCAACAACCGTCCTGCCCAGCGCGGGACGCCAAAAGCCGTGTGGCTTGAGAACCCCGTTGCCCTAGCGCAGCGGGGTTCTTTTTTCATGGCTCTTTTAGAGGTGCCTATCCGATCAGAGGAGAAAAGGCCGCCGCCGTTCGTTATGGGTGACAGAAAAGAGGTTCGTCATGAACCTGACACAGCAAATCGCGTCACGCATCCGGCAAGCCAGGATGTTGGGCAATGCCGGCGGTCCATCCGATTTCCAGCTTCGCGTGACGGAAAAGGGCGCGATTCTCATCAATTTGCGGACGCATGGCGCGGAACTTCTGTTCGACGACGATGACGAAGATCGGTTCCAGGAAAAGGACAGCATCGCGCAATAGGCCGGATGTTCCGCCCGCATGGCGCGTGGATTAATTTTCCGAGCGGCTGGAACTGGAACGCAATCGCGGACAACCCGTTTGCCCTTTACGCCCATCGAAGGAGCCGCGCATGCGCAGAGTTTCCAAAACCATGATTTTGCCGCTTTTGATCCCGCTCGCGGTGTCCGGTGCGTTCGCCGCGCCGCAAGGGGCGCCGCTCGCGCCGGGTAAGCCGGCCGGTATCAAGCAGGCGCAAGATCAGGGTGTGAGCACGCCGCTGCTGGTGATGGGAGCGGCAGCAGTGGGAATCGGCATCGCTCTGGCGGTGGCGGGCGATGACGATGCCGTTCCGGCCACCACCACGACCAGCACGGCGCCGTGAAGGGGCCGCCGTGAAGGGGCCAAAGAATCCTGACAACAAGCCTGAAGTGTAAACACGGTTAACAGGTTCCCGTCCCGGCGACTGACGGGGGCTTGGAAAGCCTGTGGAAAATACCCTGGTACGGTTAATGCATGCTTGACTATCAGGTTTACTACAAGGGTCGGCGATCCATCGGCCGCAGGCCCAAAAAAGGGAGTCGAGCATGCTGAAGTTTCCGGTCGCCGCTTTTGTATCCGTCTTCGCCATGATGCTGGCCACCAGTGCCCAGGCCGTTCCGACGTACTTCTTCGCGGGCCTGAACGGCGCCAATGAGAGTCCGCCCAACGCCTCGCCGGCCACGGGTTTTGCCACCGTGCTGTTCGATCTGGACGCCCACACCATGCAGGTGGATGTCAGCTTCAGCGGCCTCACGGCCGGCAACACCGCCGCGCATATCCATTGCTGCACCGCTGTTCCGGGCGTCGGCACCGCCGGCGTCGCGACCTCGCTGCCGACCTTCACCGGCTTTCCCACGGGCACGATGGCGGGTGTCTATAGCCACCTGTTCGATATGACCCTGGCGTCGAGCTACAATCCCGCGTTCGTGACCGCCAATGGTTCGATAGCGGCGGCGGAAACCGCGCTCTATGACGGCATGATCGCGGGCACCGAATATCTCAATATCCACAGTTCGACTTTTCGGGGCGGCGAGATTCGCGGCTTCCTGCAAGTGCCCGAACCGCTGACCTTGTCGCTGTTCGGCGCGGGCCTGGCCGGCGCGGTGGCGCTCAGGCGCAGGCGCCGCCAAAGCAGCGTTGGGTCCGTCTGATCCCTTCCGCGCCGCGGCGGCGCCTGGATCAGGAGCGGTGGAGGAGGGACACCGTCACGGGCCGCTTGGCGTCCTGATAATCCTGCCAGACCATCAGGCCCAGGCCGGCCGCGATCAGCATCACGGCCGCCAGGACCGTACGCAACATGTTGTCCTCGCCGGCGAGCCGGTAATGGCCGTCTGTCATGGGGTGGGGGTCTTCATGATTGTTCTGCGCCCATTAACGGTGTTCCGGGACATTCGGTTCCTCTGCCGTGCGCGGAAACTATTTTGCTTTCCTACGTTTCATATTCAGGGTCGCCAAAAGGCATGTTCATGGACGAGATATGGGACGCCGCCGCCTACCGGGAACGCGCCCTGGGAGCCCAGAAAAAAGCCGCCGAAGCGCCCACCGAAGGTCTCAAAACCCTGTGGCTGGAGCTGGCCGAGCGCTATTTCGAACTGGCGGACCGGATCGCGCCCGAGGCCCTGCTGCGTTTTCCCCACAAGCCCGGCCATCACGGACGGATTCCGTTGTAAAGAAACGCTCAGGCCAAGGTTATTCCCACACATATTCCCGTCTAGCCCCTGGCACCGCCCGGGGGCGCTGCTAGTCTTTCGCGGCAAAAACGGGGGTAGGCGTGTCCGATTCTTCTCAAAGTCCTGGCAAAATCCTGGTCGCCCAAGGCGGCGGCCCCACCGCCGTGATCAACCAGTCCTTGGCTGGCGTGGTGCTGGAGGCGCGCAAATTTCCGCAAGTGGCCGCCGTTTATGGCGCCTATCATGGGGTGCGCGGCATCGTCGACCAGGATTTCACCGACCTGACCCGGGAGACCAGCAGCAATCTGGAGCGGGTGGCGCAAACCCCGTCCTCGGCGCTGGGTTCGACCCGCGACAAGCCGGACGTCAAATACTGCCAGGAGATCTTCAAATCGGTGCGGGCGCACGGTATCGGCAGCTTTTTCTATATCGGCGGCAATGACAGCGCCGACACGGTGCGGATCGTTTCACAAGCGGCGCGCGAGGCCGGCTATCCGCTGCGCTGCATCCATATTCCCAAGACCATCGACAACGACCTGACGGTCAACGATCACACGCCGGGCTTTCCTTCGGCGGCGCGGTTCGTGGCCCAGGCTTTCATGGGCGCCAATCTCGACAATCTGTCGCTGCCCGGCGTCTATATCGGGGTGGTGATGGGCCGCCATGCCGGCTTTCTCACCGCCGCCGCCGCCATCGGCCGCAGCCAAGCCGGCGACGGCCCGCATCTGATCTATCTGCCGGAACAGGTGTTCGACACCGACAAGTTTCTGGCGGACGTGAAGCGGGTGATGGATAAAAACGGCCGCTGTGTGATCGCGGTGTCCGAAGGTATCGCCGATGCCCAACACACGCCCATCGCCACCAGCTTGGCCAAGACGGTGGAGAAGGATGCCCATGGCAATGTCCAGCTGGGCGGCGGCGCGCTGGCCGACATGCTGGGCGATACGATCAAGGAAAAGCTCGGCTACAAGCGGGTGCGCGGCGACACCTTCGGGTATGTCCAGCGCAGTTTCATCGGCTGCGTTTCCGATGTCGATCAACGCGAGGCCCGTGAGGCCGGCGAAAAGGCGGTGCAGTATGCCATGTGGGAGAAGCGCGACGGCACCGTCACCCTCCACCGTACTGGCAACTATGCGGTGCGTTATGAACTTAGCGCGCTGGAGGAAGTGGCGGGCAAGACCCGCACCATGCCGGCGGAGTTCATGGCGGGCCCGGATGTGACCGAGGCGTTCCGCAATTATCTGACGCCGCTGCTGGGATCGGATATGCCGCAGGCCCATCGCCTGCGGCACAATCCGGTCCCGAAAATCGCCGGTTAGGCCTTCTTGCGCCGGCGGCGAAGCAGGGCCACGCCCGCCAGGCCGGCGCCGAACAGGCCGATGGTGAACGGTTCCGGCACGGTCCTCTTATCGCCGCTCGCCAGGATGAACAACTGCTCGTAACCGTTGTTCTGGTCGGCCATGCGCCAGTCGATCGACATGGTGTCGTAGAGGCTGGAATTGTTGATCAGGTCGGACAGCACCGAATTGTAGCCGGCGAAAGCGGCCTGATTCTCGCCGAGATTTTGCTTTACGCTCGTCGCGCCTGCCGGGTCTCCGCCAACGCAGTTGCCATAGTGCAGGAAGGTCGAACCATTCACGCAAATATTGCCGTGAACATAGGTCCATCTCTCATCGTCCGGGTCGTAGGTCGCACCGGGGGACACATCCGGGTATATGCCGGTCTCGTCCGGTCCGCCGTTGAGAATCGACAGCGCCTTACCGTTGCCGGAGCCGCTCGGATCGAACGGATTGCCGGCCAAGTAGAAGTCGGTTGCAGCGCCGGTGGATGAATTTTTCAACGTGACTTTCATATAGAACAGAAGGTCGGTGCCGCTGAGCGTATCATCGACGCCGGTTTCGTTGAGATTGAAATAGAACACCATGTTCTCGCCGTTCAGGTAGGTCTTCAAGGCGGACAGGCTGATATCCCAACTGTTCGCGGTGTCGCCGGCGAATTCTCCCGCGGTGCCGGGATCGGGTGAGGACGTAGAGTTGCCGGTGCGAAAGTAACTGGCCCCGCCAGGGTTCGGCGTGGCGTAGGCAGAATCAATTCCGAGAGGGTCGGAGGCGCTGCCGATGGAGCCATTATAAAAATCGCCGCCCGCATGGGTGCCGACCACGATGACGTCGCGAAGTTGACCGGGGGAGGATTGGACGAAGTAGTTGTTGGTGCCGGTCCCTTCGTTCGCAAACTGCAGCGACACGACGTTGAAATCGCCATACTGCAGGGTATAGGGCGCCAACGCGGGATCGCCCGCGACAATGGGACCGGCCAAGGCCGGTGTGGAACAGACGGCGGCAAAGGCCATGGCGGCCAGGCCGGAAATGGAACGAATCTGCATGATGCAACCCCAGCGTTAATACCCAACAGTATACACGGCTAATGCACTTTTTGTGCCGTTTTGGGATTCTGGGGAATTGCCTGGGCTTTTGAAAGTTCCCAAAGGCTGTTTGTAAACATTGCTTACAGTGAAATCATAAAAGCCTCGCACAGCTGTCGCATCAAGGGTGGTGGCGCCGGACCAGCCGGTTGCCTGGAGTGTTTGGCGGCTTTCGGCAAGGCCGCTGCATTCGGTGCGCGCGCCTTTTTCCTGATTAACTGTCACATCAGGAAAGTCGACAATCGGACGATAAAAAGCCTATCCATCTGTCGGGTAGTGCTTGACGTAAAAGAAACATGGCGCGTTTTGCAAAAATCTTGGTTGCATGCGCCACGCTCGTCTTGGCGGGGCACGCACACGCGCAGTCCATTCCACCTGCCGCCCAGGCGGCCGGCGCGGCGGCGGTCGCCGCCGGTATTGTCTTGCTGGGAAGCGGCAATAATACGGTCGCTTCAGCGACCGGCACAGCGGCGACCGGCACAGCGGCGACCGGTACGGCGACGACAACGGGGAATGTCGGTACCGGAGGTCCGAACGGTCCCTTTGGACATCCCGGCACATCTGGCAATGGCGGACCCCTAACCCCGGGAGGCGCAGCCGGCACGGATGCGTCGGGAATAAATGCGTTCAGCGCGGATATGCTTTTAGTCGGTAGCAGTTTCACCAATGTCTTCAACATAGTGATCGGCACGGTGATCAGCACGACCACAAGCACAACCACCAGCACGACCACAAGCACCGCCACAACGTCGGGGACGTCGCCCTAGCGGGCCGGCGTGCTTGGGCGCAGGGGCCGTCGTTCGGCCGATATCTAAAAGTGTAACGAACGGGAAAATCGCCCGGAAATTCTTGCCGGTTATGCTGTTCCAGGGCCGGGGAATGAAACATGGCGACAATAAAAGTGATCCTGTGGTGCGTGCTGATCTTGGCCGGCGTCGGTTATTGGCGTTACGCGCATGCGCAAGCGATTGCGCCGCATCCCGTGGCGGGCGCATTGGCGCGCTGAACGCCGCAGCTTTCGTCAAGCCACGGATCGCCTGGGCCGGAACTTCGTTCTCTTGTTGATGGGTATACGGATCAACGCCGTGGATATCGACAAGGAAATCATGGCCCGCATCGACGGCGCCAAAGCCTGGGACAAGGACTCCAAACCGGAGGATTTCCAGATCAAGGCGGCCGAGAATGGTTACGTGCTGATCAACCTTAAAACCCGGCGCGCGCAGCTCATCTATGACGACGACAGCGAGCTCGGCGATTTGCGCAAGCTGTTTCCCAATCTGATTCCGTTTCCGTAAAACGCGGCTGCCCGCGCAAAAGAGCGGCGGCGCCCATACCCTGTCGAAAACATATCGTATTTGTATGTAGACGGCGACACCATCTATCTGATTAATTGTCATACAGGCCGATTCAGGGGGGCTGATGAGAAGCCAAAAAAGGGCGCGGTCCGGCTGGCCGGGGCGCGCGATGTTGCGTGTGTTCGCCAAAAGAAATGCAGATCCCAGGCCGGCGGCGCCGGAATGTGATGCGCCATGAAAGACCAAAGTGACAAGCCGCCGGCGTCCGAACGCCGGCCCAGTCCGCGCTCACGCGTGCTGTTGTCGGGCATCGTGACCTATGGCGACGGCGCCTTCAGTTTCGATTGCGCCTTTCGCAACCTGTCGGCGACCGGCGCGCGGGTGGTGATTGGCAAGACCATGCAATTTCCATCGCACTTTTTCCTGATCAATATCCGCGACCGTGTCGCCTATGACTGCAAAGTGGTGTGGAACAAGGGCAGCGAAATTGGCGTCGTCTTCAAGGCCAAGGTGCCGCTGTCGGCGCTCACCGATCCCGGCCTGGCCTATCTGAAGAGATTGTGGTTGGCCAAGGCGGCGAACTGATCGCGTCAAGTGGCAGAGAATTGCCGTGTACGGATCTTTCTTGGACGCGCTCGCGCAAGCAAAAGCGCGGCGGCGTTTCCGCCATGTACCCTTTCGCATAGGTAGAATTACGGAATGATAGGTAGAATTACGAATGAACGAAAACCGATCTGTCGGTTTTTGTGGTCTGACAATTTGCCAGTCTGTTTTCGTTCTCGGAAAACAGGACAAAAAACTGAACCGCCCCAAAATGCGGCGGCGGTTTTCAAATCGCTGTCGCGCGAGGCCGCTTGGCATTGTTATTGGCGTGCCCTGACGGGCACGCGGTTCTGAC
>DATEIA010000336.1:0-8459 GCA_035279305.1 Rhizomicrobium sp.
AAAAAAAATGGCCGCTCCGAAGAGCGGCCAAGTTCAGGGAGGAAACGCCCAGGAAGGGCGGCGGCCTCGCAATCAAGGATCGCGATACCGCGCTGCAACAATATGGAGAAGTTCCGGTTTGGGGGCAAGACACAAAGTATAACAATTCTAGACAAAGTGCCGCAGAAAGACTGGAAAAATTGTCATAGCTGCCATGTTTTCGATCCAACTGCTGCCTTCATCGGCAAGTGTGCATCGCAGCAAACGCCCAATCGGTTAACGTGGCGGTTTCATCACACTGACGTCAGCATGCAACAAAAGATTCGTGTGAAGCGGCTATCCCCAGCTTGGACAAGGCTGGAGACACCCGATGGCCGAGGTTGCGTGGTTTGAAAATGCGCTGGGCGCTTTTGTACCGCCCCGCGCCGCCGCACCTGCCCCCACCGCGAGTGACACGACCCTTTTTCGGCGGCATCGCACCATATTCATTTCCGACACCCATCTGGGCACCCGCGGCTGCAAGGCCGAAGCGCTGGCGGATTTCCTGGCCCATAATGACTGCGCCACCCTGTTCCTTGTGGGCGATATCGTCGATGGCTGGCAGCTGAAGCGCCGCTGGCACTGGACGCCGGCCCAGAGTCAGGTGGTGGCGGAGATCCTGCGCAAGGTGGATGCGGGGACCCGCGTGATCTTCGTACCCGGCAATCATGACGAGTTTGCCCGGCATTATGCCGGCCGGCTGTTCGCCGGCATCGAAGTCGTCAACGAGACGATCCATGAAACCGCCGACGGCAAGAGGCTATGGGTGCTGCATGGCGACCGTTTCGACGGTGTCATCGCCTGCGCCAAATGGCTGGCGCATCTGGGGGACCGGGCCTATGGCATGGCACTGCGCTGGAACGACCTTCTATTCGCGGTGCGCAAACGGCTGGGCCTGCCTTACTGGTCGCTCTCCTCCTGGCTGAAGCACAAGGTCAAAAACGCGGTCGAATATATCTCCCGCTTCGAAGAGCTCGTGGCCCGCGAGGCCAAGCTCAGGGGCGTGGACGGCGTGGTCTGCGGCCATATCCACCATGCCGAGATCCGCAGGATTGGCGATGTCCTTTACCTCAATGACGGAGACTGGGTTGAAAGCTGCAGCGCCCTTGTCGAAGATGCCCACGGAAATATGGAGATTCTTCGCTGGGCGGATTCTTCTCAAAGACACGTCGCCGGACGCCGGAAACAGATTCCGGCTGGTTTTGCCGGCACTGCCAAAGCCGCGGCTGTACCCGCGTAGAACCAGACGCCTGCAGCCGGGCCCGGTTCCCGGCATGGCGGCCCATTTGAAAATCATGATCGTGACCGACGCCTGGTCGCCCCAGGTCAATGGCGTGGTCCGCACCTTGGAGACATTGGGCAAGGATCTGACAAATCTCGGTCACACGGTGCGCTATATTACGCCCTTGGGGCGGCGTAGCTTCCCACTGCCCACCTATCCCGAAATCCGCCTGGCTTTTTTTCAGCGCCGCGCTTTGATGCGCGAGATCCGCGCTTTCGCGCCCGACGCCATTCACATCGCCACCGAAGGCTCGCTGGGCATGACGGCACGACGCATTTGCCTCAAACATGGCATTGCCTTCACCACCGCTTTCCACACCCGCTTCGCCGAATATGTCCATGCCCGTGCATCCATGGTTCCGGAACGCGTGATCTGGCGTTGGCTGCGCTGGTTTCATCATCCCGCCAGCGCGGTGATGGTGGCGACGAACACCCTGAAGCGGGACCTGACGGCGCATGGTTTCAAAAATCTGCGCCTGTGGTCGCGCGGCGTGGATATCGAGAAATTCCATCCCATCGCGGATGCGCGCCTGCCCTATGACGCACCCGTCTGGATCACCGTCGGACGGGTGGCGGTGGAGAAGAATATCGAGGCCTTTCTGGCGCTCGATCTTCCCGGCACCAAAGTGGTGGTGGGCGATGGCCCGGCCAAGACGGCGCTATCGCAGAAATATCCACAGGCCAAATTCCTGGGCAGCCTGAGCGGAGAAGCTCTGACCCGCGCCTATGCCGGCAGCGACGTCTTTGTCTTTCCCAGCCGCACCGACACCTTTGGCCTGGTGACCTTGGAGGCTTTGGCATGCGGGCTGACGGTGGCCGCCTTTCCGGTGGAAGGCCCCCGCGACGTGGTCGGACCCGAGATTGCGGGGGCTGGGGATGTGGCGGTCTTGGACGAGGATCTGCGGACCGCCTGCCTGGGGGCGCTGGACCTCGCCCGGCATCCGCGAACCCTATCCCCCCGGGCCTTTGCCGAAGGCCATTCCTGGCGGGCCTGCACCCTGCAATTCCTGCACAATATCGCGGTCGAGCCGGACGCCGATTGATCCGCGCGCGGAGCCGCTAACCCCTTTTCCGGACAGGGCTTATCGAAAGCTCTAGGCTAGGCTAGAAGAGCCTTGCAAGTTCAGGTTCCCGCACCCTTATGGTCACGCCCACCCGCCTTACGGCCCGCGAATATGCGTTCCTTGGCCTGGCGCTGTTGTTCTGGACGGGGTTTGTCATCCTGCTGGGCAAGGACACGAGCTGGGACTTCCGCAATTACCATTGGTACGCGCCCTACGCCCTGCTGAACAATCGCATGGCCCTGGACGTCGTGGTGGCGCACCAGGCGAGCTATTACAACCCTTATCTCGATCTGCCTTTCTATTGGCTGGCCACCCATACAAGGGCCTGGATCGCGCTGGGCGTGCTGGGCGCGGTGCAGGGCGCCAATCTGGTGCCGCTCTATCTGATGGCGCGATCGGTGTTGCGGGTGAATGTGGAGCCCGCCGACATCAAGATCATGTCAGGCGCGCTGGCGCTGCTGGGATTGGTGGGCGCGCTGACCCTGACGGAGTTCGGCACCACCTATTACGACAATGTGATGAGCGTGCTGGTGCTGAGCAGCCTGGCCATCCTGGTGCTCCATCGCGACAGTTTGCGCCAGGGGCCGCTGAAAAAAACGGCGGCGATCTCGGCCGCCGCCGGCCTGCTGAGCGGCATCGCGATGGGCCTGAAATTGCCGGAGATGCCTTTCTGCGTGGGCTTTGCCGCCGCCTTGGTTGCGCTGGGCGGCGGTTGGAAGCATCAGCTGACACGCTTGGCGGCGGGCGGTATCGCCGGGGTGATCGGAGTCTTGATCTTCAGCGCCCCCTGGATGCTGTACATCTATCACCTGACCGGCAATCCGCTGTTTCCCTATTTCAACGACTATTGGAAATCGCCGCTGGCGCTGGAAGCGCCCTATCGCGACCTGCGCTTTGTTCCCACCCATTTCTGGCGGCAGCTTTTCTTCCCCATCCTGTTCACCCTGGACTGGCATATCGCCGACGATCTGGGATTTCAGGATATCCGCGTCATGCTGGCCTATCTGCTGGTGATCGCGGCGGCAATTGCATGGCTGTTCAAGCGCGAAAGCCGCGATCCCCTGATCGAGAAGCGCAGCGTCGCCATTCTGTTCGCCTTCTTCGCCGCCAGCTATTTCGCCTGGCTCAAATTCTTCGCCATTTATCGTTACATCATCCTGTACGAAATGCTGGCGCCGCTGCTGATCATCGCGGCCGTGGGATTGCTGCCGCTGACCCGCCGCAGCCGCTATCTGATACTGGGCGGATTGTGCGCCGCATGCCTGCTGGTCGCCCGCAGCGACTTTTTGGAGCGCGCGCCCATAGAGGATCCCTATGTCCAGGCGGCCTTGCCGCCGATCCCCCGTCCGGACAAGACGATGGTGGTGATGACCGGAGACGCCCCCATGGGCTTCATCGCCACCACCTTGCCGCCGCCTATACCGGTGCTGAGGATTGACGGCTGGATGGTGCAGCCGCGCGACGGGTCCGGCCTGACCAAAAGCATGAAGCACCGGGTGACGGCGCATCTGGCGGCGGGCGGCGATCTTTATCTGATCGCCGATGCGGGCGATATGAGCCGCGCCCGCGATGCGCTGGCGGATTACCGCCTCGCCATCCGCTGGCCGGAGTGCCAGCAATTCGATACAAATCTCATCGGCACCTATCAGTGGTGTCCGCTTGCCAAAAAATCCTGAACACGGGGACGCCGTGAGAGTCGCAGTCCTGGTACCCTGCTACAACGAGGAAGCGGCAATCGCCAAGGTGGTGGAAGACTTCCGGGCCGCCCTGCCGGATGCCGCTGTCTATGTCTATGACAACAATTCCAAGGACCGGACGGTGGCGCGGGCGCGGGCGGCCGGCGCGGTGGTGCGCAACGAAACGCGCCAAGGCAAAGGCAATGTGGTCCGGCGCATGTTCGCCGATATCGAGGCCGACATCTATGTGTTGGTCGATGGCGACGATACCTATGACGCTGGAGCGTCGCCCCGCATGATCGCGCAGATGATTTCGGACGGCGCCGATCTTCTCACCGCGCGGCGCATCCACACCGACGCGGCCGCCTATCGTACCGGCCATCTGCTGGGCAACCGGATGCTGACCGGGCTGACCGCCTTGCTGTTCAATGTCCAGCTCTCGGACATGCTGAGCGGTTATCGTGTTTTCTCCCGGCGCTTCGTGAAATCCTTTCCTTTCACCGCCGAAGGTTTTGCCATCGAGACGGAACTGACCGTCCATGCGGTGCGCCTGATGATGCCGATGACCGAGCTGGACACCCGTTACAAGGAGCGGCCCCTGGGTTCGGTCAGCAAACTGAACACCTATCGCGACGGTTTGCGCATCCTGGGCACCATCGCCTATCTGGTGCGCGAGGAACGGCCCTTGGTGTTTTTCTCCACCATTGCGCTGCTCTTCGCCGCCGTCGCGGCGCTGATCGGGGCGCCGGTGGTCTCGGAGTATCTCCATACCGGGCTGGTGCCGCGCCTGCCCACCGCCGTGCTGGCCACCGGTTTGATGGTGATAGCCTGCCTGTCGCTGACCTGCGGGCTGATTTTGGACACCGTGACCCGCGGCCGCTGGGAAGCCAAACGCATGGCCTATCTCGCCATACCGGGCCCGCAAGACCTGAAATGAGCAAGCTGCTGGCGGCCCTGGGGCGCCTTTCCTTCTTGCGCTTCGCGGCGATCGGCGCGCTGGGCGTGCCGGTCGATTGGATCGTCCTGCAATTGATGGTGCATTGGGGTACCGGGCCCTATGCCGGTCGTGTGGTGTCCTGGTTCTGCGCCGCCACCTTTACCTGGGTGGGCAACCGCTATTTCACCTTTTCCGACACCCGCGCGCGCGGGCCGGTCGCAACCGTCAAGGAATGGCTGCGTTTCCTGGGCGCCAATGCGGTGGGCGGACTGGTCAATGTCGGACTCTATTCCGTGCTGGTGCGCTTTGCGCCCCCACCTCTCAATGATCTGACCGTGGCGCTGGTCCTGGGCGTGTTGCTGGGACTGGTGTTCAATTTCACCCTTTCCAAGAAAATGGTCTTCAAAGGGCCATTGTGAGAGTCGTCGCCATCCTGGCTGCGCAACGGTAGAAAAAAAGGGCGCGGAGACAATTCCCGCGCCCGTTTGCTGTTACAACGGCGAACGTCGCGCAGCATTTTGGTCGCCGGGCAGGAGCGCCGAGCGAAGTGCACTAAAACGTGCATGAGCGAAGGCGCGACGAACCCGGAGGCCAAAAGGCCAGCGACGGCTAGCGAGCCGCCAGGGTCCAGAGATGGGCGACCATGGCGTCCTTTTCGGGCGTCTTCACCTTGGCGAATGCGGCCCTGGCTTCAGCTTTTTGGCCGGCGGCGAGATAGGCCTGGCCCAAGCGGATCTGGGCATTGCTGGCGTCCTTGAGCGGCTTCTTCATGCCGGTCTGGATCATGGCGATTGCGTCCTTGGCCTTGCCTTCGCCGATCATCATCTCGCCCACAGTAACCAGATCGTCGCCCTGGGGCGCGGCATTGGCGGCGGCCAGCGCCTTGGCCCTTTCGGTCTGGTTAAGGACAGCCGTCGCCTTGGCGTTCGCCAACAGGCGCAGCGAGCGGTCGTCGGTCAATACCTTGGCGGCGATACCCTTTTCCATCGCGGCCTGAGCCTCGGCACCGCATTTGAATTGCAGGGCGAACTGGACGAGGGAGATGTAATCGTCCTTGCCGCTCATGCTGTTCGTCAACAAGCGCAGGCGGTTGATGTCCAGGGTGTTGTGATCGGACAGGCCGCGGGCGCGCTCACCCAGCTTGAGCAACAGCTTCCAATGTTCCGGTTTGCCGCCGCGGGCCACCAGCTGCTCCAGCGCCTGACGCTGGGTCGCTTCGTCGCCAGTTTCGTAGGAGCAGCGGGCCAGAAGTTCCAGCGCGGTGTCGGAACCGCCCAAAGTCTTGGTGTAGCGCACGCAACCGGCGAAATCGTTGCCCTTGTAATAGGCCTGGCCGACAATCAGGGCCGACTGGGCGTCCAAGGCATTCATCTTCTTGAGGATCTCGCCGTCGGCGATTACGTCCCGGTACTTGCCGGCATTATAGTCGGTCGCGAACTTGGCCTTCGCACCAGCCGGGGTGGAGGTGTCGCCGGACGACACGGCGATGAAATGCTTCATCTGGCTGATGATCTGGGTGTCGGCGGCAGTCTTGTTGGCCTGGCCTTCAGCCTCGTTCACCTTGGCCGCGGCGCCTTTCCAGTTTCCCGCCTTGGCCAGGTTCTGGGCTTCCTGCAACAGGGCGCCGACATGGGCGCTCACCGTCGCGGTCTGAGCCTGGACCGCGGGGACAAAGGCCACCATAGCGGCGGTGCTGATAAAAACCGCAGCAGCAGCGGCACACACAACACGGACAGTCATAACACGACCTCTTTCACATCCATCATAAAAGGGGAAAAGCGTGCGGGGTTGCCGCACGCTTTGTACCCTGCGGCTATGACCCTCACAGCCTAATTATACTGGTCAATCCCGCTAAAACCAATATGGGTCGCGCCCAGGCGCTGGGCATCGGCCAGCACCACGGCAACGGCGTCATATTTGGCCAGCCGGTTGGGACTGACATGGATTTCGTCCTGCTGATCCGACGGCTTTTTGCCGATATCGGCCAGATAGGAATCCATGGTTCCCCGGTCCACCGCGACCCCGTTCCAGGTGACGGTGCCGTCGAAGTCCACGCCCAGTTCCACGGTCGGCGGAATGAAGGTCGGCGGATTCGGGTTCGGCTGCGGCATGTCCAACTTCACCGCATGCGTCTGGATCGGCAGGGTGATGATCAGAAGCGTCAGAAGAACCAGCATCACGTCGATCAGCGGCGTGGTGTTCATTTCCACCATCACTTCGCCGTCAGCCGTGCTTGTACTCATTGCCATGGCGAATTACCTCAATAGCTGTTGGCTTCCAGAGCATGCGGTTCGGTGATGAACCCCACTTTCTGGATGCCGGCCCGCTGGCAGGCCAGGATGACTCGGCCGATCGCCTCGAAACGCACATTCTTGTCGCCGCGAATATGCACTTCTGGCAAGGGCTTGTTGGCAGCCGCCGCCGACTTCAAGGCCTCGACGAACTTCTGCAGCATCGCCGGCTGATCGACCGGAACATTGTTGTAATAAACCGTCTCGTCGGTGGTGACGGCGATCACGATATTTTCCGGTTTGGTCTGGGTGACAATGTTGCGATAGGTCGGCAACTGCAGCGGCACCGTCTTCAAGATCACCGGAATGGTGACCAGGAAGATGATAAGCATCACCAGCATCACGTCCACCAACGGGGTGGTATTGATCGTGACGTTCAGTTCCGCTTCATCATCTTCGACGGCATGTTGGACGTCGATGGCCATGGTTTTATCTCCGGGTGGCTATCTCTAGCGCGAGCTTACTACTTGCTCTTGCTGATGAGATAGGCCTGCAGGTCGCCGGCGAAGGCGCGCAGCTTTTCGGTGATCACCTTGTTGCGGCGGACGAGATAGTTGTACAGCAACACTGCGGGAACCGCGACGAACAAACCGATGGCGGTCATGATCAGCGCTTCACCGACCGGGCCGGCAACCTTGTCGATCGAGGCCTGACCGGCGACACCGATGCCGATCAGCGCGTTCAAGATACCCATGACGGTTCCGAGCAGACCGACGAACGGCGAGACCGAACCGACCGAGCCCAAGAAGGCGATACCGCCCTGCAGACGGGCATTGGCGTCTTCCAGCTGACGGGTGAGGGTCATGCCGATCCAGTCGTTCAGGCCGACCAGGGTGGTACCGCCGGTCGAAGCCTTGAGGCCGGCTTCGGCGATGCCGCGGAACACGGAGGTCTTGGGCAGCTTGTCCACGCCTTCATTCAGGGTGGCCGAGGTCCAGAACTTCTTCTCGACCTGGGTCGCCTGACCCAGAATACGCTGCTGCTCGATCCACTTGGTGAAGAAGATGTACCAGGTGCCGGCCGACATGATCGCGAGCACGATCAGGATCGCCTTCGAAATCCAGGTGCCTTCCGTCCAGATGTGGCCAAGGCTGTATTGCGCCGGCGCTTCTGCCGGTGCGGCCGCGGGCTTGTCGGCAGCGGCAGGCGCCGGAGCGGCGGCGGCAGGCGCGGCCGGGGGAGCGGCGGCGTC
>DATEIA010000337.1:0-7657 GCA_035279305.1 Rhizomicrobium sp.
CTTGCCCAGCATGTCGGCGATCAGGGTCTCGATATTGCCGCCCACCGATTCCATCGCGATGGCGGTGCGCGCGCCCGACAGGCAACGCAGGCGCAGGTCGGTGAGAACTTCGGCGGTGAAAGGCTTCTTGGTCTTGATGAAGGCCGACATCACCTGAGTCAAAGCCGGGTTCTCACCCGACGTGTAGGCATAGAAGAGTTCGAAATTGTCGGGAATCGCGGTGACGCCGACCTCGGCCATCAGCGCGAGCGCCGTTTTTGCAATATTCTGCTCACGATTGTGACCGAACACGTCCGACATCCCCGTCAGGCTAAGCCTTATGCGGCCAAGTTTGCACGTCGCGCTGTATAAAAAGCGTTAAGTGCCAGCGTTTTTCAAGCCTGAGACATTGTCATTCACCGCAACTTAACGCTGATTTTGCAAGCGCTTAGGCCGGAAGCCGGGCAAGGAAGACGCGCGGAACCGCCTATTGCGGGTCGGGTTTTTTCACCGGCACCGGGCGGAACAGGAAGGCCGGCAAATCGCTCTTGTCCACGGCCTCGCTGCGGGCGGCCTGCTCGTTATGTTGCCGCTGACTGCCGCGCTTTTCCGGATGGGGCCGTTTTTCATGCCGGGCGTGATGAGCCTCGCGCGGCCGATCTTCACGCGGCTTGTCCTGGTGCCGCTTGCCTTGATGGCTCGGCTTCTGGACATCCGGACGCGGGGCCTGGACCGGCGCCTCGGTCTGGGCCGGCATAGGGCTTGCGGTGGCCTCCACAGGCTCCATGCTGGCGACCTGATCGTGGAATTTACCGCCGGGCGGGCGGCGATCGTGATGCTTGCCGCCCTGGCCGCGGCCGCGATCGCGGGTGTTGCGTCCCCCTTTGCCGCCGCGGTCATCGCGGCGCGGACGGCTTTCCTCGCGCACCTCGATGTCCATCATCTCGCGCCGCGCCAGTTTCTGTCCGGTGATCTTTTCGATGGCTTCCAGATATTTGCCGTCGCGATGCGAGGCCAGCATATAGGCGGCGCCGCTGCGCCCGGCGCGCCCGGTGCGGCCGATGCGGTGGACATAATCGTCGGCATGGATCGGCACATCGAAATTGAACACATGGCTGACAGCAGGAACGTCCAACCCGCGTGCCGCGACATCGCTGGCGACCAGGATCTTGAGTTCGCCGGCGCGAAATTTATCCAGGGTCTTGGTGCGCAGCGATTGATCGAGGTCGCCATGAATCGGGGCCGCGTCGAAGCCGTGCTTGGCCAGGCTTTTGGCCACCACATCCACGTCGCGCTTGCGGTTGCAGAAGACGATGGCGTTGTTCAGCGTCGGTTCGGCTTCGCGGATCAGCCGGCGCAGCGCCTCGCGCTTGGCCCAGTCATTGGCGGGAATTTCCACCACTTCCTGGGTGATGTTGGCGGCAGTGGTGGCGGGGCGCGAGACTTCGATGCGCACCGGATTGTGCAGGAATTGGTCGGTCAGGCGCTGGATTTCCGGCGGCATGGTGGCGGAATAGAACAGCGTCTGGCGGGTGAAGGGCAGCAGCTTGCAGATCTTTTCCACGTCGGGAATGAAGCCCATGTCCAGCATGCGGTCGGCTTCGTCGATCACCAGGATATTGACCTGGGAGAGCAGGATACGGCCGCGCTCGAAATGATCCATCAGCCGGCCGGGGGTGGCGATCAGCACGTCCACGCCGCGATCCAGCTTCTTGACCTGCTCGTCCATCGAGACGCCGCCGATCAACAGCGCATGGCTGAGCTTGGAATATTTGCTGTAACGGTCGAAGCTTTCCGCCACCTGATCGGCCAGTTCGCGGGTCGGTTCCAGCACAAGGGCGCGCGGCATGCGGGCCTTGGAACGGCCGCGCGACAGCATCTCGATCATGGGCAGGGTGAAGCTGGCGGTTTTGCCGGTGCCGGTCTGGGCGATGCCGATCATGTCGCGCCGCTGCAGCACATGGGGAATGCCCTGTGCCTGGATCGGGGTCGGGGTGGTGTAGCCGCTATCGGCCACCGCCTTGAGAACGTTCGGGGCGAGGCCCAGACTGTCAAAGCCGGTTTTCACCACAGGGCTATCTGGGGTGTCTTGGGTCGAAGATTGAGGGTTTTCAATAACTTCGATTAGTCCGGCTTCCGCGCCGGAGGTCGTCACACTGGTCGTAGCACGCTCCTGAAAAGGGGCGCGACGTGTGGCGCCCATGGCCGTATGCCCGGATGGCGATACGACTCTTATCGCAGCGCACAATAGGGATATTCCTCGAAAATGCAAGATATGCCTGTATTTTCTTAGCTTTCACGGAACTCGAGGGCGATTTTGGGACGGATTTGGGCCTTGGCGGCGCTGGCCGCCGGCATCTGGTTGCTGAATGCCTATGGCCGGTCGCAGCCGCAAGCCTTGGGCCTGGAGGCGCCCGCCACCCAATTCTCCGCCGCCCGCGCCGATGCCGTGCTGAGCCGCATTCTCGGCGACGAGCGGCCACACCCGGCCGGATCGGCGGAAAATGCGGCGGTGCGCGACCGGATTCTGAAAGAGTTGGCCGATCTGGGCGTGCCCGCCCGTATGCAAACCCAGATGAGCTGTTACGGCGAAGACCGTTGGGGCGCGATTTCCTGCGGCACCGTCAACAACATCATCGCAAGCGTGGCGCCGGGGCAGGGCAAGGAGATTTTGCTGATGGCGCATGGCGACTCTGTCGCCGCCGGTCCCGGGGCGGGCGACGACGCATCCGGCGTCGCTACGATTTTGGAATCCATCCGCGCCTTGAAGGCGCGTAACTTGCCGCCCGGGCACCCCATCATCGCGCTGTTCACCGATGGCGAGGAGAACGGGCTGCTGGGCGCGGCCGCCTATCTGCGTGATCCCATGGCGCGCGCCCGGACCGGGGCAGTGATCAATATGGAGGCGCGCGGCAACCAGGGACCCAGCCATCTGTTCCAGACCGGCGCAGGCGATGCGCGGCTGATCGGCATCTATGCCCGCGCGGTGCCGCATTACGCCGCCTCTTCGCTCTATGCTGAAATCTACAAATACCTGCCCAACGACACCGACATGAGTCCATTCCTGGCGGCAGGCCTGACCGGCTACAACTTCGCCTTCATCGGCAACGCCGCGCAGTATCACACCCCACTGGACCGCCGCGAGAATATCGATCCGCGCACCCTGCAGCAGCATGGCGACAATCTACTGGGTTTGACCGATGCGCTGAGCCACGCCGATCTCGCCGGTCTGAAAAGCGGAAATGCGATCTATCTGGATGTGCTGGGGCGCTGGTTGCCGCGGCTGCCGCAAAGCTGGTCGCTGCCTCTGTCCATTGCCGCCTTTGTGCTGATCGCCTTGACCGGATGGCGGCGCGAGCGGCAGACGATCAAGCCATGGCTGGCAGCCGCACTGATGCCGCTTTTGTTGTTGTCGGGATGTATCGGAATCGGTTTTCTGCTTCATGGTCTGGCGGCCTGGATATCCGGAAATGCCGATCCGTCTTTCGCCTTTCCGCTCCGGCTGCGCCTGTCGCTTTCGTTCGGCGTCTTTGCCATGGCCTTGTTGGTGGCGGGACGCGCCGGTGCCATCGCCTGCTGGCTGTGGCTGGCGGGTCTGGCGATCCTTTGCGCCATCTGGGCGCCGGGATTGACGCCTTACTTTCTTTTTCCCGCTTTGGTGGCGGCGTCCTTGCTATGGGCGAGGGCGCGCAATCTGGCGCTGTTCATCGCCGCCCTGGCCGGGCTGGTGATCTGGCTGGGTCTCAACCAGGGCGGCGAAGCGATCATGGGGCTGCGCTTGCATCCCTTGTTCACAGTCACGGCAGCTTTCGCGCTTCTGCCGCTATTGCCTTTGCTGACGGCGGCGAAAGGCAAAGGCCCTGCGGCGGTACTGTCGCTGGTACTGGCTGTTGGGCTTGCCGTGGCGGCGGGCTTGCAGCCCGCTTACAGCAGATTCGCGCCGCAGCGGCTCAATCTTCGCTATGTCGAAAGCGCGGGAAAAGCCTGGTGGCTGGCAGACCCGGTGCCGCGGCTTCCGCAAAGCCTGCGGGCCGCCGCGCAATTTTCACCGGTGCCGCGGCGCATGGTGGAGACCGGTTATGTCGCCCCGGCGGGCGTGGCGCGATATCCCGCGCCATCGGCCTCTGTAACGCGGCTGGGCGATATCGTGACCCTGGATCTCAAGGCGGAAGGTGACGGCGTGGTACTGGATGTTCCGGCTGACGCCAAGCTGCGGGCCGCCACGGTGGGCGGCATCACGGTTCTTGAACATGAAAAGCGCACCGCCATCGTCTGCAGCACACCCGATTGCGGCAGCGTTCGCATGATCCTGCGGCTGGGATCGTCGCGGCCGGTCATGCTGGACTTGCGGGCCTATCGCTCCGGCTTGCCGCCGGAAGGGGCAAAGCTGCTTGCGGCGCGCGCTTCTCTCGCCGTGCCCTCTCAAGGCGGCGACCGTACTGTGCTGGCGGCCAAGATCGCGATACCGGCGCGCTAGTTGCTATGAGTGCTTTTGCGAGGCGGCGAAAGCGGCCTTCTGCTCGGGCGTTGCGTCCTTCTGATATTTTGCCTTCCATTCTTCGGTCGGCATGCCATAGACCTGTTGGCGGGCCTGTTCCTTGTCGAGGCTGATGCCTTTTTCAGCCGCCGCCTCGCCAAACCAGTCGCCCAGGCAGTTGCGGCAGAAACCGGCGGTGATCATCATGTCGATATTCTGCACATCGGTGCGCTGGCGTAAGTGCGCCACCAACCGGCGGAACACGGCCGCTTCCAGCGATTCCTTGGTCTGGTTGTCCATCATGCCTCCTGTTATTTGACCCCCATCCGTCACAACTCGGGTTTGCTCCGCAAACACCTCGTTGTGACACCTTCCCCCTTCTTGTGCTTCGCACGAAGGGGGAAGGGATCTTTCGGCAGCGGATGGTCGCGCCGCGATGTGCGGCGCTCGAGATTGGTCTCCTGCTTTATCTGCCGGCGTCAAACGTCTACCGCCTCGCGCGCAAACTCGGCGTTCTCCTGAATGAATTGGAAGCGCAGTTCCGGCTTCTTGCCCATCAGCCGCTCGAACAGGCTCTCGGTCTGCTGGATGTCGTCGCTGGGAATGTGAACCTGCAACAGGGTGCGATGACCTGGCCGCATGGTGGTTTCCTTGAGCTGCGCCGGCATCATTTCGCCCAGGCCCTTGAAGCGGGAGACTTCCACCTTGGCGCCGGCGCGGAATTCCTTTTTGAGAATCCGCTCGCGGTCGGCATCGTCGCGGGCATAGATGGTCTTGCCGCCCTGGGTGAGGCGATAGAGCGGCGGCATGGCGAGATAGAGATGTCCGCCGGCGATCAGCTCCGGCATTTCGCGATAGAAAAACGTCAGCAGCAGCGAGGCGATATGGGCGCCGTCGACATCGGCGTCGGTCATCACGATCACCCGCTCATAGCGCAATTGCTCTTCGTTATACTTGGCGCCGGTGCCGCAGCCCAACGCCTGTACCAGGTCGCTGAGTTCTTGATTCTGTTGCAGCTTGCCCGCGGCGGCGGCGGCCACGTTCAGGATTTTGCCGCGCAGGGGCAGGATGGCCTGGGTGGCGCGGTCGCGCGCCTGCTTGGCGCTGCCGCCGGCGCTGTCGCCTTCCACCAGGAAAATTTCCGTGCCCATGGCTTCATCGCGGCTGCAGTCGGAGAGTTTGCCGGGCAGCCGCAGCTTGCGGGTCGCCGCCTTGCGGCTGACCTCCTTTTCCTGGCGGCGCTTCAGCCGGTCTTCGGCGCAGTCGATCACAAAGCCGAGCAGCTTGTCGGCTTCCGCCGGGCTCTCCGCCAGCCAATGGTCGAAGTGATCGCGCACGACATTTTCCACCAGGCGCTGGGCATCGGGCGAGGACAGCTTGTCCTTGGTCTGGCCTTGAAATTCCGGCTCGCGGATGAAGACCGACAGCACCGCGCAGGCGGCGTCCATCACATCCTCGGCGGTGATGAGGGCAGTCTTGCGGTTGTTCGCCCGCTCGCCATGGGCGCGCAGTGCCTTGGTCAGGGCATTGCGCAAACCCTGTTCATGGGTGCCGCCCGCAGGTGTGGGAATGGTGTTGCAATAGGTGCGGATGAAGGCGTCGCGCGACGGCGCCCAGGTGACCGCCCATTCCACTGCGCCCCCCTTGCCCTTTGTAGTCCCGTCCTTGTTCTCGGTGCGGCCTGAGAAATCGCGCGGCGTCACGGTCTGGGCCTTGCCGACTTCGCTTTTCAGGAAATCCAGCAAGCCGCCGGGGAATTTCAGCACATCCTCGGCTGGGGTTTCGTCCTGGATTAGCGAAGGATCGCAGGTCCAGCGGATCTCCACCCCCCGGAACAGATAGGCCTTGGACTTGGCCATGCGGTGCAAGCGGGCGGGCGAGAATTGCGCGTCCGCGAAAATCTTCACATCGGGCTTGAAGGTGGTGATGGTGCCGCGGCGGTTGACCGCGCCCAGATCCTTCAATTTTCCGATTGCATGGCCGCGCTCGAAGCGCATTTTGTGGGCGTGCTTGTCGCGCGCCACTTCCACATCCATCCATTCCGACAAGGCATTGACCACCGAGGCGCCCACGCCATGCAGGCCGCCGCTGGTGTCATAGGCCTTGCCGTCGAATTTTCCGCCGGCATGCAGGGTGGTCATGATCACTTCCAGCGCCGACTTGTTCTTGAATTTGGGATGCGGGTCCACCGGGATGCCGCGGCCATTGTCGCGCACCGACAGGATGTTGTCCGCCTTGAGTTCCAGCTCGATGCGGGTGGCATGTCCGGCCACCGCTTCGTCCATGGAATTGTCGATGATTTCCGCCGCCAGATGGTGCAGCGCGTTAACGTCGGTGCCGCCGATATACATGCCGGGGCGGCGGCGCACGGGTTCCAGCCCCTCCAGTACCTCGATGTCCTTGGCGGTATAGGCCTTGGATGAGGAGGAAGAGTTGTCGAACAGGTCGGGGTTGTTTTTGGCCATGGCGGAATTGATGACATTTCAGGGTGAACGGAATATCCGGTGAAAAGCGCGAATCGGGCGCTTTTCACCCCTGTTTTACTTTTCCTCAACCATGAAAAGCGAGCCCAAAGGAGGGCAAGTGAAAATACGGGGCCCAAGCCTTTATTAAGAGCCGCCCGCCATAATGGCCCGGTAGAGGAAAAGGTTTCCTTGCGTGTCGATTTTTCGGATTCTCGCGGAAGGCCAGGAGAGTGAGCCGCGCGTCTTGAAGGCGCAGCTCTCCTTGGCCGCTGCCACGGCGCGCAATACCTGCGTGATCGCGCCGATCTGGGCCGCCGCCGCCGCCATTCTCTGCTCCACCGGAACTTTCGGCAATGTCAGCTTTGCGTCCACGCTGTTTCTGCCTGTGGTGGTGGCCGCAGCCATGGGCGCCAGCGCCCTGATGGCAACGGCGTATCAAAATTACAGCGACAACGAAGAGGAGGTGAATTCCTGGCTGCACGGTTTTGTCGCGATCCAGGCTTTGAGCAGCGCCGCCTGGGGCTTGATGGCCTGGCTGTGCTGGGAACCAGGCAATGCCCTCAACCACATGTTCCTGGCGGCCTGCGTGATGGCCGTGATCGCCAGCCTGGTGGTGGCGCGCGGCAGCAACATCAAGATGTATGTCGCCAACCTGTTGCCGTTGGCGCTGATGACCTCGGCGCGCTTCCTGCTGGGCGATTCCGTCACCGATATGGTGATGGGAGGGCTGGCGCCG
>DATEIA010000338.1:0-4290 GCA_035279305.1 Rhizomicrobium sp.
GGAATTGACCGGCGCCAACCGGGTGGAAGCGGTGGCCTATGGCACCGAGGCCGGGCATTTCCAGTCCTACGGAATTCCGGCGGTGATCTGCGGCCCCGGCTCCATCGACCAAGCACACCGGCCGGATGAGTTTTGCGCGCTCAGTGAGCTTGAGGCGTGTGAGGCGTTTCTGCGGAAAGTGATCGCGAAGGCGTCATTCTGACCCCTTTCTTTTGCGGGAGGAACCCGGACGGGAAAAATGGTTGGATCAAAGCCCAATTGAAGATGTGGGCCTGACTGGGCCCGATTGCGGCACGCTATCTGCCGCCGGTCTATCCTCCATGAAACGTCTCAGCCTATTTCCGCAGTGCATATTGAAGACGCTGAGAGCTATTCCGTTCCTGGCCGCCGCGGCATCGTGCACGACTCCGCCGCTGGAAACCCTGGCTCTTCAGTGCATAACCGGATCGGCCGAATGGAGCCCATTGATGCTGGATTTTGCGCATTCCCGGATTGGCGAACATCCCGTCACCATCACGCAAAGCCAGATTCGATGGCAAACCGTCAATCGCAATGGATTTGGCGGGGCAACCCACACGCAATACGGAATAAATCGCAATTCCGGCCTGGTTACGGTGGACAACATCTATGTGGACTCGCGTGGCAACAGGGCCATCGAGCCAAACCGCTATGTTGGTGAATGCTATGCCAAGCATCGCCCATTTTGACGTCACGCGCGGCGATGTTGGACCGAAGGGCAATGGAGACGCTGGCGGTCCGTGGCCGGCACGCGCCCCCCCTTTCATCAAGGGTGGGGAAATTATCCCAACGCCTCCGGCCCGATTTCATGGGTCTTGCCGCAAAATTCGCAACGCGCCCGGATGACGCCGTCGGCATCGGCCAGGCCTTCGCGTTCTTGCGGCGCATAGCTTTTCAGCACCTGGGTAATGCGGGCGCCATCGCAGTCACAGCGGAAGATCACCGGCTCAGGCGGCTGCACCCGCACTTCGTCTTCATGGAACAGACGCCACAACAGAGTTTCCGGCGCCAGGCTGGTATCGACCAGCTCGATGTCTTCCACCGTCTTAAGCAGCAAGGACAGGCGTTCCCAATCATCGGATTTGCTGTCCAGCCCTTCCTTTGCCGAATCCGGAGTCATCTGCAGCATGATGCCGCCGGCGCGCCAGTGCGGCGCCGGATCGCCGGCGACATAGAGCGGCGCGGCGGCAAGCTTGATCACCGTGGGCAACTGCTCGCTTTGCGCAAAATAAGTTTCGGCCGAGGAACCGATGCCGTCGGGCGAAAGCTCGACAATCCCCTGATAGGTCTTGCCGCCCAGCTTGGGTTCGATGGTGATGGCGAGCACGCCCTTGCCCGCCAGCGCGGCGAAATTCTTGTCCGCCAGAATATCGAAACGCGATGCATCCAGCCGGGCATAGCCGCGCACGCCGCGATGTCGCCGGGGCACTAGGCTGTCGCTAGTGCCTTTTTCCGGCTCGACATCAGCGCCATAATAGTCGGCGGTCACCAGATCCAGCGGACCATCGCCCTTGGTCTGAATGGTCAGCCGCCCGTCCAGTTTCAGCGCGGTTCCCAGCAAGGCACTCAGCGCGACCATTTCCCCCGCCACCCGGGCGGCGGGCTCCGGCAAGGCATGGGCGCCCAGCGCCCGGGCAGACGCCGCATCCAAACGGACGAGACGCCCGCGCACGCCGCTTCTGGCGATATCGAACGGCAGAACGAAGTCGCCATGGGAGGGCGGCTGAGAAGCCATCTTGTCAGGCATTGGCTGGCCATATGGCGCTGGAACCGCGCCAATTCAACCCAACAAAGTTCAACCCAACAAAGTTCAAGTTCAGCCCAGCGCCCAGGCCAGGATCGCCTTTTGGGCGTGCAGGCGGTTTTCCGCCTCGTCGAACACCACCGATTGCGGCCCGTCGATCACTTCGTCGGTGACTTCATCGCCGCGATGGGCGGGCAGGCAGTGCATGAATAGGGCATTCTTGTTGGCCCGTTTCATCAGAGCCGCATTGACCTGATAGGGTTTGAGCAAGTTCTGGCGTTTGGTGGCATTGTCGTCGCCCATCGAAACCCAGGTGTCGGTGACCACGCAATCGGCGCCTTCCACCGCGGCTTCCGCATCGGTTGTGAACGTCACCAGCCCGCTGGGCGCGGCCCAGTCGCGGGTCTCCGCATCCACCGTCAACTCCCGGGGCGAGGCGACATTGAGCTTGAAGCCGAATTTCACCGCCGCATGCACCCAGCTGGTCAGCACATTGTTGCCGTCGCCGCTCCAGCACACGGTGGCGCCGGCGATGGGACCTTTATGCTCCTCATAGGTCAGTATATCCGCCATGATCTGGCAAGGATGGGACCATTTGGTCAGGCCGTTGATGACCGGAATCGCGGCGTTGGCCGCCAGGTCTTCCACCATTTCATGGTCCAGCAGGCGGATCATCACCGCATCGACATAGCGCGAGATCACCCGCGCCGTGTCGGCGATGGTTTCCTCGCGCGCCAGCTGCATTTCGTTGCCGGTCAGCATCAGGGTGGAACCGCCCAGCTGCCGCGCCGCCATATCGAAGGAGATGCGCGTGCGGGTGGACTGTTTGTCGAAGATCATCGCCAGCACCTTGCCGTTCAACGGCTGGTCGGCATCGGGGAGCCCCTTGGGCAAACCGCCGCGCGCCAGCTTGCGCTTCCTGGCGTCGGCGATGATGGCCTTCAAGGTGGCACCGTCATGGTCCGACAGGTCCAGGAAATGCCGGGGCTTGTTCTTCAGAGGGGCATTCATTGTGCGGCAGCTTTCTGCGCTTCCATCTGGGAAGCGGTCTTGTTCAGCAATTCGATTCCCTCGCGGGCTTCGGCCTCGCTCAGGGTCAAAGGCGGCAATAGGCGCACCACATTGTCGCCCGCCGGCAGCACGACCAGGCCGTTGGCCCGCGCCGTGGCGATGAAGGCGGACGCATCGGCCTTCATTTTGAGCCCGATCATCAGGCCTTGGCCGCGCACGCTTTCGAACACGCCCGGATGGCCAGCCACCAAGGCGCCAAGCTGCTGATGCAGATAGTTGGCGATTTTGTTGACCTGGTCGAGGAAGCCCGGCTCCAGAATCATGTCGATGGCTTCATTGCCCACCGCCATGGCCAGGGGATTGCCGCCATAAGTGGTGCCATGGGTGCCCACGGTCATGCCTTTGGCCGCCTCGGCCGTGGCCAACACCGCACCGACGGGGAAACCGCCGCCCAAAGCCTTGGCCACGGTCATGATGTCGGGCGCGAAACCCAGCCAATCATAGGCGAAGAACTTTCCGGTACGGCCCAGGCCGGTCTGGATCTCGTCGAAGATCAGCAACAGGCCCTTGTCGTCGCACAATTTGCGCAGGGCGCGCAGGAATTCCGGCGCGACCGTGCGTACCCCGCCCTCGCCCTGCATGGGTTCGATCAGGATGGCAGCGGTCTGCGGGCCGATGACCTTTTTGGTTGCTTCCAGGTCGCCGAACGGGACTTGGTCGAACCCCGGCATATGCGGTCCGAAACCTTCGAGATACTTCTCGTTGCCGCCGGCATTGATCGCGGCATAGGTGCGGCCGTGAAAGGCGCCCTCGAAGCTGACGATATGGAAGCGTTCGGGATGGCCGCTGACGAACTGATAGCGACGCGCCATCTTGATGGCGAGCTCGATCGCCTCGGTCCCCGAATTGGTGAAGAAAGCGGTGTCTGCAAAGGTGTTGGCCACCAGTTTTTTGGACAGGCTTTCCTGGCCCGGCACCCGGTAGAGGTTGGAGGTGTGCCACAATTTTCCCGCCTGCGCGGTCAGAGCCGCCACCAGCCGGGGATTGGCGTGGCCGAAGGCGTTGACGGCGATGCCCGCCCCAAAATCCAGGTATCGCTTGCCATCCTCGGCGAAAAGGTACGAGCCCTCGCCACGGACGAAGGCGACATCCGTCCGATTATAGGTGGGAAGCAAAGCCGGAAACACGAGACGATCCTCCTCCTTTGTTGGGGCAGTCCGGCTCGCGCCTAACGCCCCGGGTTTGAAATAAAAATACAAATCGGGGTTGAAGGAGCTGTTTATCTGCTTTCCGTGACGCGCCGACAACCCCGCGGATCAGCATCGCAGCCCTGCTGTTGCGGGATCGGAGGCGCGCTGCCCGGGTCCAAGAACCGGAATCATGTGGACAAGGCCTGTCCGGATGCACCGTAACGCTTGTGCGCTACCAAGGCAGGGATACTGTATCTAGTGACCGGGGGGTCGTTGGAGCCCACCCTGGCAGCCAGGAGCGATAGCCATGACGCAGGCAAATTGGTC